>JAYVLI010000216.1:0-6466 GCA_043759535.1 Betaproteobacteria bacterium | reverse complement strand
CGTGGGGGACGGCGTGCTGCTGGTGGCCGCCCGCGACGACCGCAAGCTGCGCATCGAGGTGGCCAAGGCCCTGGAGGGCGCGGTGCCCGACCTGGCCGCACGCCAGATCATCGACCGCGCCATCACACCCGCCTTCAAGCGCGGTGACTACGCGGGTGGCCTGAACGCAGGTGTGGACAGCCTGATGGCCCGCCTGAAGGGCGAGGGCCTGCCTACACCGGCCGCACAGGGCCAGCAGGGCAAGGGCGGCACATTGGATGGGCTGGATTGGCAGACCGCAGCGATGTTTTTGTTTGTCGGCGTGCCGGTGGTGGGTGGTGTGTTGAGCGCCGTGCTGGGCCGCAAGCTGGGCGCGGTGGCCACCGCCGGCGGCACCGGCGCGCTGGCCTTCTGGCTCAGCACCAGCCTGCTGATTGGCGGCATTGCCGGTGTCGTCGCCCTGCTGTTGGTGGGCGTGATGGGCGTTGGCGGCGGGCGGGGCCGCAGCGGTGGCATGGGTGTGCCGCCCATCATCTTTGGTGGTGGTGGCGGTGGTTTTGGTGGTCGGAGCAGCGGCGGGGGTGGTTTCAGCTCCGGCGGCGGTGGTGACTTTGGTGGCGGTGGTGCGTCAGGAGGCTGGTGACATGGGCCGCATCACCCGCTTGCTGAAACACCGCCTCTGGGATGAGCGCGACACCCGCCGCGCCGTGCCCCCGGCCGCACTGGCCCGCGTCGAGGCCCGGGTGGCGGCCAGTGAGCAGCGCCACAGCGGTGAGATCCGCATCTGCATCGAGGCCGGCTTGCCGCTGGGTTATCTGTGGCAAGGCCTGCGTGCGCGGGCCCGTGCCATCACGCTGTTTGGCAAGCTGCGGGTGTGGGACACCGAGCACAACAACGGCGTGCTGGTCTACCTGCTGCTGGCCGACCGCGCCATCGAGATCGTGGCCGACCGGGGGCTGGACCGCCAGGTGTCCGCAGCCCAGTGGCAGGCCTTGCTGGCACCGATGCAGCAGGCATTCAAAGCCGGCCAGTTTGAAGCCGGCTTGAACCAGGCGGTGGATGCGCTGGATGGCTTGCTGACCCAGCACTTTGCGCTGGCCGCCGGCCAGACCAACCCGGACGAATTGCCCAACCGGCCTGATGTGCGCTGACCGGTGTTGACCCGCACCGCAGTGCTTTGAAGTGCGCAGACGCCGCCAGCAGCGGTCTCAAATCGGCCGCAGTTTGGTGCCAAAGCGCTCTTTGAGCAGAGGCTGCGCCAATGGCGGCATCAGCAACTCGGCCGGTGGCACGTGGGTGTCGGGCAAGTGGTCCAGCAGATGGCGGATCAAGGCCAGCCGGCCACGCCGTTGGTCATTGAAATCCACCAACGTCCATGGCGCCACATCGGTGTGGCTGGCCTTGAGCATCTTGTCGCGCGCCACGCCGTACTGGGCATATTTGCTGCGCGCCTCCAGGTCAATGGGCGACAGCTTCCAGCGCTTCAGCGGGTCCACCAGCCGCTCGGCAAAACGGGCCTCCTGCTCGGCCTGGTCCACCGTCAGCCAATATTTGTGCAGCAAGATGCCGTCGTTCACCAGTTGCGCTTCGAAGCCCGGCACGGCTTTCAAAAAGGCCTTGGCCTGCGTATCACTGCAGTAGCCCATCACCCGCTCGACCCCGGCGCGGTTGTACCAGCTGCGGTCCATCAGCACCATTTCCCCGGCCGCCGGCAGGTGCTGCACATAGCGCTGAAAGTACCACTGCGTCTGCTCACGCTCACTGGGTTTGGGCAACGCCACAACCCTGCACTGGCGCGGGTTCAGCGTATCGGCGATGGCTGCAATCACACCGCCCTTGCCGGCAGTGTCACGGCCCTCCATCACCACCAGCAGCCGGCGGCCGGTGCTTTGCAGCCAGCGCGCCAGGTTGTTCAACTCCAGCTCCAACGGCGCCAGGGCGGCCAGGTAGTCGCCTTTGGACAAACGCCCGGTGTCCGCCTTGTCGCTCTTGGCCGCTTTGCCCGCGTCGCCTTTGTTGCCACCGCCCTTGCCCATGCTGCATCTCCCGATTGATCAGGCTTTGGCTTATAGCTGACCGGCCTGCAGCCATGAAAAAAGCCTGCGCGGCAGCAGCCGGCAGGCCGTTGGTCTCAGGTGAAGACATCGGCAGCAAGCCGATGCCAACCCTTATTTGCGGCGCAGCTTGGCAATGGCCGCAATTTGCGCGGCCATGGTGGCGAACTCACCTTGCGCCTTGGCAAAGTCGATGTCGTTCTTGGCATTTTTCATCGCCTCTTCCGCCAGGCGCTTGGCTTCAACCGCCTTGGCCTCGTCCAGGTCATGACCGCGGATGGCGGTATCGGCCAGCACGGTGACCTTACCGGGCTGCACTTCCAGAATGCCGCCCGCAACAAAAACAAACACCTCTTCGCTGCCATCAGCCGGCTGGATGCGCACGGCCCCCGGCTTGACCCGGGTGATCAGCGGTGTGTGCCGGGGCAGGATGCCCAGCTCGCCGCTCTCGCCCGGCAGAGCCACAAACTTGGCCTCGCCGGAGAAGATGTTGGCTTCGGCGGAAACAACGTCAACGTGGATGGTGGCCATTTCGGACTCGTGTGAAGTGAAGAAGGAGGTTCAAGGAGCAAGCAGTCGGGTGTCAGGCTAGGCGCCACGCGGAAGCGCACTCCCGTGCGCTGAGCATGGCAACAACGCCTGCCGCCCGAATGCGCCGCTTATTGAATCTTCTTCGCTTTTTCGAAGGCTTCGTCGATCGTGCCAACCATGTAAAACGCCTGCTCAGGCAGGTGGTCGCACTCGCCAGCCACGATCATCTTGAAGCCTCGGATGGTTTCTTTCAGCGGCACGTATTTGCCCGGCGAGCCGGTGAACACCTCGGCCACGTGGAAAGGCTGGCTCAGAAAACGCTGGATCTTGCGGGCGCGGGCCACGGCCAGTTTGTCTTCCGGGCTCAGCTCGTCCATGCCCAGGATGGCAATGATGTCGCGCAGCGCTTAGTAGCGCTGCAACGTTTGCTGCACGGCCCGGGTGGTGCTGTAGTGCTCTTCACCCACCACGTTCGGATCCACCTGGCGACTGTTGCTGTCCAGCGGGTCCACCGCCGGGTAAATGCCCAGCGACGCGATGTCACGGCTCAACACCACCGTTGCGTCCAGGTGGGCAAAAGTGGTGGCAGGCGACGGGTCGGTCAAGTCATCCGCCGGCACGTACACGGCCTGGATGGAGGTGATGGAGCCGACCTTGGTGGACGTGATGCGCTCTTGCAGCCGGCCCATTTCTTCAGCCAGTGTCGGCTGGTAACCCACAGCCGACGGCATGCGCCCCAGCAGTGCGGACACTTCAGTGCCGGCCAGCGTGTAGCGGTAGATGTTGTCGACAAAGAACAGCACGTCCTTGCCTTCATCGCGGAACGATTCGGCAATGGTCAGGCCGGTCAGCGCCACGCGAAGCCGGTTGCCCGGGGGCTCGTTCATCTGGCCGTAAACCATCGCCACCTTGGACTCACCCAGGTTCTCGAGATTGACCACGCCCGACTCGGCCATCTCATGATAGAAGTCATTGCCCTCGCGGGTGCGCTCACCCACACCGGCAAACACCGACAGGCCGCTGTGCGCCTTGGCGATGTTGTTGATCAGCTCCATCATGTTCACGGTCTTGCCCACGCCGGCGCCACCGAACAGGCCCACCTTGCCGCCCTTGGCAAACGGGCAGATCAGGTCAATCACCTTGATGCCGGTTTCCAGCAATTCTTGTGACGGGCTCAGCTCGTCATAACTTGGGGCCTTGCGGTGGATGGCGGCGGTCAGCGTCTGGTCCACCGGGCCACGCTCGTCAATCGGCGAGCCCAGCACGTCCATGATGCGGCCCAACGTGGCCTTGCCCACCGGCACGGTGATGGCCGCACCGGTGTTGCTGACCATCAGTCCACGGCGCAGGCCGTCCGATGAACCCAGCGCAATGGTGCGCACCACGCCGTCACCCAATTGCTGCTGCACTTCAAGTGTCAGCGCGGAACCGGCGAGCTTGAGTGCGTCATAAACGCGGGGCATGGCGTCACGCGGAAATTCCACGTCCACCACGGCGCCGATGCACTGGACGATCTTGCCTTGTGCTTGTGTAGCTTGGCTATTGGCCATTTTGAAATCCTTCAATCAGTGTTCTGTGCGTGCGGCCAGATCAGCCGCTGATGGCGGCTGCGCCGCTGACGATCTCGCTCAACTCGGTGGTGATGGCGGCCTGGCGGGTCTTGTTGTAGACCAGCTTCAGGTCGGCAATCAGCGTGCCGGCGTTTTCGGTCGCGGCCTTCATGGCCACCATGCGGGCCGATTGCTCGGACGCCATGTTCTCGGCCACGGCCGTGAGCACCAGGGCCTCGATGTAGCGCGTCAACAGCTCTTCAATCACGGTGGCCGCGTCGGGCTCGTAGATGTAGTCCCAGCCGTACTGCGCTTTCTCCGCAGCGGTCTGCGCCAGGCGGCTGGCGGTGAGTGGTAGCAGTTGCTCAATCACCGGTTCCTGCGTCATCGTGTTGATGAAGCGGGTGTAGCAGAGGTAGACCATATCCACCTTGCCCGCCACAAAGTCGTCCAGCATGACCTTGACCGGGCCGATCAGCTTTTCCAGCGCCGGGGCATCACCCAGTTGCGTGGCATGACTGACGACCTTGGCACCGATGCGGTTCAAGAAGCCGAAGCCCTTGTTGCCGATGGCCACGGCTTGCGCCGTGCCACCTGCAGCCTGCACGTCCTTGAGCTTGGCGGTGACCGCGCGCAGGATGTTGGTGTTCAGGCCACCGCACAAGCCTTTGTCTGCCGTGACCACGATGAAACCGGTCACCTTGGACGTGCCACCTTTGCGCATGTAGGCGCTCTGGTATTCCGGATTGGCCTGCGACAGGTTGGCCGTGATGTTGCGGATCTTGTCCGCATACGGCCGCACTGCACGCATGCGCTCCTGCGCCCGACGCATCTTGGCGGCCGAGACCATTTCCATGGCCTTGGTGATCTTCTTCGTGTTCTCGAAGCTCTTGATCTTGCCGCGTATCTCTTTACCCACCGCCATGACGGATCTCCTTCAGGCCTTGGGTATCAGGCGAACGACTTTTTAAACGCTGTCACGGCGGCAGTCATTTCTTCTTCTGCAGCCTTGTCCATCGCCTTGTCGTTTTCCAGCTTGGCCAGCAGCGCAGCATGGCTGCTCTTCAGGTGCTGGTGCAGGCCGTGCTCAAAGGCCAGGATCTTCTTGACTTCCACATCGTCCATGAAGCCCTTGTTGACCGCAAACAGCGTGGCGCCCATCAAGCTGATCGGCTGCGGCGAGTACTGGGCTTGCTTGAGCAACTCAGTGACACGCGCACCCCGGTCCAGCTGCTTGCGCGTGGCTTCGTCCAGGTCAGACGCAAACTGCGCAAACGCGGCCAGCTCACGGTACTGCGCCAGGTCGGTACGGATGCCGCCGGACAGGTTCTTGATCAGCTTGGTCTGCGCTGCACCGCCCACCCGCGACACCGAGATACCGGCGTTGATGGCGGGGCGGATGCCGCTGTTGAACAGCGAGGTTTCCAGGAAAATCTGGCCGTCGGTGATCGAGATCACGTTGGTGGGCACAAAGGCCGAAACGTCACCGGCTTGCGTCTCGATGATGGGCAGTGCGGTCAGTGAACCAGTCTTGCCCTTCACTTCACCTTTGGTGAACTTCTCGACGTAGTCAGCGTTGACGCGGGCGGCGCGCTCCAGCAGGCGGCTGTGGAGATAAAACACGTCGCCAGGGAAAGCCTCACGGCCTGGTGGGCGGCGCAACAGCAGCGACACCTGGCGGTACGCCACGGCTTGTTTGGACAGGTCGTCATAGACGATCAGCGCGTCTTGGCCACGGTCGCGAAAGTACTCGCCCATGGTGCAGCCCGAGTAGGCCGACACGTACTGCATGGCTGCCGATTCAGACGCGGTGGCCGCCACGACGATGGTGTATTCCATCGCGCCGTTGGCTTCCAGTGCACGCACCACGTTCTTGACCGACGAGGCTTTTTGCCCAATCGCAACGTAGACGCAGGTCATGTTCTGACCATTCTGGTTGATGATCGCGTCGATCGCCACCGCCGTCTTGCCGGTCTGGCGGTCGCCGATGATCAGCTCACGCTGGCCGCGGCCCACCGGCACCATCGAGTCAATGGATTTCAGCCCGGTCTGCACCGGCTGGCTCACCGATTGGCGGGCAATCACGCCCGGCGCAACCTTCTCGATCACGTCCGTCATCTTGGCGTTGATCGGGCCCTTGCCGTCGATCGGTGCGCCCAGCGCGTTGACCACGCGCCCGATCAGCTCGGGGCCGACTGGCACTTCCAGGATGCGGCCGGTGCACTTGACCACATCACCTTCGGAGATGTGCTCGTATTCACCCAGGATCACGGCGCCGACCGAGTCGCGCTCGAGGTTGAGTGCCAGGCCGTAGGTGGCGGCACCGCCGGGAGTGGGCGGAAATTCCAGCAT
>JAYVLI010000215.1:0-6750 GCA_043759535.1 Betaproteobacteria bacterium | reverse complement strand
AGCTGCTCCACATCCCAGGCCAGCAGGGCGCTGTCGTCTGTGCTGTTGAGGCCCAGTGCGCTGGCCAGCAAGCGCGGCAGCAGCACCGCGCCGGGTGGCAGTTGCAGCCAGGCCAGGTGCGACAACGCGCTGTTGACGATGGCGTCAGCACAGCCATTGAACAGGGCCAGGTCCACATCGCCGGTGCGCTGCTGCAAGTCCAGAAACCGCTGCGGGTGGCGCAGCGCGATGTGCAGCACCGCATGCGCCACCCAGCCGGTTTGCAGCGGCAGCGGCAGGCTGGCAAAGGCGGGGTGGTAGTGGATGGTCAGGCCGTCGGTGGTGAGTGGTGCGGGTGCCAGACCAGGCGCTCCGGTGGGCACGGCGTCCCCCACATCCCGGTGATGCACCCACAGCGCCAGACCGCCGGTGGACGGCGCAAATTCAACCAAACGCTGGATGGCGCGGGTGCCGCGGTGGCCGGGCGGCGCCGCCGGCTCAGGCAGGGGTGGCTCAAGCATCGGCGGCTCAAGCATTGGCGGCTCAAGCACTGGCGGCCCCGGCCAGGCCGTCGCGCTCACGCTGCTGGGCATAGCGGCGGTAGGCCGGGCTGTCCAGCACGGTGGTGGTCAAGCCACGCTCCAGGGCTTTTTGCAGCAGCAACTCCATCGCCAGGGTTTGCGCCTCACGCAGTGGCAGCGGCAGGTTGCCGCGAATCTCAGACAGTTGCGCCAGGATCTCCAGCGCCCGGGCCAGCGCGGGGGCGTCGGTGGCCGCAGCCAGCAGGCCGTAGACCAGGCCGTACAGCCCGTCCAGCGTGCGCGGCAGCAGCGCCAGCGTGTCGGCGCCGGGCCGGGCGGCCAGCAGTTGCAACACGTTGGCGCCGGCTTGCAGCTCACGCAGCACACCAAAAAATTCAGCCGCGTTGGCCGCGCCAATGCGGCCCTGCACAAACACCCGTTTGGCCGCGTCGCTCAAACCCGACTGCAGCACGTGGGACACATCCTCCCAGCCGCGTGGGCTGGTGCCCACCAAATGGTCGGCCGCCAGTTGCGCTTGTGTGTCGTCCAGCTTGTCGGGCCGCACCTGCAAAAACGCCAGTACCTCGGGCGCAAAACCTTGCGCCACAGCGTGGGCCAACCAGGCCTCGATCACCGTCTGCACATTGAAATGGAACATGCGGTCGGCCAGCGCCGTGCCCATGTCGTGGCACACCGCGCCGTGGAAGCTGGCGTTGCCGGCGGCCACCACCTGCCAGCCGTCGGGCAATTGGTAGTGGCCCACTTTGCGGTCCAGGATCAACGAATAGGCCGAGATTTGCAGGCGCTGGTCCGCAGCGGTCAGCTCATCCAAAAACAGGATGCCGGCGGGTTGATCGGGTGCCGGCAAAAACTCGGGCGGGAACCACACGGTTTTGCCCTGCACCTCGTCGGCGTAAATGGCGCCGCGGATGTCCACCGGCTCAATGGTGGTCAGGCGCAAATCCACCAGCGGCACACCGAAGTGCGCCGCCACCTGGCGCACGATGGACGATTTGCCCACCCCGCGGGTGCCCCACAACATGGTGGCGCGGCGGCGCAGGGTGGTGTGCTGGTATTGCTCAATCAGCGCGGCCTTGGCGGTGGCAATGGAAACCGGGGGAATGTTCATCGGGTTGCCGAGCATGGGTCTGGGGTGTTGTCGGGGTGGTGGTTGGGGTGATGGCCAGGGTGATCAGACGGCGCATATGCTGCCGGCCGCCAGGCGGTTGCAGGCAAGGGCCTGGGGATGGGTGGAATGCCGATGCGTGGCATCTCCCGCAGGCTGAAGAACAGGATCAACAGCAGCGGCGGTGCGTTCAACAAGGCCAGCAGCAGCTTGGAATCTTTGCCAATGCCCAGCCTGGGCAAGGCCACCGCGCCGGCAATCAAACCCAGGCTGACCAACAGCGGCACCGCCCGCCGCAGCGCCACCGCCCAGCGCGCCCCCCGCTGGGCCCGGTGAAACTGCTGCGGCGGCGCGGCAAACGTGCGCGCCAGGTGCTGCACGCTGGCCAGCAGCCGCGCCTGCGCGCACTGGCTGCGGGCCAGGTCCCGGCCACGCAACTGCAGGCTGCTGCGCCAACCGTCACCATGCCGGTCCAGCCGGCGCCAGGCACTGCCCAGCACCGCCAGCAAGTCGTCAGGCAGGTGGATGGTGGCGGCATCGGGTGTGGCCGAATTGGATGTGGTGTCGCCGGGCGGGTTGGCCAGGGTCAGCAGCAGGTCGGCGGGCTGGCCGGGCTGCGCGGGCAGGTGAAACGTCAACACCAGGCGCAGTGGCGCCAGGGCGTGCAACCAGGCTTCGGCGCTGGTCAGCAGCAACCCGCTGCCACCGCTGGCTGAGGCCACCAGGCGGTGTGTCATGGCGATGCAATACCCCGGGCCGCGCTGGAACTGGCAAGCCGGGTCTACCGCGTCGATGCGGGCCAACAGCGTGCCGGGGTCCGGGCCATCAGCCACCAGGCGGGCGGCCGGGCTGTTGGGCGGCGTGGTCTCGCGGGTCAGGCTGCAGCCGCTGCTGGCAGCGCAGTCCAGCGTGAGCAGGGTCTGGCTGGCGCGGCCAGGGCCAGCATCAACCGGTACAGGCCGGAACACCAGCCGCCGCGCCGCCCGGTCACTGGCCACCAGGTCCAGCGGGCGACCGCTGCGGGCAAAAGGTTCAGCCAGCGCCAGGATGGCATGGTGGCTGAGCGGGGCGCGCGTGGCGGCTGGCGAAGAAGGGTCACCCATGGGCAGCAGCCAAGGCGCGCGACAGGATGGACGCGACTGGAATTTACAAGCGCTGGGCAGCCACCACAACCGGGATCAACCGCGGTGCCAGCACCGCCCGGGATAGTCAAGCCATCGCCAAACACCTGGCAGCTGCAACAGTCAACCCAGCCCACCACCCCACGCCCGACACAGCGCTGGCCTTGCGGCAGCATCGTGCCCGGCCCAACCAACACCAGCACACCAGCACGCCACACCATGCCCTTGACCCGCAGACACCTGCTGCAAACGGCCCTGACCGGGCCGGTGAGCGCCGCCGCCATCACCGCCAGCCGGCCCAGCCAAGCCGCTGACAGCCAGACCAACCTGAACGACCCGACCGACCAGACCGACCCAGCGGCCCTGCTGCGCAGCGGCGGCCTGGTGCTGGTGCTGCGCCACGCCCTGGCACCCGGCACCTTCGATCCGCCCGGTTTTCAGCTGGGCGACTGCAGCACCCAGCGCAACCTGGACGCCACCGGCCGGGCCCAGGCCACACAGCTTGGCCAGTGGTTGGCCCAGCGCGGTTTGCGGCCAGCGCGGGTGCGGTCCAGCCCGTGGTGCCGTTGCCTGGAGACGGCCCAACTCGCCTTTGGCAGTGCCCAGCCTTGGGCTGCGCTGGGCTCACCGGCCGCTGACATCAGCCCAAGCCGCAGCGCCCAGCAACAGGCGCTGCACCACGCGCTGGCCAGCGCCAGCGGGCAAAGCGGCCGGTTTGAGGCCTGGGTGACCCACCAGTTTGTGATCACCGACCTGGTGGGCGGCAGCACCGCGCCGGGTGACGGCCTGTTGCTGCGCTGGGCCACCAGCGGCGGGGTCAAGTTGCTGGCAGTGCTGCCTGCACCGGCCATGCGCTGACGGGCTGCGGTGGCAATCACCGGCCCGCCCGCACCCGCACCCGCACCCGCGCCCGCGCCCGCACCCGCGCCCGCGCCCGCACCCGCACCGCACCGCACCGCACCGCACCCGCTTTCCCTCCCCCTCCCCCTGCTTGCGCACTGCTGCGCTGCCCCATGCCGTCTCCCCACACTGTTCAATCCGTCGCACTGGGAACTGGTGTGCTGTATGCCCTGCTGGCGGTCACCGTGTGGCCCATGTTGCGCAACCGCCACCGCCGGCTGCCGACACGGCTGTGGTCCACCGGGTCGCTGTGCATGGACATCGGCATGGTGCTGGTTGGCGCGCGTGGAGAGACGCCCGATTGGGTCAGCCAGCAACTGGGCAATTGGGTGCTTGTTGCTGTCTTACCTGCTGCGGGTACTGGCCCTGCGTGCCGACCTGGGCCGGCCCTTGCACTGGCGGCGCAGCGTGGGCGTGTTGCTGCCCATCGGCATGCCCTACCAACCCTGCATGCAATCGCCAGATATGCGTGTGCGGGCCGTGTTGGGCAGCCTGGTGCTGGTGCTGGTGCTGGTGCTGGTGCTGGTGCTGGTGCTGGTGCTGGTGCTGGTGCTGGTGCTGGTGCTGGGCAATGCCGCACTGGGCTGGTATGCCTAGCGGGTGGGTCAAGCCCTGCCGTCACGCAGCGGCCTGGTGCTGGCCTGGGCTAAAGCGGCTGCCGCCAGTGGCCTGACTTTCCGCATGGTCTCGACGGTGGTGGCCAGACTGAAACCCTGGTGCTGCCCCACGCCTGGCAGTTTGTGTTGCTGTCCAGCGTGGCTGCGGCGACGGCGGTGTATGCCAATGTGGGCTATCTGGACATGGTGATGGACCGGGTCAAGGCGTCCGAACTGCGTGCCCGCAGCGCACAGCAAACTGCCGTGTCGGTGCGCGACGCGGCGGTGCAAACCGCTGACGGCCTGCGCACCCTGCTGGCGCAGCGTGACCAGTTGATGCAAAAGCGTGACCACCTGCTGCAGGTGCTGGCACATGAGATCCGCCAGCCCGCCCACAACGCCAGCGGCGCTCTGCTGGCTGCCGCCGCCGCGCTGCAATCGGTCGCGCCGGAGGCCAGCAACCCGCAGGCGGTGCAACCGCTGCTGCGAGCGCAAGCCATGCTGGGCAGCATGCAATCGGTGCTGGCCAACGCGCTGGCCAGCGTCGCCCTGCTGACCCGCGACACCCCGCTGCTGACACAGGACGTGGACCTGGATTTCCTCATCCACCTCACGCTGGGTGATTTGCAGCAGGCCCAGCGCAGCCGGGGGCATTTGGCCTGGCAGACCAGCCAGCGCAGTGCCGAGGTTGAGCCCGGCCTGCTGCGCCTGGCGCTGCACAACCTGCTGCGCAACGCGTTTTTGCACGGTGGTGTGCGGTGCAGGTGACGCTGCAGGTGCAGGAGACCCAGCAGCCACCGGCCTGCCCGCCCCCGCCAACAGCCGCAACCTGGGCCTGGTCATCGCCAGGCGGGTGATGGCCCTGCCCGCCGACGACACCACCCACCCGCCCGAACCGGGGGCCGACAGCCACCACCGCGTTGACACCACCGGGCCACAGCAGCCGCTGCACCTAGACTCAGCACATGACTGACAACACCCCCACAGCCCCCCACGAGGACCCGGCGGCCA
This sequence comes from Betaproteobacteria bacterium, assembly GCA_043759535.1. Lineage (GTDB taxonomy): Bacteria > Pseudomonadota > Gammaproteobacteria > Burkholderiales > Burkholderiaceae_C > Pseudaquabacterium. The sequence goes on along the minus strand of JAYVLI010000215.1, from coordinate 1,496 downwards.
GCGCCATCCACGAGCCACGCCGCTGGCGCGACAACGGCTGGACGGCCCAGGTGATCAAAAACGAAAACGACGAAGGTTGGGCCGTGGCCATGTACCTGGACGGCAAGGCCGAGCCGGCGCTGGTGGGCCCGTGGACCATGGGCCGCGACAAGAAAAACCCCAAGCCGTTGGACACGAATGCGTTCAACACGCTGGTCAAGACCGCTGCCGAGGTGATACGCCGCCATGAGCAACACCTGCAAGCCACCCTGCACAAGCAGATCACCGTGGGTGCGCTGGGTGAGCGCATCACCGTGCGGCTGGACATCGAGCCCGACGATGAATCCCCCACCGCCGCCTTGAGCGCGTTTGACGCCAGCGGCGAGCTGCTGGCGCAGCTCAGCGTGTCGCCCGGCTTCAAGCTGGACCGGGTCAGCGCCACCGCCTGGATCGAGAGCGGTTACCAGAAGCCGCGCTGATGCCGCGCCCCGGCTGCGGGCCATGCAGCCGGTTGACTCGGCGTATGAAGTTGCAATATGATTGATTACTCAACCATCAATCATCAAAAACAACATGACCGCCGCTGCAAACACCATAAACACCACCGCCACAGACGACAGCCCAACCGACCTGCAGCCGCTGGACTTCTGCTTGCGCCTGGCACGCGCCTACGCGGTGCTGATGCGCCGGCTGGACAACACCTTGTCCAGCCTGCACGGCCTGAGTTTTGGGGATTTCATGGTGCTGTACCACCTGCAGCGCGCACCGGCCGCCAAACTGCGCCGCATTGACCTGGCCGAGCGCCTGGGCCTCACCGCGTCCGGCGTCACCCGCACCCTGCTGCCACTGGAAAAACTGCACTTGGTGACACGCGAAGCCGACGCCCGCGATGCCCGCGTGGCCTACGCCACCCTCACCGACACCGGCGCCCGCCTGTTTGCCGACGCACTGGTATCCGCCGAGCTGGTGTGTGGCGAGGCCACCAACGCGGTGCCGGGTGAGCAGATCAATGCACTGGCCGGTGTGCTGGGGCAATTGGCGGGCATGAACTTGTCCAACTCCTGAAGCGGGGTGGTGTGCCCGGGTCGGTGGGTGGCATCCGCTTTGGGCGCGTTGCGATCGGATGAAAGACCGCTCCGCTGCTTTTTGAGTTCTCGCCTGCAAGGCCGAGGCAGGCGGGCATGGCGGCTTCGATGCAGCGCCCGGCCCGCAGGGACGGGCGCCGCATCGAAGCGACATCAGCCCCGCCCGCAGCCTTGCCCGCGCTAACCGCCGAATGCCAGCTTTCAGCAAACACCCGAAGTCAGCTCAGCGCCCGCACCCGCCACCCAGCCATCAACTCAAATCGGATCCCAAGTGAACACATCCCCCGACCGGTCGAGTGCATAAAAGCCCGACTTGAGCGCAGGCATGGCGTGGCTGGCCACCGTCTCTGCGGTCCAGCCCTCGCTGCGGTGCACGCTGCGTTCAGGGCGCGGCTGGCTCATCAAGAAGATCTCGTTGTTGCGCACGGCAAA
>JAYVLI010000214.1:0-6347 GCA_043759535.1 Betaproteobacteria bacterium | reverse complement strand
GGCCACGTCGAACACGTCGAGGATCTGGCGGTCGTTCAGGACGAGGTCGTCGTAGGTCATGAAGACCTTGAACGAGGTGTAGCCCTCGGCGATCAGCGCGGGCAACTCGTCGTTCAGCACCTGGGGTGTCGGGTCGCTGACGATCAGGTGGAAGGCGTAGTCAACATGCGCCCGGCCGTCCGCGCGGCGGTGGTAGTCGGCCACGGCGGCGCGCAGCGATTGGCCTTTTTCTTGTGCCGCGAATGGAATGACGGTGGTTGTGCCGCCGCAAGCCGCAGCGCGTGTGCCGGTGTCGAAATCATCGGCCATGCGCACCGGCGGCGCCATGGGCTGGTCGAGGTGGCAGTGGGCGTCAACACCACCCGGGGTGACCACGCGGCCTGCGGCGTCGATCTCGGTCGCGCCCGTGCCCAGTGCGGTGCCCAGCTGCACGATGCGGCCGCCGGTGATGCCGATGTCGGCGTCAAAGGTGTCGCTGGCGGTTGCCACGCACGCCCGCCGCACCACCAAGTCGAATGCAGCGCTCATTTCCGGGCGTCCTGCGCACCAACGAAGAGCGCATCAAATGAATTTATTGGCAACATTGATGTTGACACTGTGTTGGCTGTCTCTGAGGGTGTAGTTTTGCTGGAATTACCTACAAGAATTGTTGAGCAAGAGCCAGGCCAGGTTGTCGATGGTGTTTCTGACTGCATTGTTGACAATGTCTTCGACAAGACAATTTTGAGAAACAGTGTTAACACGCATGTCAACATTTTTTCTCTATCATCCCGACGCGCCTCGCCCCATCAACGCTTGACCCCAACCGCGCGACCCGCGCGCACCCGACCACCATGACCATCCGCTTGAAACTGGGCGTGCTGACGCCGTCGTCCAACACCGCCCTTGAGCCCCTGACCAGCGCGCTGGCTGCCGTGGTGCCGGGTTGCAGCGCGCACTTCTCGCGCTTCAAGGTCACCGAGATCGCGCTGTCGGCGCAGGCCCTGGGCCAGTTCGACGACAGCAAGATCCTGGCCGCTGCCGAGTTGCTGGCCGATGCCCAGGTCGACGTGATTGGCTGGAGCGGCACGGCCGCCGGATGGCTGGGTTTCGACACCGACCTGCGCCTGGTCGAGCGCATCCACGCGCGCACCGGCATCCGCGCCACCACCGCCGTGCTGGCGCTCAACGAGTTGCTGGCGCTGCAGGGCATCCAGCGGCTGGCGTTGGTCACGCCCTACACCGGCGACGTGCAGCAGCGCATCATCGACAACTACCGTGCCATCGGCATCGAGGTGGTCGCCGAACGGCACCTGGGCATCAGCGTCAACCACGATTTCGCGCTGGTCGAGCCGGCGCGGCTGGAAGCGCTGATGCACGAGGTGGCGGCCAGCCGGCCGCAGGCCTTTGCCACCTACTGCACCAACCTGCGCGCCGCGCCGCTGGCCGCTGCGGTGGAAGCCGCCACCGACATTGCGCTGCTGGACACCGTCAGCACCACGGTGTGGGGCATGCTGCGCGCGGCCGGTGCTGACCCCGCCGTGATCCAGGGCTGGGGCCGCTTGTTTTCGTGGCGCTGATGCGGAGCCCGGCGCCGGTGGACAAACACCTGCTGGATAAAATCCTGGCGCTGACCGGTCCGGTTGGCGGGCCGGCAACCGATGCCACCACGGGCCGGCCAGGCCTGCGTGATGGTCCCCGCCCATCCTCTGCATCTCCCGCATCCCCTGCCATGGCTTCCAGCGCACGCAAGGTGGCGTCCCAGGCCCGCCTGGAACGCGAAAACACCAACGACGACATCTACGAGCGGATTTACGTCGCCATCCTCGAACACCGCCTGCCGCCGGGCACCAAGCTGGTGGAAGAGCGGCTAGCCGACATCTTCAGCGTCAGCCGGGCGCGCGTGCGTGAGGTGCTGGCACGCATGTCGCACGAGCAGATCGTCGAGCTTTATCCGCAGCGCGGGGCCTACGTCGCCAAGCCGACGCCGCACCAGGCCCACGACGTGTTTGAGGCGCGGCGGCTGATCGAGCCCGCGTTGTTGCGCCGCTTGATCGACACCCTCACGCCCGAACGCGTGGCGCGCCTGCGCCAGCACCACGGGCTGGAACTCGATGCCCGCCGCCGCGACGACAAGCGCGCCATCGTCCGCCTGTCGGGCGAGTTCCACACGCTGCTGGCCGAGCAGGCCGGCAATTCGGCACTGGCGCGCAGCATGCGTGAGCTGTCGATGCTGACCTGCCTGATCATCTCGCTCTACGACGCGCCGACGGCCACCAGTTGCCGTGCCGACGAGCACCAGGACATCATCGAGGCGATCGCGCGGCGCGATGCGGCGCGTGCCGAGAAGCTGATGCTGCAACACCTGACCCATATCGAGAGCAGCCTCAAGCTCGACACCAGTACTGCCGAGGTGGATCTCGAAGCGATCTTCAAGTCCTGAGATACCGCCGTTGAACTGGAATCGGTGCCGGGATGCACCGGACGACGCACCGACACGGCGGATCAGGTCACTGCAGCCGGGGCCTCACACGCCCAAATACCCCGCCAGCGCCGGGTCAGCCGCCACCGCACTGGCAGCGCCCTGCAGCACCACCTGGCCTTTTTGCAGCACCAGCGCCTGGTCGCTGCGGGCCAGCACGGTGCGGTAGTCGCGGTCCACGATCAGGCTGGCGATGCCGCTGGCGCGGATGTCGCCAATCACGCGCCAGATTTCGGCCACGATCAGCGGCGCTAGACCCTCCGTGGCTTCGTCCAGGATGATCAGCTCGGGGTGGGTCATCAGCGCCCGGCCGATGGACAGCATCTGCTGCTCGCCCCCCGACAACTGCGCGCCCAGGTTGCCGATGCGTTCTTGCAGGCGCGGGAAGGTGGCCAGCACCCGGTCCAGCGGCCAGTCGTTGCGGCCGTCGCGGCCTGGCCTGGCGGCCATCAGCAGGTTGTCACGCACGCTCAGGTTGGGGAACACACCCCGCCCCTCGGGCACATAGGCCACGCCCAGCCGCGCCACCTGGTGCGGCTTGGCGCGGGAGGCGTCCACACCGGCCACGCTGATCTGGCCCTCACGTTGCGCCACATGGCCCAGCAGGGTGCGGATGAGTGTGCTTTTGCCCATGCCGTTGCGGCCCAGCAGGCCCAGGGTCTGGCCACGTTCGATCTGCACATCAATGCCGTGCAGCACATGGCTGGACCCGTACCAGGCGTGCAGGTTGCGGCCGTCAAGCAAGGGGGTGTGGCTCATGGTGTTGCAGTCATCTTGGTGCAGTCACATCAGTGCGGTCATGTCAATGCGGTCATGTCCATGCGGTCATGTCCATGCGGTCACGTCAGTGCCCGCCCAGGTAGGCGGTTTGCACCTGCGGACTGGCGCGCACGGCGGCGGGGGTGTCCGACGCAATCACCGCGCCGTTGACCATCACCGTGATGCGGTCGGCAATGCGGAAGACGGCGTCCATGTCGTGCTCCACCAGCAGGATGGCGTGGGCGCTGCGCAGTTGCGCCAACAGGGCCAGCATGCGCTCGGTCTCATCCGCGCCCATGCCGGCCAGGGGCTCGTCCAGCAGCAGCACTTTGGGGGCTGTGGCCAAGCACATGGCAATCTCCAACTGGCGCTTCTGGCCGTGGCTCAGCAGGCCGGCGGGTCGGCCCAGCAGGGCGCCCAAGCCGGCGCGGCGGGCGGCGTCATCGGCTGCCGCGTTGCTGGCCTGGCAGTGCTGGGCGCTTTGCCACCAGGCCCAGGGCCGCTGGTGGCTGGCCTGGGCGGCCAGGCGGCAGTTCTCGAACACGCTGAAGCTGGGGTAGATGGTGTTGCGCTGGTAGCTGCGGCCCAGGCCGGCGCGGGCGCGGCGCGGTTGGGTCCAGCCGGTCACGTCCTGGCCCAGCAGTTCCACGCTGCCGCCGGACGGCGGTGTTTCACCCGACAGAATGTTGATCAGGGTGGATTTGCCGGCACCGTTGGTGCCGATGACGGCATGCACGCTGCCTTGCATTAGGTCAATCGACACCTTGTCCACCGCCAGCAGGCCGCCCCAGCGGCGGCTGATCTGGTGGCCACGCAGCAGCACGGGCGGGGTGGGTTGTGGCGTGGGATGTGACATTGGCGCCGTCATGCTGCGTCCTCCTTGGCCGCGCCAGCATCGGTCATGTGGCGCCCGGCCTGGCGGCCCAGCAGCCGGTCCCGCCACTGGCCGGGCAGGCCCACCAGACCATTCGGCAGCAGCGCCACGCTGGCGATGATGCTCAGGCCCAACCCCAGGTGCCAGTGCTTGGCAAAAGCGCCAAAAATGGCCTCGGACTTGAACAACTCCTGCAGCAGCGCAAAGGCAAATGCGCCGATCAGCGCGCCGCGCAAATGGCCCAACCCACCCAGGATGATCATGATCAGCACGGCGCCGCTCAAGTGCCAGCTCATCAGCTCAGGGTTCACAAAACCGTCTTTCACCGCAAACAAAAAGCCGGCCAGGCCGGCAATGGCGCCGGACACGGTAAAGGCCGCCAGCTTGTAGGGATAGGTTGAAAAACCGGTGGCCCGCATGCGCTGCTCATTGACGCGGATGCCGGCCAGCGCACGGCCAAAGCGTGAGCGCAGCAGCACCGCCAAAAACGCAAACACAGCCAGCAGGCAGCTCAGGGTGAAGTAGTACAGCGACAAGGCGCTGTCCAGGCTCAACAGGCTGCCCAGCACCGGTTTGGCGCTGAGGTAAATGCCGTCGGTGCCACCACCCAGCGGCGTGTCGTGGGCCACGTAATAGGCCATCTGGGCAAAGGCCAGCGTGACCATGATGAAGTACACGCCCTTGGTGCGCAGGCTCAAAGCGCCCACCAGCAGCGCATACAGCGCCGCTGCCAACACGCAGGCCGGCAGCAGCCACAGCAGGGACGCCGGTGCGCTGGCGGGTGACAACAACACCGCCGCATACGCGCCAATGCCAAAAAACGCGGCCTGGCCAAAACACACCAGGCCGGTGCTGCCCACCAGCAATTCCAGGCTCAGCGCAAACACCGCAAACACCATGATCTTGGTGACAAAGTCCAGGCCATAACTGCCGGCAAGCAGCGGCAGCAAGGCCAGGGCGGCAAAGCAGAGTGCGACAAACAACGCCGATGCGCGGGGCAGGGTGGTCATCGTGGTCATCCGGCTTTGAACAGCCCGTCCGGCTTCCACAGCAGGATCAGCGCCATCAACACATACACCAGCACACCAGCAGCCTGCGGCAGCAAGACCTTGCCAAAGGTGTCCACCAGGCCGATCAGCAAGGCGGCCAGCAGCGCACCCCGGATGGACCCGATGCCGCCGATCACCACCACCACAAAGCAGATGATCAGCACGTTGTCGCCCATGCCCGGGTACACGCTGGACACCGGTGCGGCCACCATGCCGGCAAACACCGCAATGGCCACACCGGCGGCAAACACCACCCGGTACAAAAACTTGATGTCCACACCCAGGCTTTGCACCATCTCGCGGTTGCTGCTGCCAGCGCGGATCATCATGCCCAGCCGGGTGCGGGCAAAGACAAACCACATGCCACCGGCCAGTGCCAGGCACACGCCTGAGACAAACAAGCGGTAGACCGGATAGGTCATCACGTCGCCCAGTGGCAGGGTGCCGGCCAGCAGCGGCGGCGGCGCCACGCCGTGCACGTCATCGCCCACCAACAGGCTGCGCAGTTCTTCAAACACCAGGATCAGGCCGTAGGTCATCAGCACTTGCTGCAAATGCTCACGCTGGTACAAGAAGCTGAAAAACGCCCACTCCAACACATAGCCCAGCAGCACCGCCAGCACCGTGCCCACCAGCAGCGTGGCAAAAAAGCCGCCACCAAATGTGGACGCCACCACCGGTGCCAACGCAAACGCCATGTAGGCGCCAATCATGTAAAAACTGCCGTGCGCCAGGTTGATGACGCCCATGATCCCGAAGATCAGCGTCAGCCCGGAAGCGACGAGGAACAGCAGCAGCCCGTACTGCAGCGAGTTCAGGCACTGGATGAGGAAGGTGGGCAGGTCCACGGCAGGTCGGAATGCTCAGGCGGGGGACGTTGAAGGAGTCGTGCGCAGGCGACCGGGGTATCCATGCCATCGCCTGACCTGTTCGCAATGAGCTTGAATTCCGATCACCCTGAGCTTGTCGAAGGGAGTGCTGCACCGAGTCCCGCGGAGAGCTTCGACAGGCTCAGCCCGAACGGAAGTACATGTTCAGCTCGAATGGGCGAGCGATGCCTCACCGACACCAGATAGCCCATCAATCTGCCCAGCCGGTCAAGCCCTGCAGCCACGCGCCGGGTCAGCCAGCCCTTTCACCGCAATGCCGACCAGCTTGTTCTCCTTGCCCTCGACCTTGCGCAGGTAGATGTCCTGCACCGGGT
>JAYVLI010000213.1:0-6752 GCA_043759535.1 Betaproteobacteria bacterium | reverse complement strand
TTCACCTCGCGCCTGGCGCCGCGCTACATGAACATGCGCAAGACCAGCATCTACGCCGGGTCCAACGAGATCCAGCGCAACATCATCGCCAAGATGACTTTAGGTCTGTGAGCAGGGGCACCGCATGAACTTCGACCTGAGCGACGAGCAACAACAACTGGCCGATTCGGTCAGCAAATACCTGGCCGGCAACTACGGCTTTGAGCAGCGCAAAACCATCCTGCAATCGGCCAGCGGGCAGAGCGCCGCCGTGTGGGCCACCTTTGCCGAGATGGGTTTGACAGCGATTGCCCTGCCTGAGGCTGATGGCGGTTTTGGCGGCGGTGCCACCGATTTGATGGCCGCGATGGAAGCCTGCGGTGAGGCCCTGGTGGTGGAGCCGCTGCTGGACAACATCGGCCTGGCCGGCCGGCTGCTGGCCCGCGCCGGGTCGGCCGCGCAACGCGCTGCACTGTTGCCCGGTTTGATCGATGGCACGGCCCAGTACGCCTTTGCCGGGCTGGAGGCGGGCAGCCGTTATGACCTGGCAGCGGCCAAGACCAGCGCCACCGCCGAGGGCAGCGGCTGGGTGTTGAGTGGCGACAAATGTGTGGTCATCGGCGCCAGCGCGGCGCACCGGCTGATCGTGTCGGCCCGCACCGGCGCGGCGGCCGATGCGGTCAGCCTGTTTCTGGTGGACCCAACAGCCAATGGCGTGACGCTGAACCCCAGCCGCACGGTGGACGGCCTGCGCGCCGCCGATGTCCAATTGGCCAATGTGCTGCTGGCGGGTGACGCCCTGCTGGGCCCGCTGCACGGCGCGCTGCCCTTCATCAACGAAGCGGTGGACTTTGCCACCGCGCTGCTGTGTGCTGAGGCGGTGGGCGCGATGAAAAGCGCCAACGACGCCACGCTGGACTACATGAAGACCCGCAAGCAGTTTGGCGTGCCCATCGCGTCCTTCCAGGTGCTGCAGCACCGTATGGTGGAGATGTACATCGCCTGTGAGCAGGCCCGCTCGCTGGCCATCCTGGCGGCCAGCCAAGTGGATGCAGACGCCACACCGCAAGAGCGCGCCAAAGCCGTGTCCATGGCCAAGATCAAGATTGCTGACGCAGCGCGCCAGATCAGCCAAGAGTCCGTGCAACTGCACGGTGGCATGGGCATGACCGAGGAGCTGAAGGTGTCACACACCTTCCGCCGCTTGACCATGATCGTCCAGCGTTTTGGTGATGCGGACCACCACCTGGCGCGTTATGCGGCCTTGGGCTGAGCCGCTGTCTGGCCTCGCGCTACACCTCAGGCGCTGGCGATGGACTGGATGAAGGCCACCGCACGCTGGGCGATGAAGGCTTTGTCGTTGTCCAGCGTGGCCACGTGGTAAGAGTTGTCGAGCCACTGCAGCTCGACCCGGCTGGCGCCAACCCGCTGGGTGATCAGCGGGCCGTTGTTGGGTTGCACCACATGGTCTTCACGCGACTGCATCACCAGCACCGGGCATTTGATCAGCGGCAGCAGGTCATGGGTGACGGCGGCCAAGCTGTAAACCTGGCGTAGCGCGGGCACTGGCACCTCCTTGTAGGCCAGCTCGGTGACGCCGGGCGCCTTGATGTCCGAGCCGATGCCGGGCACGGTGTCGGGCATGCCGGGCGCCAGCGCCAGGCCCGCCAGGTCCACCGAGTCGATGCGCACCACCGCGTTGATCGGGATCGCGCCCTTGATCACGTCGGCATGCTTGGCGGCGGTGTACAGCGTCAAGGTGCCGCCCATCGATAACCCCACCATGAAGACCTGCGAGCAGGTCTGGCGCAACGTGGCCAGGGCCTCGTCCACCGATGCGATCCAGTCGCTGGCGGTGGTCTTGGCCATGGCTTGCGGCGAGATGCCGTGGCCGGCCAGGCGTGGCCCGATCACGGTGAAGCCGGCCGCCGCCAGTTGTTCACCCAGGTAGCGCATGCTTTGGGTGCAGCCGGTGAAACCGTGGCACACCAGCACGCCGATGTGGTTGCCGGGGAAGAAAAACGGCTCGGCGCCGGGCATGATGGATGGGTCGTTGAGGGCGGTCATGCGGGAGTCTCCAGTGGCGGTGGGTCGATCGGATGTCAGCGCTTGTTGAGGCTGTAGACCAGGGCAGCAGCGGCAATGATGGCGCCTTGCAGCATCAGCCGACCGGGCTCGCCCAGGCCCAGACTGGTGAGAAAGTTGAACAAGAATGTCAGCATGAAGGCCGCCACCGCCGGGCCTGCCATGCCGCCCTTGCCGTTGCCAAAGTTCACACCGCCCAGGATGGCTGCGGCCAGTGAGTTGAGTGCCAGGTCCTGGCCCAGCGTGACACTGCCCTTGCCCACAAAGCCGACCAGGATGAAACCACACAGCACCGAGATCAGCGCCGATACCACATGGCCAATCAAGATCACCCGCAGGTGCGGGATGCCCGACAGCGCGGCGGCCTGCGGGTTGGCGCCCACCGCGTCCAGACAACGCCCAAACACGGTGTGCTGCAGCAACAGCGCGGCCGGCACCAGCGCGGCCAGCCACACCAGCACCGGCAGCGGCAAACCCAGCAGGCGCAGGCGCGCCAGATCGCGCAGAAACTCGGGGGCATCACCCGGTGCGCGGAACTGCGACAGCGCAATCACGCTGCCCAGCAAGATCATGGCCACCGCCAGCGTGACGATCATCGACGAGGCCCTGGCCTTGACGATCAACACACCGTTGACCAACCCCACCAGCAGCCCCAACACCACACACAGGCCCATGGCCACCGCGTCCGGTACCGGAAAGTAACCACTGGTCAGCAGGTAGGACACCGCGACGATGACACCGCCAGACGACAAGTCGATCGAGCGCGCCCGCATCACCAGCGACTGGCCGATCACCGCCAGGCCCAGCGGCGCCGCCTGGCGCGCAATCAGCGGCAGCAGCATCAGCGACAACAATTGCGGCCGCAGCGCTGCGGCCAGCCCCAGCAAGATCAACAAACCGGCATAAGCCGGTGGCAAAGCCAGCGCCCAGCGGGCAGCCTGGCGCCAGCGTGCTGCCGGTGCGCCGGCGCCAGCGCCTGCTGCGGTGGGCAAAGCGGCACTCACAGGCCCACCACCGACCGGCGTTGGGCGCAGACCGCCGCCAGCAGCAGCACGCCGGTGATGGCGGCACGCAAAAACGGCGAGATACCAAACAAGTTGATGCCGTTGGTGATGAGGCCCAGACTCAACGCCCCGGTGAGCACGCCCAAGATGCTGCCCACCCCGCCCGTCAACTGCACCCCACCCAGCGCCACGGCGGTCACCGAGTCCAGGCCGAAGGTGGCGCCCATCGTCGGATCGCCTGAGGCCACCCGCGCCGCCAGGTAAATGCCGGAAACCACGGCCAGCAGGCTGCAGATCACATACGAGACCACCACCACCCGCACGGCCGGCACGCCATTCAAATGGGCACTGCGGGCTTGTGCGCCGACCGCAAAAATATGCAGCCCCAGGCGTGAGCGGTGCAGCAGCAGCGCCACCAGCCCGGCCAACAGCGCACACCACAGCAGTGGCTGCGGCAGGCCGGCCAGTGTGCCGTTGGCCAGTTGCCCCAGCGCAGGCGCCACTTGGCCGCCCGGGATGGGCAGCACCAGATAGGCCAGGCCTTGCAGAAATGTCATGCTGCTCAAGGTCATGATGAGTGGATGGATGCCAGCCAGCGCCACGCCCAGGCCGTTGACCAGGCCCACCACCAGGCCCAGCAACAGCGCCAGGGCAATGCCGGTCAGCGGGTCGGCCTGGGTGGCCACCAGGCAGCCAGCCAGACTGACCACCGAGCCCACCGACAAGTCGATGCCGCCAATCAAGGCCACCACCAACTGGCCCAGGGTGACGATCACCAACGCCGTGATCTGGCCGGTGATGTTGGCCAGGTTTTGCGGCGCCAGAAAGTTGGGCGCACCCAGGGCCAGCACCGCCATCAGCAGCAGCGGCAGGCCAATGGTGTAGCGGCTGATGCCAGAGCGCATGGATCTCATGCCACCGCCTCCATCCGCCGTGTTGCAACAGCCGGCGGGTCGGACAGCGCCAAGGCCAGCAGCTGCTCTTCGGTGGCCTCAGCGGCCGGCACATCACCCACCACCCGGCCGGCGCGCACCACCAGGATGCGGTCACACAGGCCGATCAGCTCCAGCAGGTCGGACGACAAGGCCAGCACCGCGCCGCCTTGCTGCACAAAGCTGCGCAACAGGCTGTAGATCTCGGCCTTGGCGCCCACGTCCACACCCCGTGTGGGTTGCTCGATCAGCAGGGTGTCCACCCCGGCCGCCAACCAGCGGCCGATCATCACCTTTTGCTGGTTGCCGCCGGACAGATCGAGCACCGGTTGTTGCAGGCTGCGGGCGCGCAGCTGCAGTTGCTGGGCGATGCGCTCGACCAGGTTGCGCTGGCGTGGTGCCAGGCGCGCCAGGCCCAGGCCACGCAAACCACCCAGGCGCATGTTGTCGGCAATCGGCAGGTCCAGATACAGGCCCTCCAGCTTGCGGTCTTCGGGAATCAGGCCAATGCCGCGTTGCACTGCCTTGACCACCCCGGCGCGGGGATCGAAGGGGCGGGCTGCGCCGGCACCGGGCGGGCCGCTGCGCTTGGCGCTGGACGCCACCACATCACACCGCAGGATGTCGCTGTGCACCGGTGCCAGCACACCGGCCAGGGCGCGCACGATCTCGCGCTGGCCCTGGCCCTCCAGCCCGCCCAGGCCGACGATCTCCCCACGCCGCAACAGCAGGCGGGCGCTGGCCGCACCGGGCAGCGGCTGCAGGCTGCGCACATCCAGCGCCGCGGCGCCCAACTGCGTGCTGCCACGCGGCGGAAACAGCGCCTGCAGCGGCCGGCCCACCATCAGCGTGATGAGCCGGTCATGGGTGAGCGCGCCAATCGGCTCGGTGGCCACCCACTGGCCATCCTTGAGCACGGTCACGGTGTCGCACAGGCGGAAAATCTCGTCCAGCCGGTGGCTGATGTAAAACACCAGCTTGCCTTGCGCCTGCAAGGTGCGCAGCAGGGTTTCGAGCTTGTCCACCTCAGCGCGGTTGAGCGGCGCGGTGGGCTCATCAAAGATGAACACCGACGCATCGGTGCTCACACCCTTGGCGATCTCCACCAACTGCTGCTCGCCGATGCTCAAGTGTCCGCAAGCCTGCGCCGGGTTCAGTTGGATGCCGATGCGCGCCAGCACGGCTTGCGCCTCGGTCAGCATGCGCCGCGTGTCCAGCCAGCCGAAACGGCTGGGCTCGCGGCCCAGCAGCAGGTTTTCGGCCACGGTCAGGTTGGGCAGCACCGTCAGCTCCTGGAACACGGTGGAGATGCCGGCGGCCCGCGCTGCTGCCGGGCTGTGCAGCAGCAGCGGCTGGCCGTTCATCTGCAGCGTGCCGCTGTCGGGTTGATACACCCCGGCCAGCAGCTTCATCAGGGTGGACTTTCCAGCACCGTTTTCACCCGTGATGGCATGGATGGAGCCCGCATGGCCCTGCAGGCTGACACTGCGCAGCGCGGCGGTCGACCCAAACGACTTGCTGATGTTGTGGACGCTGATCAGCGCAGGGCGCGCTGCCGCAGCACCGGCGGCAGCGGCTGGGGGCGGTGGTGGGTGCATGGCGGCCGGGCCGTGTTGGCGCAGAAGGCAGGTGCGGGCCGGCTTTTAGCGGCGGAAAGTTTCTTTCAGCGTGGCCTCGGGCAAGGTGGACGGCAGCCAGTAGGCGTCACTCAGGTCAGGCCGGAAGAACTTGTCCAGTTCGACCTGGGCGATGGCCGGTGGTGACGAAAAATAACTGCGGTACATCGGCTTGCCCTCCAGCAGCGCCACCGAGGCCCGCACCACCGCCGCGCCCAGGCCGGGGGTGAACTGCGGCGCCACACTCTTGACGCCGGTGGCTTTCCAGGCGCGCAAGAAGCCGTTGTTGCCTTCGCCGGTCATGGGCACCAGCGCTTTGCCACTTTCTTTGAACACGTCCAGGCAGGCGCGGGTCATTTCGGCGCCAGAGAACCAAATACCGTCTACCGCATTGCCCGACAGCACCAGGTTCTCACACAGCTGTTTGCCCTTGGCATAACCCCAGTCACCAAACACCTCTTGGGTGATCTTGATGTCCGAGCCGGCCAGTGCTTTGCGAAAACCGTTGTAGCGCAGGGTTTCTTCATCCACCCCGGCCACACCGCGGAAGGCCCAGACGCTGCCCTTGCCCTTGAGCTCCTTGCGCAGGAACTCACCGCCTTGCTGGCCAAACACCTCACCACCGGCACCAATCTCGACGGTGGATTGCATGGCCTTGCCAAACGCGCCAAACACCACCACCGGGATGCCGGTCTTGGCGGCTTTTTCAGCCAGCGGCGCGCCGATGGCGGCCGAGATGGGGCCAATGATGATGGCGTCCACCTTTTTGGTCAGCAAGTCTTCCACGTCCGCCACCTGTTTGGCGGCTTGCCAGTTGGCCTCGACAAAGATGAACTCGGTGATTTCCTTGCGCTGCGCAGCGGCAAACTTCATCTCCTGGATCATCTGCGCGATCCAGGTATTGCCCACCCCGCCGAAGGACCCACCGATGCGCCAGGGCCAGGCCTTCTTGAACTGCTTGGGCTGGGTCATCTCATTGGTGGTGGGGGCGAGCAGGCCCCTGGGCAGCCATTCGACATCGGCCGCCAGGGCCGGATCGGCCAGGGCCAGGGCGCCGCCAGGGCGCCGATCTTCAGGCTGACGCGGGCAAGTATTTGGGGCATGGGTTGCCTCAGCGGGCCGGCAGCACCATCACC
>JAYVLI010000212.1:0-3762 GCA_043759535.1 Betaproteobacteria bacterium | reverse complement strand
TTCGGCGACCTGTTTTGCGTCACCAACTTCGGCGAGAGCCACGGCCCGGCCATCGGCTGCGTGATCGACGGCTGCCCGCCCGGGCTGGCACTGGCGGTGGACGACATCCAGCCCGAGCTTGACCGGCGCCGCCCCGGCACCAGCCGCCATGTCACCCAGCGCAACGAGCCGGATGCGGTGCAAATTTTGTCGGGCGTGTACGAAGGCCTGAGCACCGGCACGCCGATCTGCCTGCTGATCCACAACACCGACCAGCGCAGCAAGGACTACGGCAACATTCTGGACACCTTCCGCCCCGGCCATGCCGACTACACCTACTGGCGCAAATACGGCCTGCGTGACCCGAGGGGTGGTGGCCGCGCATCGGCCCGCCTCACCGCGCCGATGGTGGCGGCTGGCGCGGTGGCCAAAAAATGGCTGCTGCAGCAGCACGGCACCCGCTTCACCGGCTGGATGAGCCAACTGGGTGATATCCCCATTCCGTTTGAGGACGCAGCGCAGATCCCGCTGAACCCGTTTTATGCCCCCAACGCAGCGGTGGTGCCGCAACTGGAGGCGTACATGGATGCGCTGCGCCATGCCGGCGACAGCTGCGGCGCCCGCATCGAGGTGCGCGCTGCGGGCGTGCCGGTGGGCCTGGGTGAGCCGCTGTTTGACAAGCTGGACGCCGACATCGCTTACGCCATGATGGGCATCAACGCCGTCAAGGGGGTGGAGATTGGGGACGGTTTTGGGGTGGTGTCGCAGCGCGGCAGCCACCACGGGGATGGCCTGACACCGCAAGGTTTTGCCAGCAACCACGGCGGTGGGGTGCTGGGTGGCATCAGCACCGGGCAAGATCTGGTGGTGTCCATTGCCATCAAGCCCACCAGTTCGATCCGCCTGCCCAAACCGTCAATTGACCGGGCCGGCGCGGCCACCTTGGTGGAGACCTTTGGCCGCCACGACCCCTGTGTGGGCATCCGCGCCACCCCCATTGCCGAGGCCATGCTGGCCCTGGTGCTGATGGACCATGCGCTGCGCCACCGCGCCCAGTGTGGCGATGTGCGGCTGGCCACGGCGGCGATTGCTGCAACCGCCAGCATGGCCGGCAGCGCGCCCGGCTGAAGCCCGCCCAGGGTTTGCCCCGTTTGGCCCGGCCCGGCTGCAGGCCGTCGCCGCTGGCTGCAGCCCATCGCCGGCACGCTGCGCTCCATCGCGGCGGGGATTCGGAAACACCAAACCCGCTTCTACACTGCGGCGCGCCCCACGAGGGCAGCGCCAAGGTGGAGAACGACGGTATGCGCAAAAGCTGGTTGGTGGGTGGTGTGGTGGGCGGGGTGGTGGTGGCCGCTGCGGTGGGCTGGGCGGTGCAGCGGGGGTCGTTTGGGTCGGTCCGGTTGTTCGGGGCATTCAGCGCCGGGTCGGCCCAGGCCGCCAAAAGCCCGGCTTCTGCCGCGTCCGCCCCGCTGGAATTTCGTCCGAACGAGGTGGTGCGGCCTGTGCTGGCCAGCCTGCCGCAGACGGTGGAGTTCTCCGGCCCGCTGGTCGCGCCCAACACGGCGGTGCTGCGGGCCAAGGCGTCCGGCACCTTGCTGACCCTGGACGTGGCCGAGGGCGCCCGCGTCAAGGCCGGCCAACCCGTGGGCCGCATCGACATGGCCGAGCTGGGCAGCCGCATTGCCGAGCGTGGCGCCAACCTGCAATCGGCCCGCGCCACCGTGCTGCAAGCCGAGCGCAGCCATGCCAGCAATGAGCGGCTGGCCGCGCAGGGCTTCATCTCCAGCGTGGCGCTGGACAACAGCCGCGCCACGCTGGACACCGCCCGCGCCAGCGCCGCTGCGGCCACCGCGTCACTCGACACCACCCGCGTGGCCCAGCGTGATGCCAGCCTGCTGGCGCCGATTGCCGGCATCGTGGCCAAACGCCATGTGCTGCCGGGTGAAAAAGTGGCAATGGAGCAGCAGGTGCTGACCCTGGTGGACCTGGGCCGCCTGGAGCTGGCTGGCAGCGTGGGCACGCATGAGGTGGCCCGCCTGGCGCCCGGTATGGCGGTGCAGTTGCAGGTGGAGGGCATGGACACCAGCGTGGCTGGCCAGGTGCTGCGCATTGCCCCGGCGGCCGAGGCCGGCACCCGGTCCATCGGCGTGACCGTGGGCCTGGCCAACCCGGACGAGCGGCTGCGTGCTGGCCAATACGCCCTGGCCCGGGTGGTGCTGGCTGACCCGCAACAGCGCCTGGTGCTGCCACTCACCGCCGTGGGCGCCACCAGCGGCCAGTCCTTTGTGTGGCTGTTGGTGGACGGCGCGCTGGTGCGCCGCGCCATCACCCTGGGCCGGCGTGATGAGGCCAACGGCCGGGTGGAGGTGCTGGCCGGAGTGGATACCAACGCCCAGGTGTTGGGCGCGCGTTTTGACAATCTGCGGGAGGGCGCCAGGGCACTGATCACCCCAGCAGCGCCCGGCAGCGCGGCATCCAGCGCCACGGCGGTGGCGGCATCGGCGGCGTCGCACCCGCTGTTGCGCTGATTGCCCACAAGAACACCAACAAGGAAAAAAACCATGTGGATGACCCGTGTGTCCATCAACAACCCGGTGTTTGCCGTGATGGTGATGGTGGCGCTGTGTGTGCTGGGGCTGTTTTCGTATGCACGGCTGGGTGTGGAGCAGATGCCCGACATCGCGCTGCCCGGCGCCTTTGAGCAGGTGCAATACCCGGGTGCTGCGCCTGAAGCGGTGGAGCGTGAGATCACCAAGCCGGTCGAGGCCAGCATCAACAGCGTGACGGGTGTCAAACGCATCGTCTCGCGTAGTTTTGAGGGGCGCAGTGAGTCCAACGTGGAGTTCTCGCTCAACACCGACATGGCGCGCGCCATGCAGGACGTGCGCGACCGCCTGGCCGCCATCCAGAGCAGCCTGCCCAAAGATGCCAAGCTGCCCACCGTGGTGCGCTTCAACAACGACAACGCCGAGCCGGTGGTGGTGCTGGCCTTGTTGAGCCCCAGCCGCAGCACCCGCGAGTTGTCATTGGTGGCTGAAGCGCAGATCGACAAACGCCTGCAGCGGGTGGAGGGTGTGGCCCGCATCGACATCAGCGGCCAGACCAGCCGCGAAGTGCGCATTGACCTGGACCCGGCCCGCCTGCGCAGCTACGGCGTCACGCCGGCTGAGGTGGCCAGCGCGCTGCGTGAGGCCAATGCCGACCAGCCGGTGGGCCTGTTGAGTGACCGCACGCAAGACGCCATCCTGCGGGTTGAAGGGCGCGTGCGTGACCCACGTGACTTTGCCAACCTGGTGGTGGCCAGGCGCGCCGGCTTGGCCCTCACATTGGCAGATCTGGGCACATTGGTGGAGCGTGAAAAAGAGGCTGATTCCACGTCCCGCATCAACGGCCAACGCGCCATCACCTTCAACGTGTTCAAGCAGCAGGACGCCAACATCGTCGCCACCGGCGATGGCGTCAAGGCCGCGCTCGACGAGATTCGCAAGACCTTGCCGCCCGACGTCGAGATCAAGCTGGTGCGCGCCGACTCGGACTGGGTCAAGGGCTCGCTCGACGGCCTGATGCACACGCTGGTCGAAGGTGCGCTGCTGACGGTGATGATCGTCTTCCTCTTCCTGCATTCGTGGCGCAGCACGATCATCACCGGCCTGGCGCTGCCGATCGCGGTCATCTCGTCATTCATCGCCGTCTACCTGTTCGGCTTCACGCTGAACTTCATGACGATGATGGCGCTGTCGCTGTGCATCGGCCTGCTGATCGACGACGCGATCGTCGTGCGCG
>JAYVLI010000211.1:0-12258 GCA_043759535.1 Betaproteobacteria bacterium | reverse complement strand
CGCGCGGTGATTCGATCCGTCTTTCTTGCTCATCTTTCGTGCTCCTTGAATGCATTTTCAGCTTCAGCTATGGAGTACGTTTTTCGAGGGCAAGGTCAGCTGGCCGCGGTGGACCAATGGCGCGCGCAGCGCGAAGAGGCGGTGCGCGAGCGCCTGGCCGACGTGCAAAGCTGGCTTCAAGAATGGCAGGGCAACCGGCAGCGCTTGTTGCACTGCGACAGCGTGCTGATCCCGCTGGCTGCAGAGCGCACGCTGGCCGTGCTGGCGGCCTACCGCAGTGGCAGTGGCGCGCTGGCCGCCGTGCTGGACGCACGGCGCATGGAGATCGACACCCGCATCGACCGCGTGCGGCTGGAGATGGAAGCGGCGGGCCGCTGGGCTCAACTGGAACACGCCATTCCATCCGGGCCGGATGCCGCATCACCCGCCGGCTCCACAAGCACTGCAGGGCAATGACCATAGTCACCCGAACCCTCACCGTCCTGGCCGCCGTTGTTGCACGCATCGCGGCTGGCGGCTACGGCGCTGACCGGCTGGGCATGTAGCGGGGCATGGGCATGGCTGGCGCGGTGTCCGCAACCACGTCCGCAACCACGTCCGCAACCACGCCGGCAACCACGCCTGCAACCCTGCCTGCAGTCATGTCTGCAGCCACCGATGCCGGCCCGCAAAGCATCGCCCAGGGTGAAGACGCAACCCGCCGCCACATCACCACCGGCATCAAGGCCGGTGATGTTGACCCAGTGACTGGCAAGCGGGTGCTGTACCACCACGTCCCGATGGTGCCGGGCAACAAGTTCGACAAGCCCGCCAAATCACCCTTCATGGACATGATGCTGGTGCCTGCCTACGCCGATGGTGACAGCGATGGCGGCAAGGTGACCGTCAGCCCACGCATCCAGCAGAACTTGGGGCTGCGCACGGCCGCTGTCACTGCAGGCGGCTTGTCACCACAGGTCTCCGCCGTGGGCAGCATCGCCTTCAATGAGCGTGACCAGGCCACGGTGCAGGCGCGCGCTAGCGGCTATGTTGAGCGGCTGCAGGTGCGCGCCACGCTGGACCGGGTGGCCAAGGGCCAGGTGTTGGCCGAGCTGTATGTGCCAGACTGGATTGCGGCGCAAGAAGAGTTTTTGTCCGTGCGGCGCATGCAGGGCAATGACCTGGCGCCACTGGTGGACGGTGCCCGCCAGCGCATGCGCCTGGTCGGCATGAGCGAGGCGCAAATCACGCTGGTGGACGGCAGTGGTCAGGTGCAGCGGCGGTCCACCGTGTTGGCGCCCATCGGCGGTGTTGTCACCGAGCTGCTGGCCCGCGAGGGCATGACGGTGGCGCAAGCCGCCACGCTGTTCCGCATCAACGGCCTGGCCACGGTGTGGGCCCATGCCGAGGTGCCCGAGAGCCAGTTGGCACTGCTGCGGCCTGACACCAAAGTGCAAGCCAGCAGCCCGGCGGTGCCAGGCAAGGTGTTTGACGGCACGGTGCAGGCCATCCTGCCTGATATCAACCCGACAACCCGCACGCTGAAGGCCCGGGTTGAGCTGGCCAACCCCAGCGGTGCGCTGGTGCCGGGCATGTTTGTACCGATGCAGTTTGTGGCCCTGCAATCCATGGACAAACGCAATCAGAAGGCGCTGCTGGTGCCCACCGAAGCCATCATCCAAACCGGCAAGCGCACGGTGGTGATGCTGGCCGAAGAGGGCGGCCGCTTCCGCCCGGTGGAGGTGGAAATCGGCATCGAAAGCGGTGGGCAGACCGAGGTCAAGCGTGGCCTGCAACTGGGCCAGCGGGTGGTGGTGTCATCGCAATTCTTGATCGACTCCGAGGTCAGCTTGAAGGGTGTTGAGGCGCGGCTGCAGCTTGCGCCCCAGCCCATGGCGGCGCCCGCATCTGGGGGCAAACCGTGATCGCCGGGCTGATCCGCTGGTCCATCAGCAACCGGTTTTTGGTGCTGCTGGCCACGTTGATGCTCAGCGCCTTGGGGGTGTACAGCCTGCAACGCACACCGCTGGAGGCACTGCCTGATTTGTCGGACGTGCAGGTGATCATCTGCACCAGCTACCCGGGCCAGGCGCCGCGCATTGTTGAAAACCAGATCACCTACCCGATGACCACCACCATGTTGTCGGTGCCGGGTGCCAAGACGGTGCGGGGGTATTCATTTTTTGGTGACTCGTTTGTTCATGTGCTGTTTGAGGACGGCACCGACCTGTACTGGGCCCGCTCACGGGTGCTGGAATATCTGAACCAGGTGCAGGCGCGGCTGCCACCTGGCGCCAATGCCAAGCTGGGGCCTGACGCCACCGGCGTGGGCTGGATCTACCAATATGCGCTGGTCGACCGCAGCGGCACGCAAGACGCAGGGCAGTTGCGCGCGCTGCAAGATTGGTTTTTAAAGTTCGCGCTGAAAACCGTGCCCAACGTGGCCGAGGTGGCGTCGGTCGGCGGCATGGTGCGGCAATACCAGGTGGTGCTGGACCCGGCCCAGCTGGCGGCCTACGGCATTGCGCACGCCCAGGTGGTGGCGGCCATCCAAAAGTCCAACCAGGAGGCCGGTGGCGCGGTGCTGGAGCTGGCCGAGGCTGATTACATGGTGCGGGCCTCGGGCTATCTGCAGTCACTGGACGACTTCCGCAAGATTCCGTTGCCCAGCACGGCGGCCGGTGTGCCGGCGTCCAATTACGTTGTCCGACTGGGCGATGTGGCCCGCGTGCAGATGGGGCTGGAGATGCGGCGCGGCATTGGTGAACTGGACGGTGAAGGTGAGGCCACTGGCGCGGTGATCGTGATGCGCTCGGGCAAAAACGCGCTGGAGACGATTGCAGCGGTCAAGGAGAAGTTAAAGACCTTGCAAGCCAGCTTGCCCAAAGGCGTGGAGATCGTGCCGGTGCATGACCGGTCCGGCCTGATGGAGCGAGCGGTCCGCAACCTGGGCCACAAGCTGCTGGAGGAGTTTGCGGTGGTCACCGTGGTGTGTTTCCTCTTTTTGTTCCACCTGCGGTCGGCGTTTGTGGCCATCGTGTCGCTGCCGCTGGGCATCTTGATGGCCTTCATCGGCATGCACACCCAGGGTGTGCATGCCAACATCATGTCGCTGGGCGGCATTGCCATTGCCATCGGTGCCATGGTGGACGCGGCCGTGGTGGTGATCGAAAACATGCACAAGCACCTGGAGCGTTGGACCCACGCGCATCCGGGTCAAACACTGACAGGAGAGGCGCGCTGGCAGGTGATCGGCGACTCAGCCGCCGAGGTGGGGCCGACGCTGTTTTTCTCACGTTTGATCATCACGCTGAGCTTTATCCCCGTCTTCACGCTGGAGGCGCAAGAGGGGCGCTTGTTCGCACCGCTGGCCTGCACAAAAGCCTATGCCATGGCTGCAGCGGCAGGGTTGTCTGCCACCTTGATCCCGGTGTTGATGGGCTATTTGATCCGTGGCCGTCTGCCCAGCAAAAAAACCAACCCGCTGAACCGGCTGTTGATAACGCTGTACCGGCCGATGTTGGCGGTGGTGCTGCGCGCACCCGAGACCACGCTGGTGGTGGCCGCCGCAGCGCTGCTGCTGAGTTTGTGGCCGGTGCAACACATCGGGGCCGAGTTCATGCCGCCGCTGGACGAAGGCGATGTGCTGTACATGCCGTCTGCGCTGTCAGGCCTGTCCACCGGCAAGGCGGCTGCACTGCTGCAGCAAACCGACCGGTTGATCAAGACCGTGCCCGAGGTGGCCAGCGTCTACGGCAAGGCCGGCCGTGCTGAAACCACCACCGACCCGGCGCCGACGGAGATGTTGGAAACCACCATCCAGTTCAAGCCCAAAGACCAGTGGCGGCCCGGCATGACGCAGGACAAACTGGTGGACGAACCCGACCGCACCGTCAAAGTGCCTGGCCTGACCAACCTCTGGGTGCCGCCCATCCGCAACCGCATTGACATGCTGGCCACCGGCATCAAAAGCCCGGTGGGCGTGAAGGTGACGGGCGCTGACCTGGCGGTGATTGACCGGGTGACGGGTGAGATCGAAAAAGCGTTGAAAGATGTGCCCGGCGTCAGCAGCGCGCTGGCCGAACGCTTGACCGGTGGCCGCTATGTGGACGTGACCATCAACCGAGACGCGGCTGCGCGCTTTGGCATGCACACCGCCGACGTGCAGTCGGTCATCAGCGCAGCCGTGGGCGGCGACAACATCGGCGAGACAGTGGAGGGCTTGCAGCGCTTCCCAATCAACCTGTGCTACCCGCGTGAGCTGCGCGATTCACTGGACAAGCTGCGTGTGCTGCCCATCGTCACTGAAAAAGGCGTGCGGCTGCTGCTGGGCGACGTGGCCGACATCCGCATCACCGACGGGCCACCCATGCTGCGCAGCGAAAACGCACGGCTGTCGGGCTGGGTGTATGTGGACATCCGCAGCCGGGACTTGCGGTCAGCCGTGAAAGACATGCAGCGTGTCGTGGCCCAGCAGGTGATCTTGCCGGCAGGCTATTCGGTGTCATGGTCAGGCCAGTTCGAGTTTTTGGAGCGTGCCACCGCCAAGCTGAAGGTGGTGGTGCCCTTCACGCTGCTGATTATTTTTGTGCTGCTGTATTTGACCTTCAACAGGTTTGACGAGGCGCTGCTGATGATGGCAACGCTGCCGTTTGCGCTGGTCGGCGGCATCTGGTTGTTGTACCTGCTGCAGCACAACCCGTCAGTTACAGGGGCGGTGGGCTTTATCGCGCTGGCCGGTGTGTCGGCCGAATTTGGCGTGATCATGCTGCTGCATTTGCGGCAAGCCTGGGGTGCCCGCATTGCCGCAGGCCACACCAGCAACGCTGACCTGCATGACGCAATCAGCGACGGGGCGTGCTGCGGGTGCGGCCCAAAGCGATGACGGTGGCAGTGATCCTGGCCGGCCTGTTGCCCATCTTGTGGGGCAGTGGCACCGGATCGGAGGTGATGCAGCGCATTGCCGCGCCCATGCTGGGCGGCGTGGTCACCGCGCCGCTGCTGTCGATGTTTGTGATCCCGGCGGCCTACCTGTTGCTGCGGCGTCGGCAGCTCAGGCTGGCCGCTACATCAGCCACTACAACAGCCGATCAAACAACTCGTTGTGGCGATCCCCCTGCAGCCACGGCGCCAGCGCCTGTTGTGCTGCCAGGGTGATGCTGGCTTGCAAGCCGTGGTGCAGGCCACCAGGGTGGCTGTAGGTTTCCATCAACGTGGCCTGGTCACCTTGTAGCCCGGGCCGGCGCAGCAGGCTGGCTTGCAGGCCGGGGTGGGCGGCTTGCAGGGCGGCTTGCAGTTGTTGCGCTGCGGCCACGGCTGCGGGCAGGTCGGCGGCGGCGATGCGGTAGTAGACGTAAAGCCAGCGCGCTGCGGTGTCTGGCGGCATCAACCCTGATCCAGCGGAATGGTGTAAGGCAGGGCGGTGCGGGTCAGCAGTGGGCCTTGTACGCTGCCGGCCGCACTGCCGGCCGCACTGCCGGCATACAACTGGCCGCTGTCCAGCGCAGCCAGCTTGGTTTCCACCAGCGCGCTGCTGCCACCGCCTGGCCGCGGGGCGGCCAGCACCACCTTGCCGGCGGGCTGGCCGGGGTCATCACTGTGGAAGATTTCTTGCCCGGCGGCCAGGATTGCGTCGGCATCAAATACAAATGCCCGGCGCTTCAGCGTGCCGCGGTATTGGCTGCGCGCCACCACCTCCTGGCCCGGGTAGCAGCCCTTTTGAAAGTTCACACCGCCCACCAGCTCCAGATTGATCATCTGCGGCACAAACAGCTCCACCGTGGGTGCGCTGATGCGGGCCACTGCGCTTTGCACCTCCAGCCACTGCCAGGTTTCGGCGGCCAGTGCGGGCAAGACGGGGGCGGGCGCATCCACGGCCTGGGCCAGCAGCCAGCGGGGTTGGCCGGCGGCATCGGGCAGGCGGACCACCTGGCCGGCACCGTGTGGGGCAAGACCCCAGGGTGCGGCCGGTGCGGCATCACCCAACACACTGCCTGCCGCTGCGCCAGCCAGGCCGTACAGCGCCAGCTCACCCGACACATCGGCCAACTTGCATTTGGCCCGCAGTACAAACATGGACAGCCGTTTCAGCGTGCTGGCCAGCAGGTCGGCGCTGCAGGCCAGCAACACCGTCTCACCGTCCACCCGCCACAACACAAAGCTGGCCAGCAGCCGGCCCTTGGCCGAGCAATAACCGGCCAGCCTGGCCTGGTCAGGCGGCAGGTGGGCCACATCCTGGGTCAACTGCCCCTGCAAAAAGCTGGTGGCATCGGGCCCCTGGGCGCAGATCAGGCCCCAGTCGGTCAGGCGCAGGGCGCCTGTCAAAGCAGCAGTGGTGGTCATGCCCCAATTATCATCACTGCCCTTTGCGCCAAGCCGGCCAGCCCATCGCCCCGCCATTTGCATGAAAGCATTGCGCACCCTTTTGCTGCTGGTGTTGTTGTCCAGCGGCGCACTGGCCGCTGCGGCATGGTGGTGGCTGGACCACCCGTTGGCCCTGGCCGCACCGTCAGTCGAGCTGTCCATTGAGCCCGGCATGCCGCCCCGCGACATCGCCAACGCCTGGGTGCAGGCCGGCGTGTTGACCCAGCCCGCGCTGCTGTACCAGTGGTTCCGCTGGAGTGGCCAAGCGCGCCGCATCCGCGCCGGCAGTTACGAGGTGGGGCCTGGCGCCACGCCGCGCAGCCTGTTGGACAAGCTGGTGCAGGGGGATGAGGCGTTTGAGCGGGTGCGCCTGATCGAGGGCTGGACCTTCCGTCAATTCCGCGCGGCGCTGGCGGCTGCGCCGCAGCTCAAACACAGCACTGCAGCGCTGGACGACGCGGCGCTGATGGCGGCAATAGGCCAGCCCGGTGTGGCGCCGGAGGGCCGGTTTTTTCCGGACACCTACGTCTACAGCCGCGGGGTCAGTGACCTGGCGGTGCTCAAACGTGCGGCGCAAGCGCAACGCCAGCAGCTGGACGCGGTGTGGGCCGCCCGCGCGCCAGATGCTGCCGTGCGCAGCGCCGACCAGGCCTTGGTGCTGGCGTCCATTGTTGAGAAAGAAACCGGCCTGGCCGCTGACCGGGGCCGCATTGCAGGCGTGTTCAACAACCGCCTGCGCATCGGCATGCCGCTGCAAACCGACCCCAGTGTGATTTACGGCCTGGGTGACAGTTTTGACGGCAACTTGCGCAAGCGTGATCTGCAGGCTGACACCCCGTTCAACACCTACACCCGCAGCGGCCTGCCACCCACACCCATCGCCATGCCGGGCCTGGCGTCACTGCGGGCAGCGGTGCAGCCTGAGGCCACCAAGGCGCTGTACTTTGTGGCCAGGGGCGACGGCAGCAGCGTTTTCAGTGACAGCCTGGCCGCGCACAATCAGGCGGTGAACCAGTTCCAACGCCAGCGCCGCACGGCGGCCACCGCACCGTGACTTGCCCATGACCACCGGCCACTTCATCACCGTCGAAGGCATTGACGGCGCCGGCAAATCGTCCCATCTGGACGCGTTGGCAGCTTGGTTGCAGGCCCAAGGCCGTGAGGTTGTTTTGACGCGTGAGCCCGGCGGCACAGCGCTGGCTGAGCAGTTGCGCAGCCTGTTTTTGCACCACACGATGGACGCGCTGACCGAAGCCTTGTTGGTGTTTGCCGGCCGGCGCGACCACCTGCGCCGCGTCATCGAGCCCGCTCTGGCGCGTGGCGCGGTGGTGTTGTGTGACCGCTTCACCGATGCCACCTTTGCCTACCAGGGCGGCGGCCGCGGCTTTGATGCGGCGGTGCTGGCGCAGTTGGAGCGCTGGGTGCAGGCACTGCCGTCAAACACCCAGGCCACAACTGACCTTCAAGCCATCCTGCGCCAACCCGACCTCACCCTCTGGTTTGACCTGCCCGCCAGCGTGGCCGCCTCCCGCCGCGCCGCCGCCCGCACCGCTGACCGACTGGAAGCCGAAGACCTGGCCTTTTTTGAGCGTGTCAGCACCGCTTACGCTGCCCGCGCCCAGGCCCACCCCGCCCGCTTTGTCCGCATCAACGCCAATGTGCCGCTGAACGCCGTGCGGGCCCAGGTGCTGGCCGCCGCGCAGGCGCACTTTCTGGGCTGACACCATGGCCAAAGACAGCACCCCCCCCCTGCAGATTGGCGTGGCCGCCGACGGCAGCTTGCCGCTGCCTTGGTTGGCCGACGGCCTGGCCCATGCCGCCGCGCTGGCGCAAGCCCACGCCCTGCTGATCCACGGCCCGGCCGGTGTGGGCCACCTTGAATTTGCGCTGCTGCTGGCCCAGGCCGCGCTGTGTGAGCGCGCAGATGCAGGCGCGGCGGCAGGCGCGCGCGCTGCCAACCCCACCCGGCAATCCTTGGGCTGCGGCCGCTGCGCCAGTTGCCATCTGGTTGTGACCCGGGTCCACCCCGATTTATTGCTGCTGCTGCCCGACGCCCAACGGGTGCAACTGGGCTGGGTGGATGACGACGACAGCAAGCTGGGCAAGGCCGAGGCCAAACCCAGCCGCGAGATCAAGGTAGAACAAGTGCGCCGCGCCATTGCCTGGGCCCAGCAGACCAGTGGCCGCGGCCGGGGCAAGGTGCTGGTGCTGCATCCGGCTGATGCGATGAACACCGTGGCCGCCAATGCAATGCTCAAAACCCTGGAAGAGCCACCAGGCCGCCTGCGCCTGCTGCTGACCAGCGCTGACCCCGAGCGCCTGCTGGCCACCGTGCGCAGCCGCTGCCAGCGCCTGCCGCTGCAACTGCCCAGCACAAGCGCCGCGCTGGCCTGGCTGCACACCCAAGGCCTGACCGAGCCCGCCGCCGTGCTGGCCGGCGCTGGTGGCAGCCCGCTGGAGGCCCTGGCCTGGCGCGACGAAGGCCTGAGCGCCGCCGTGCTGGCCGACTTGCCGCGCCGGGTGGCTGCCGGTGACCCAGCCCCGCTGGCCGGCCGGCCGCTGCCCCGGGTGATTGACCTGCTGCTGAAACTGGCGCATGACCTGCAAGTGCTGGCGGCCGGCGGCAAGCCGCGTTTTTATCCCGACGCCAAACTGCCAGCCGGCGCTGACTTGGCCGCCCTGCGCGCTTGGCAACAAGCGTTGTTGCGGGCCGCCCGCCACGATGAACACCCGTGGAATGCCGCGTTGTTGATCGAATCCCTGATCAGCCAGGCCGCAGCGGTGTGGGCGCCGGCCACTGCCAGCAGCGCAGCGGCAGGGCGCCGGCCGGCAGCACCCGCCTCGCTACACTCCGGCCGATGAGCGACGCCGTCCCAGCCAATCAACCTGTTGTCACCAGCCCGCGGCCCAG
The DNA here is from genome assembly GCA_043759535.1 of Betaproteobacteria bacterium. Classification (GTDB taxonomy): domain Bacteria; phylum Pseudomonadota; class Gammaproteobacteria; order Burkholderiales; family Burkholderiaceae_C; genus Pseudaquabacterium. The sequence goes on along the minus strand of JAYVLI010000211.1, from coordinate 3,005 downwards.
CGTCATTCAGCTTGTGTTCCGCGAGAAAAGTGCGCTGTACGCCGCCTACATTCCGCTGCTGCATGACGGCGGGCTGTTTGTGCCCACCAACCGGCATTACCGGCTGGGCGAGGACATCTACCTGCTGCTGTCACTGCCTGACGACCCGCAGCGCTACCCGGTGGCCGGCAAAGTGGCCTGGATCACGCCGGCCAATGTGTCGGGTGGGCGCACGGCGGGTGTGGGTGTGGGCTTTCCGCCGGACGATAAATCACGGGTGCTGCGGCTCAAGATCGAAGAAATCCTGGGCACCCAGATTGCTTCTGCCAAGCCGACGCAGACGGTTTGACGCCGCCGGTTTGACGCATCCCAGGCCAAGCCTGGCCCGGCCCCGCCTGGCTGCAGCCGCCGCCCAGCCACCCACCAAGGCTTGAAGACGATGTACGTCGATTCCCACTGCCACCTCAGTTTTCCTGACCTGTACAGCCGCATCGGTGCGGTGCGGGCCGACATGGCCGCTGCCCAGGTGGACAGGGCGCTGGTCATCTGCACCACGCTGGAAGAGTTCAACACCGTGCATGGCCTGGCGCTGGCGCATGACAACTTCTGGTGTACCGCCGGTGTGCATCCCGACAACGAGGATGTGGAAGAGCCCAGCATCGAGCGTCTGCAACACCTGGCGCTGCAGCCCCGGGTGGTGGGGGTGGGCGAAACCGGGCTGGATTACTTTCGCCTCAACGGCCGCAGCGTGGCCGACATGGCCTGGCAGCGCGAGCGTTTTGCCGTCCACATCGCGGTGGCGGCGGCGGTGGCCAAGCCACTGGTCATCCACACCCGCAGTGCGTCTTTTGACACGCTGGCCATGCTGCGCAGCGCCCAAACTGCGGCCGGTGGTGCGCTGACAGGCGTGTTCCATTGTTTTACCGAAACCGCTGAGGTGGCCCGGGCCGCGCTGGACCTGGGCTTTGACATTTCGTTTTCCGGCATCCTGACCTTCAAGACAGCGGCTGATTTGCGCGCCGTGGCCGCTTTTGTGCCGCTGGACCGCTGCCTGATCGAAACCGACAGCCCCTACCTGGCACCAGTGCCCCACCGTGGCCGCAGCAACAGCCCCGCCTGGGTGCCGCATGTGGCGGCTGAGCTGGCCCGCATCAAAGCCCTGCCAGTGGACGCCGTGGCAGCGGCCACCAGCCGCAATTTTGAGCGGCTGTTTCAGCTGCCGCAGCCTGCAAACCCCATCAAAACACCATGAGAAATCACATCAAGTTTGCGGCGTATCTGTTGGTTGGCGCATACATTTCAACCGCAAGTTTTGTAGCAACAGCAGGCGCTTACGAGGATTTCTTCAAGGCAATTCTCTTTGATAACGTGCGCAGCGTGGACAGCCTGCTGGCGAGCGGTTTTGATGTGAATGCGCTGGATGACAAAGGCCAGAACGGCCTCTACATCAGCATGCGTGAAGGCTCGTTCAAAGTGGCCGCCGTGCTGCTCAAACAGCCGCAACTCAAACCCGATCAAAGCAATGCTGCTGGCGAAACCGCGCTGATGATGGCCGCGCTGAAAGGCCACACCGACTGGCTGCAGCCCTTGTTGGACCGGGGCGCCAGCATCGATGGTGCTGGCGGCAAAAACACCAAAGCCTGGACCGCCTTGCACTACGCCTGCTCCGGTTCACAAGCCAGCACGGTACAGGCCTTGCTGGCACGCGGCGCCGACCGCAATGCCCGCTCACCCAACGGCACCACCCCGCTGATGATGGCGGCCCGCTACGGCACAGAAGACCAGGTGGACCTGCTGCTCAGAGCCGGCGCAGACCTGCAACTGCGCAATGACCTGGCCTTGTCCGCCGCTGACTTTGCCCGCCAGGCCGGTCGCGACAAGCTGGCCGACCGTCTGCAGGCGGCGGCGCGCTGAACCTGGGCCCGGCGGCGCTACCGGCGCAGGCACATCCGGAGACAGCGGCGGGCAGGGCGCCCGACAAGCCTGTCAGCCTGATTCCGACACGCGGCATGTCGGTGGCCTGACTGCTGGGTTTGTGGGCATCGTCCTACATTGGCTGCACGGAGATTTCGTCCGGCCCAGCCCAAAGGACACCCCATGCAAACATTGCCCCACAGCGCCAACCCCTTCGCCCTGATGCTTGACCCAGCGGCGATTTTTGCCCAGTTGGAACGCTCACAACGGCTGGAGGCGCTGGAGCGCCGCATCTGTCGGCCGCTGGACAAGCCCTTGCTGAACGGCGCTGAGGACGGTGCTGATGCTGAAAATCATGGCAGCAGCAGTGAAACCTCGGCTGAGCACCGGCCGCTTCGCGACGACGCATGAATTGCCTGGTCAGCCGCATCGGCAGCACTGCGCTGCTGCTCACGCTGCTGGCTGCTTGCAGCGCAGTGGTGGATGTGCGCTCCCTGGTCACCGGCCGGGTTGAGGTGGCGGCTTACGCGCTGCGTGGCCCTGAAATGGCTGCCGTGCGGCGTGAGGCCGAAAAGCTGTGCCCAGCCGGTGGTGAGGTGGTCTACCAGGCCAGCCGCGGCCAACACGCCGTGCCGGCGGACGGCCGCGTCAAACACTGGTTGCAGCAAGGCACCAGCTGGCTTGACAGCCCACGTGGCGAAGCGCAGATGACGGTGATCTGCAGCGAGATGCCGGGCAATCGGCTGCTGTTGGCCGCGCCGGCTGCAAACCTGGCCGTCAACCCTGCCACCACAGCAGCGGTCAAGCCAGCACCACCGGTTGGCCCGCTGACGATTGAGTGGTGAGGTGATTGTTGAGGCTAGCGGCAGGAATGAGCAGACTCGGGCGGCCCAGGTCCGTGGCAGGTTCAAGCAGCATGTCCGCATCAGCCTGACACCGGGTCCATACCCAATCAACTGACCATGTTCTACGCAAAAATGCGTGCCGATGTATATTATGTTAAATAACACTGCCTGTGGCATAATGCATGCAACTGGGGCGGATCACGTATTCAGCCGCAGTGACGTGCAGGTCCCTGCGCCGCCACTTCAACGCCCATCCGCACCTACACA
>JAYVLI010000210.1:0-7511 GCA_043759535.1 Betaproteobacteria bacterium | reverse complement strand
GGGGCGATGGCGTTGACGCGGATGGTGGGGCCCAATGCCCGGGCTAGCGACATGGTCAAGGTGCTCAGCGCCCCTTTGCTGGCGGCATAGGCAATGGATGAGCCCATGCCGGTGCTGGCCGCCACTGACGACATGTTGACCACCGCCCCCGGCGGATTGCGCAGCAGCAGCGGTTGCAAGGCTCGCACCATCTGGAAGGCCCCCACCACGTTGACAGCGTAGATGCGCTGGAAGTCGGCCGCGTCCAGCCCGTCCAGGTTGCGGGCGCCCACAAACTTGGTGGTGCCAGCGTTGTTGACCAGCACATCGCAGCGGCCCCAGCGGGCGTCTACCGCTGCGGCCAGGGCGCGGCAATCGGCGTCCTCAGCCACGTTGGCCTGGCACACCAGCACGTCGGCGCCCAGGGCGCGGCAGTCGGCCGCCACCGCTTCGGCCGGTGCGGCCTCACGCGAGTAATTGACCACCACGTTCCAGCCGCGCTGGGCATACAACCTGGCCGTGGCCGCGCCGATGCCGGACGACGAGCCGGTGACCACACACACTTTTTTGTCCATCGTCATCTCCGCTGAAAAGTTTGGGGCCGCTCACCACCAGGGATAGAAGCCGGGCATGTCGGTGGATGCGCGGCCGCCGTAGGCCGGTGCGCGTTTTTCGTTGAACGCGGCCACGCCCTCTTTGCCATCGGCCCGGCTGGTGTGCAGCATGGCCAGCGATTCAATGGCGTGCGCGTCACGCGGGTGTGGCAGCGCCGGGTTGCGGCCCAGCATCTGGCGCATCAGCGCGATGGACACGGGGCTGCGGCCGTCAATCCAGCGGTGGGCCAGGATGTGGGCCTGGGCCAGCAGTTGATCGTGCGGCACCACGGCCTTCAACAAGCGGCCTTGCAGGGCTTCATCGGGCGTCAGGATGTCGCCTGAATACACCCAATCTGCCGCCTGCTGCGGGCCCACGATGCGGGGCAAAAACCAGGTGCTGCAGGCCTCGGGCACGATGCCGATGCGGCCAAACACAAAGCCGATGCGGGCCTTATCGCTGGCAATGCGGGCGTCCATCGGCAGCGTCATGGTGGCGCCGATGCCCACGGCCGCGCCGTTGATGGCGGCAATCACCGGTTTTTTGCAATCAAACACCGCCAGCGAGACGCGGCCGCCGGTGTCCCGCACACCTTGCACCATGGCCGGGTCGTCCCAACCAGCCTGCAACTCGGCCAGGCTGGGCGACAGGCTTTCGTCCAGGCCAAACACATTGCCGCCGGTGGACAAATCCATGCCGGCGCAAAACGCCCGGCCGGCCCCGGTGACCACCACCGCGCCCACCGCGTCGTCCGCGCTGGCGCGGCCATAGGCGTCAATCAACTCTTCGGCCATGGTCACGGTAAAGGCGTTGAGCTGGGCCGGGCGGTTGAGGGTGAGCGTCAGCACCCGGTCATCAAGTTGCCAGCCAAGGGTGGAATAGGTCATGCGCGGTCCTGTTGTGGGTGCAGCCAAACTGCAGTCGGCCAGCATAGGTGCGGTGGCGCAGGCGCCGGCGTCACGTCAGCGACCGCTGAACTGCGGCGCCCGCCGGTCCCGGAACGCGGCCACCGCCTCGGCATGGTCGGCCGTGCGGTTGCTCAACAGCTCATAGGCCAGACCGGCGTCAAAGTGGGCGTGGATCAAGGCCTTGAGTGGCAGGTTGCTGGTGATCTTGGTCCAGCGGATGGCCTGGGTGGCGCCAGCCGCCAGGCGCTGGGCCAGGGCCATGGCGGTGGGCAGGGCCTGATCGTCGGCCACCACCTGGCTGACCAGGCCCAGCCGTTCCGCCTCGGTGGCGGTCATCAAATCACCGGTCAGCAGATAGTGCTTGGCGCGGGCGTAGCCGATCAGTTGCGGCCAGATCAGCGCGCCACCATCCCCCGCCACCAGGCCCACGCTGACATGCGGGTCACCGATCTTGGCGCCGTGCGCGGCCACCACCACATCACACAACAGCGCCAGGCTGGCACCCAGGCCGGTGGCATGGCCGTTGAGCGCGCAGATGAGTGGTTTTTCAAGGTCGAGCTGGCTGAACAAGATGTCTTTGCCCTCGCGGCCGGTGCGCTCAAAACTGGCCGGGTCGTCCACACCCTGCTGCATCCAGGCAATGTCACCACCGGCGCAAAACGCGCTGCCGGCGCCGGTGAGCAGCACCACATCGCTGTCAGCATCGCGCTGCGCGTCAGTGAACACCTGGGCCAGCTCGGCATGCAGCCTGGCGTTGACGGCATTGCGCTGGGCCGGGCGGTTGAGGGTGATGACCAGCACCCGGCCTTGGCGGTTGAAGGTGAGGTGCTGGTAGGCGCTGAAGTCGGGCATCGGCGGCTCGTAAAGGGCGTTGGAAAAGCGATGGGGCGGGCGCTGCAACGCAGTGGGTCAGTTTGATAGCATTCAGTACACCTACTTTGCCATCAAAGGTGACAGCATGGCCAATCTCAGCATCCGCAGCCTCGACGAACGCGCACTCACTGCCCTGAAATCACGCGCCACGCGAGAGGACACCAGCGTCAACACCCTGGTGCTGCGCCTGATTGAGCAGGGCCTGGGCTTGCAGCGCAGCAAGCCGGCACGGGTGCGGCATGACGATCTGGACGCGCTGGCCGGCAGCTGGGGGGCGGAAGACGGCGTGCTGTTTGAGCAAACCACCGCCCCGTTTGGTGAGATCGACAACGCGCTCTGGAAGTAAACCATGCGCCCGGTACTGGTTGACACCAACGCCTACAGCGCCTTCATGCTGGGCGCAGCCGACGTGGTGGAGGTGGTGGCCCATGCCGATAGCTTGTACCTCAGCAGCACCGTTTTGGGTGAGCTGCTGGCCGGTTTTGCCGCTGGCACCCGTGAGCCGCAAAACCGAGCCGGCCTGGCGCAATTTCTGGGCTCCGCCCGGGTGCAGGTACTGCCCGTCACCGCGCTGACCGCTGACCACTACGCCCTGGTCTACGCCGGCCTGCGGCGCAAGGGCCAGCCCATCCCCAGCAACGATTTGTGGATTGCTGCCAGCGCGCTGGAGCACGGTGCCGCACTGCTGACACGCGACGCGCATTTTTCACAGGTGGATGGCCTGCGCTGCGGGCAGCGGCTGGCGGACTTTTTGCCGTAGGCAGCGCTGTGGGCCGCTACACAAACCCCAGCATGCGCTGGCTGGTGTTGTGGTTTTTGAGGTTGGGCAGCACGCTGAGCAAATCGCTGTCTGACGCACCAAACCAGCGGCCCAGGGTGGCGGCGTACTGGTCTACCGCTGTGCTGGGCAGCAGCCGGCCCTGGCCCACGTCGTCGGGGCCGTTGCTGGCCACGGCGGGTGCAGCGCCATAAAAGCGCTGGCCTTGCACCGCGCCACCGGCCACAAAGTGCATGCTGCCCCAACCGTGGTCACTGCCGTCGTTGTTGCCGCTGAGGGTGCGGCCAAAGTCTGACGCCGTGAAAGCGGTCACTTGGTTGGCCACGCCCAGTTCCACCGTGGCGGCATAAAAAGCGGACATCGCATCAGCCAAGGTGGTGAGCAACGCCGGGTGGGTGGTCAGCAACCCGTCATGGGTGTCAAAACCGCCCAGCGAGACAAAAAACACCTGCCGTTTGCTGCGCAATGCACTGGCGCTGGCCACCATGCGCGCCACCAACTGCAGCTGGGCCGCCAGGCTGTTGCTGGCCGGAAACGGTGTGCTGATGGCACTGGCCGGCACCAGGCTGGCGCCAAGCTGGCTGTTGGCGTCAATGGCGCGCTGGCTGACCCGTGCCAGCTCGGCCTGCAGCAGGTGGTTGCGCGGCGCGGTGATCAGCGCCTGCAGTGCGCTGGAACAGGCGGCCGAGCCAAACAGCGGGCTGCTCAGCGCTTTCAGCGCCACCGGGCCGCTGCCCGACACCTGGTACTGCACGGCACTGTTGCCCGACAAGTAAACCGCATTGCCCGAGACATTGACGCAGGTGAAGGTGGCATTGCCGTTGCCGGCCTGAAACAAGTCGCCCAGCCGGCCACCCCAGCCTGAGACCGCGCCCTCGGGCGCCGAGCTTTGCCAGACGGATTGCTGGTCGTTGTGCGAGAACAGCTTGGGCGGCAGCGGCACGCTCTTGGCCAGGTATTGCGCTTTGGTGGTGGGCTGCACCAGCGTGCCCACGTTCAGCATGACAGCCAGTTGGCCGGTGTTGAACAACGGCAGCAGCGGCGCCAACTGCGGCGCCAGCGCGTATTGGCGGCCACCGGGCAGGGCTTGCGCGGGGGTCAGCACGGTGGCGTCTAACGCGTTTCTGGCATAGGCCAGACTGGGCCGCAGGCCGGCATACAGCGCGTGGCTGGTGCTGTCGTAAGGCACCAGAGTGTTGGCGTAGTCGTTGCCGCCGTATAAAAAGATGCAGACCAGCGCTTTGTAGTCGGCGGCTGTCCCTGTGCCATTTGCGGCAGCCGCCTCGCCAATCGACGCCAGGTTAAGCGCCCACGGGGCGGCCGTGCCAGCCAGCGACAAGGCCGAGGCGCGTTGCAAAAAGGCGCGCCGTGAGGCGTCCATGGCGGCTGAAATTTTCATGGTCACGCTTCTATTGCTGCACCAAAAACTCAGGTGCGGCCAGCACCAGCACCAGCGCGGCGTACAGCCGGTTGTTGCGCGCTGCCGCTGTGCCTGCGGCCATGCCGCCCACCGCTGTTTTCAGCAACGCCAGCGTGCTGGTGCTCAGCTGGCCGGCGGCCAGCAGCAGGTTCAACGCATCCAGCAGCGCGCTGGCGTCGTCGGCCAGCGGCAGCAGGCTGCTGTAGTCGGCCTTGACATCACCCACCCCACTGCTCACCACTGTCTGCATGTAATTGATGTAGCCCACGGCTGACGATTCATTGGTGAGCTGCAGCTCCGGCGCCACCAGGCCGGCGCTGGCCACCGGGCTGTTGGGCGGCACATAACCTGGGCGGAAAAAATTGAACACCGATGGCGAGCGCAGCGGGCTTTGGCCCAGCCGGGTGGCGGGGTCAGACGTGTCGCCCACGGCCCAGGCATCAGTCGCTGAGCTGGCGCCAAACGCCCGGCCCCAAGCCAAAAAGCGCAGCACGGGCTCACGCACCTTGCCAAAGCTGGTGTCGCCAGCGGCTGGCGCGCTGCGCGCAGCGCTGTCCAGCAGCACCGCCTTGACCACAGCGGCCAAGTTGCCGCGCACACCTTTGCCGTCATCCAGAAACACAGTGGCCACCCGCTGCACATAGGCCGGCGCCGGGTTGCTGGTGACCAGGCGCTGGATCAACTGGCGGCTGATGAAGGGTGCCACGTTGGGGTGGTTGTGCAGGATGTCGAGCGCAGCGGTCAGGCTGGCCGCACCGTCCAGCCCGGCCGACACGGTGGCGCCCAAAAAGCGCGCTGCGCCCGTCTCGTGCCGGCTGGCCACCTGCACCATCGGCCGGCGCTGGTAGTCGGGTGTGGTGGTGCCGCTGCCGCTGGTGTCCCAGTCCCAGCCGGTGAACACCCGCGCCAGGCCGGTGATGTCGTCCAGGCTGTAGGTGTCTTGCGGCTGGCCGGCCAGCAGTGCGGGTGTGCCGTCAAGTTGGAGCTGCACCAGGCCGATGGTGAACAACTGCAGCAGCTCACGGGCGTAGTTTTCGTCCGGCAGCGCGCCGGTGCTGGCATTGGCTTTGAGGTTGCCGCGAAAGGTGAGGTAGGTGCCCATGGCTGGGCTGGTGGACACCTGCTGCAGCAAGTTGCGGAAGCTGCCAAAGGCATTGGCCTCCAGCAAGTCCAGGTAGTGCGCCGCTGCAAACTGGCGCCAGCCGCCGGCCAGGCCGTTGATGGACACCACCAACAGCTCCGACAGCGCCAGGGTGACACGCTGGGCCAATGCATTGGGCGCATCCAGCAGGTGGCGCCAGGCGCAGGCATCAAAACCCGCCGTGCCGTTTTTGTTGCTGTTGTTGACACCGGCCGCGTCAAAGCCTTTGCTCACCAGCCAGTCGCAGCGGCTGGTCGGCCGCGGCAGCGCCATCTGCTCGTCAATCCAGCCGGCATAGCCAATGGCCTGCACCCGGCCGATCTGTGTGGGGTCAGCGCCCAGTGAGGCCTGGGCCAAAAAACGCGCCGCTTCAACGGCGGTGGGGCCAACAGGCGGTGGTGGTGGTGGGGGCGGTGGGCTTGTTGTGCCGCCGCCGGCGTCGCTGCCACCACCGCCGCAGGCCGGCAGGCCGGCCATCACCGCAGCACCGGTGGCCAGACCCGGTATGGGCCCACTGCCGCCCGCCGGCCGCAGCAGCGTGGCTGGCGGGTGGGTGGCTGGCGGTGCCGGCGCTGAAGCCGGGGCTGGGGCTGGGGCTGGGGCTGGGGCCAAACAGACCTGTTCGTTCATCACCCGACCCCTGCAGTTGTTGTGTACTGTGATTGTTGAACGCGGCAAGCGCCCTGCAGCACGACAGCCACCGCGTCAAGAAATGATGCTGTTTGCAACAGGCGTGTCAGCCACCCACACGCCCACACCCCGCAACGCAGCCAGGTCAGCCCGCTGGCGCCAGCCCGCAGCCCCGCAACATCAACGCCACCACATGGTCCGCCGCGCGGGCATGGTCGGCCGCGCTCAGCTGATCCCGCCCCAGCACCGCGCACACCTGCAGCTCAAAATCGGCATAGGTCTGGGTGGCGGCCCACAGCGTAAAAAACAGGTGGGTGGCGTCCACCGAGGCCATGCGGCCGGCGGCTATCCAGCCGTCAATCACCGCCGCCTTGTGCCGCACGGTGCTGCGCAGTTCGCTGCGCATCAGGTCACCCACCACCGCCGCACCGTGCAGCAGCTCGTTGGCAAACACGCGTGACGCATCGGGCCGCAGCGCGCTCATCGCCATCTTGGCGCGGATGTAGGCGGCCACGGCTTGCGCCGGGTCGGCCTCGGGCACCAGCAAGTCCATCGGCGCCAGCCAATCGTGCAGGGTGCGGGCCAGCACGGCGCGGTACAGGTCGTGTTTGCTGCCAAAGTAGTAGTGCAGATTGGCCTTGGGCAGCGCCGCCTCATCGGCAATGGCTGCCACCGTGGCGCCGTTGAAACCGGCGCGGGCAAACACCCGCTCGGCCGCACCCAGGATCAGCGCCTCATTGGCCTGGCGGATGGCACCTTTGCGGGCTTCGTCGTCCGCGCTGGGCACTTTAAGTTTGCGCTGCGGCATGGGGCGCCGGGCGGGCCTGCAGGCAGGCCTGCCCGGGTCACATCACGTCATGTCACATCAAGCCAGGTCACTTCATTGCCGCATCAAACACGGCGTGGGTGTAGGCCGCTTTGCCCGGGTCTTTTTTGATCACCGGTGCGCTGCCGCCGGTCATCAGCACTTTCACCGTGCGCTCGTAAGCGGCCGGGTCCAGGTAGCCGATCTTGGCGGTACCGGCATTGCTGATCAGCGTGGCCACGTTTTCCATTTGGCGTTTTTGCACCGCCAGGGTGGCGCTGCCGGACGGGTCAGCCGCCACCACGATCTTGGCGGCTTCTTCGGGGTTTTTCACCGCGTCGTTCCAGCCCTTGAAGGTGGCTTTCAAGAACTTGGCCATCTTG
>JAYVLI010000209.1:0-4113 GCA_043759535.1 Betaproteobacteria bacterium | reverse complement strand
AACATGGGCAGGTAGAACTCATAGCCCTGCTCTTGCAGCTTGATGGCGGCGTAGGGCTCTTGCCGGGGCTTGGTGACGCACACATACCAAGGGGCAGCGTTGGCGCTTGGGCACGATGCCTGCGCTGTGGCAAGGTGGCTTGGCGTTTGGCAGTGCTCTGGCAGATCGGCGGGTTGGGAATCAAGCGTCACGGATGCAGAAGACCGGGTTCAAAAAGGGCTGAGGGATGTGCAAGAAAATCGCCGCTTTGCCGGCCGCGTCAACCCGCCTGAATCACGTCGGGCTGCTCATTGTGAGCACGCAGGCGGCCACGAAAGTGAACCAGGCGCGAGAACCAGGCCAGGAAGGTCAAACTGGCAACGCAAACCACCATGACGTTCCAGATCAGGCTGGTGGGGGCCACCAGCGCCAGGGCAATGGGCACCGCGCCAAAGCAGACCACCGCCACCGATGCCGCAGCATTGGCCACCCAGCGCTCGGCCCAGCTTTCACTAAAGATCAAGGCCGCCCTGCGCCGATAAACCAGGCTGTGCAAATGCAACCTGTCTGGCGCCATGGCCGCGCCACGCCGCGCGCGGCGCAGCCGGCGCCGGTAGATGCTGAAAATGGTCTCCATCGTGGGCAAGAAGGCCATCGCCGCCACGCACCAGGGCGTGATGCTGGGGTTGCGGTTCACCAGCAAGATCCAGATCTGCACCAACAAGAAGCCGATCAGATAGGCACCGCCATCACCCAGGAACAAGTAGCCCCGAGGGAAATTGACGACCAGGAAGCCCACGATGGCAATGCCCAGCACCAGGCACATCTCAACGATCATCTGATCGCCAAAACGGGATGCGATCACGCCGGTGGCCGCCAGCATCAGCACTGACAAGCCGCCTGCCAAGCCGTTGAGGCCGTCCACGATGTTCACGGCATTGGTGAAGCCGCACACCATCAGCAGCGTCAAGACGATCGATGCCGGCGCAAAGCCGATCAGATCGTCAAATATGAAAACATCGACGCGGACCAGGCGGCTGTCCAGCAGGGCAATGGCAAATGCCCCGGCAACCGCCGCACCCAGCATGCGCGCGCGGGGCGTGATCTTCTTGGTCACGTCGTCGGCCAGGCCCAGTAACACCACCGGCAGGCTGGCCAAGACAAGCAGCCCCAGCGTGCGGGCGGCCATGCCGGCCTGGGCCAGGTGGCTGGCACTCAAGAAGTAGAGGCCCACCGCCACTGCCAACATCAAGGGCACGATACCGATGCGGGGGGGTGACCCGCGATGGTGCTTTTGCACCCCGCTGTCTTCAAAATCACCCGTCCACTTTCCGTGCCATCTTCTGGTGAAGATGACCAAGAGAGACCCGACGAGCGAAGTGATGCCAATCGCTATCACTTGCCACGCATTCATTGATTTCACTCCCGCTGCGCTGGGCTGCACAGCCCCTGTACCCAATCCAGCGGCTTAATGTGCCGCTGGGCTGAAGTACGGGGTATCCCCGATGTGTGGGGTAGCTTGTCCGCTGCAAAAGGCACATCGCTCTATGTCAATCACATGGATGGCCGGGCGGCAGCACCGTGGCGGACACCCGGCACGGGGTTTGACTGCAACGGCGCTTCAGTGTTAGCCTTTCCGTCAATTCCGGTCTCACAAAGGTTGGCATCATGAAAAACCTCAAGTCTCTCGTTGTTGCCGCACTGTTGGTGGCGGCCTTTGGCAGCGGCGCAGCCTATGCGCAAGCCTCGCAATCGGCTGTCAAGGTCACCGTGCTGGCGCAGGCGGATGCTTCATTGGGCGGCGTGCCCTTGCCAAATCTGGCGCCGCCACCCGGCCCACCGCGCACGCCGCCCAACCGCCCGCCACGGGTGCCGCCAAGCCGCAGTTGAGCATTGCTGATCAGCCTGTCACAGGCAAAAACGGCGCCCGAGGTTTGGGGCGCCGTTTTTTCGTTGGCGTGGCGGCTTTGTGGGGCGATGGATCTTTGCGGGTTTGCCTGCTGATGGACGCTTGATTGGCCGCCAGCACATCGCACCGCGCCCGCAACGCCCTCGTTGATTGGTGGGACACGACCGCATTTTTTATCTTGCTGAGCGCAGCCGTCTGGGCGCCGATACCTTTGGGCAGCAACCGGGCCTGGGCCGTAGGCCTGCTGGCTATTGCTTTGTGGCTGGCGCTGATCACCTTTTTGGTAGGCAGCGGCATGGCAGGGCACCGGGGCGCCCAGCACCGCGTGATGCAGGCGGCCTGGCCCCTGGCCTTGATGGCCCTGTTTGCTGGCCTGTTGCTGGGCCAGTTGTGGTCGCCAGGCCCCATTGCTGGCCTTCTGCACACCGCAGATGCGTTCCAAACCCGTATCTACTTGCTCACCAGTTTGGCATTGCTGGCAGCCTTTGCACTGGCCGTTGCTTGCGTAACCACCCCGCGCCGCGCGACATGGCTGCTGGGCACGCTGGTGGGCGCAGGCGTCTTGCAGGCGCTGATTGCGGTGGCGCTGGCATCCACCGGCGCCACTTATCAGTTCATGTTCGCTGAGTTTGACCAGCGCGGCCGGGCCACAGGCACCTTTGTCAACCCTGACCACCTGGCCGGCTACCTTGAGCTTTGCCTGTCGGCCGGCCTGGGCTTGATGCTGGCCCAGTTTGGCGGCAGCGCCGTGCACGCGCGCGGCTGGCAGCAGCGGCTGGCGCTGGCCTTGACCTTCTTGCTGTCGGGCAAGATGGTCTTGCGGATGATGCTGGTGACGATGGTGGTGGCGCTGGTGATGACGCACTCACGCATGGGCAATGGCGCCTTCTTTTTTGCTTTGCTGCTGATCGGCAGCCTGGTGGCGGTGGTGTCGCAACGGCTGCGCAAGCCGGCGCTTTGGCTGGTGGCCAGCATGGCGCTGATCGACATCATCATCATCGGCCAATGGGTGGGGCTGGACCGGGTGGTCGAGCGCTTGAAAGACACGGCTGAGTCCTCCATGGTGGCAGGCGCAACCCCGGGCGTCTCAAACGTGATCGCCCCGGTGCAGCGTGAGGAATCTGTGCAAGACCGGCTGCGTATACCCAGGCTCTCGCTGCCATTGATCGCCCAGCAGCCTTGGTTTGGGCACGGCGGCGGCACCTACTACCTCAGCCTGCCGGCGATCAAACCCGCCGGCTTCCCCTTGCTTTGGGACCATGCCCACAACGACTTTGTTGAGCTGGCCACCGACACCGGCCTGGTGGGCCTGGCGCTCTTGATTGCGCTGGCTGCCACCACCGCTTGGCGCGCCGCACGCATGCTGCGCGATGTAGAACCACGCCTCAAACGGGGGGTGGGCGTGGCGGCACTCATGGCGATATGCTCGATCAGTCTGCATGGCATGGTCGATTTCAACCTGCAAATCCCCGCAAATGCCTTCACCCTGGTCTTGCTGATGGCGCTTGTGTGGGCAACGCCTGACTACGGGGCGCTGCCCACCGCCGCGCCCAGGCGCTGACAGCCCCCAGCCACCCCAAGTGTGGCGGCCTCACAAGCAGCTCTTTCTCTGGCTTTTAATTCTCCCAATGACGCTGCCCACCACGCTACACCCCCTGCTGCCACAGCCCGTGCTGCAACCAGCCTCCTTGAGCGTGTCGCCCGAGCAAAAGCTGGAGTTGCTGGAGTACTGGCGCAGCATCACCAAGCGCAAGTGGATGATCCTGGGCCTGGGGCTGGTGACTGCCCTGCTTGCAGCGGTGGTGGCCCTGGCGCTAACGCCTGTTTATCGGTCGACAGCCACGGTCTTGATCGAATCGGGCAAGGCCAAGATCCTGTCAATCGAGGATATTTACAGCAACAGCCAGCAGCGGGAGCACTTTCAAACGCAAGTTGAAATCATCAAATCCCGGGAGGTCGCCGAACGCACGGCGCGTGCGCTCAAGTTGTGGGAACACCCAGCCATCGATCCACGCAAGGCACCGCCCACCCTCAAGGGCCGCGCCATGGGTGCCATGGGCATGGGCCGCGTCCAACGAGAGTGGACAGAAGAAGAATTGGTTGGCAGTGCCGTCGGCAATGTGATGGGCAACCTGACGGTTGAGCCGGTCCGTGGCAGCCAACTGGTAAAGATCGGTTTTGCGAGTGAAGACCCGCAATTGGCGGCGCGCGTGGCCAACGCTTTG
>JAYVLI010000208.1:0-8441 GCA_043759535.1 Betaproteobacteria bacterium | reverse complement strand
GGGTGCAGGCGCATCACCTCGCCCAGCGCGCTGGTGGCGGCGTCGTCGGTGGCCCACAGCACACGCTCCTGTCCGTCGTCCTCCAGCAGCAGGGTCTGGGCCTTGGCAAAGCCGTAGGGCAGCAGGTGTTTCATTGCGTCATCTGCGCCGGGGGTTGGGTGATCGGCGTCTTGTCGCCAGGCCGGGTGGGCAGGGCCGGCAGCATGGGCGATTCATTGATGGGCAGCACCCGGCTTTGCTCGGGCTGGGCGCTTTGCTGCTCGGCGCGGATGGCCTCGTAGCGGTCCAGCGTGATGGCGTTGGACGACTGCGCGTCACGCATCACCACCGGGCGCAAAAACACCAGCAAGATCTTTTTGCTGCGGGTGCGGTCCTGGCTTTTGAACAGGTTGCCGACCACCGGCAGGTCACCCAGCAGCGGCACCTTGCTCTGGTTGCCGGTGTAGCTTTCTTGCAGTTGCCCGCCCAGCACCATGATCTGGCCGTCGTCGGCCACCACGGTGGTTTCCAGTGAATTTTTGTTGGTGGTGGGCCCGTTGCTGGAGTTGGACGCCACGCTGCTGTTTTCTTGGTACACCGTCATGCGCACCACGCCGCCTTCACCAATCTGCGGCTTGATCTTGAGCGTCAGGCCCACGTCTTTTCGCTCCACGGTCTGGAAGGGATTGACGGTGCTGCTGCTGGACCCGGTGTTGGTGAAGCTGCCGGTGACAAACGGCACGTTCTGGCCCACCACGATCTTGGCCTCCTCGTTGTCCAGCGCCACCAGATTTGGCGTGGACAGGATGTTGGTGCCCGCCACGGTTTCGAGAAAGCGCGCCAGCGCGCCCAGGGTGTAGACCCCGTTCACCTTTTGCAGCAGGCCCACATTGAGGCCGGCCGTGGGCAAGGTGGTGGTGGTGGTGGTGCCGGTGCTGACCGCACCACCCGCCACCGACAGGTTGACGATGTTGTTGCCACCGGCGCCAAAGTTGGTACCACCCACCAGGCCAAACCTGTCCCCACTTTTGCCCAGCAAGCCTTGCCACTGAAAACCCATCTCGGCGGCGCGGCTGGCGTCCATCTCCACGATCATCGATTCCACAAACACCTGGGCGCGGCGGCCATCCAGTTGGTCAATCACGCTGCGGATTTGTTTGTACAGCGGCGCCGCAGCGGTGATCACCAGCGAGTTGGTGGCCGGGTCGGCCTGGATGAAACCACCGGTGCTGGGCTGCGCCGATTGCGCGTTGGGCGTGGTGGCCACGCTGGACCCGATGCCACCGGCTGCGCCGCCGATGCTGGGGCTGGCGCCGGTCACACCGGTGCTGAAACCGCTGCTGCCGCTGCTGCTGCCACCACCGCCGCCAAATGCGGCCCGCAGCACGGCGGCCAGCTTGGTGGCGTCCGCGTTTTTGAGGTAAACCACGTTGATGGCACCGGCCGGGCCGCCCACACCAGGCTTGTCCAGCCGCTCGATCAAGGCCCGCGTGGACGCCAGCCGCGCCGGGTTGGACGCCCGCACGATCAGCGTGTTGCTGCGGGCATCGGCCAGCACCGACACACCACCACCCGCACCCGGCACCCCGCCGGCAGCGGCCACGGCGCTGGCGTCGCCCAGTTTTTGCACCAGCGCGGCCATGTCGGACGCGATGGCGTGCTGCAGTGCAATCACCTCGACATCGGTGGTGGCGGGTTGGTCCAGCGCGGCAATGATCTTGCCCATGCGGGTCAGGTTGTCGGCGTAGTCGGTGATCACCAAGGTGCTGTTGCCGGGGTTGGCGTTGATGGTGTTGTTGGGGCTGATCAAGGGCCGCAACACCGCCACCAGGTTGTTCGGGTTTTCGTAGTTGAGGCGAAAGATCTGGGTGATGACCTGGTCCCCCCGCTGGTTGCTGGGCCCCACCGCCACCGTGCCGGCCTGCAGCTTGGCGTCGGCCTCGGGCACCACTTTGAGCAGGCCGGCGTTGTCCACCACCGCAAAGCCCAGGCCGCGCAGGCCGGCCAGGTATTGCAGGTAGGCCTCACGCACCGGCATGGGCTGCTCGCTGTACAGCGTGATCACGCCCTTGACGCGGGGGTCGACCAGGATCTGGCGGTCGATCATCACCGCCATGGCCCGGCTCACCGCTTCGACATCGGCGTTGACAAAGTTCAGCGTCACCGGGGTGCCGGCACGCAAGCTGCTGACACGGCGGGCGTTGGCGGCGTCGCCCGCAGCTTGGCTGACTTTTTGACTGAAAGCGGGCAGCCACAGCGCCGGCAGCAACACCAGCAAGGCGGCGGTGGCCAGCGGCGACAGGTGGGCGCGGCAGCGCGGGCGCGGTGGGGTCATGGGGGTCATCCGATCGAAATGACGGACAGCGCGCCTTGGCGCCGGCCGATGATGTTGAGCAGGTTGGACAGCGCGGCGTCCTGGCCGTCAGCGGCTTGGGCCTCGCCCCGGAAGCGCAAAGCCCCGCCAGCCCACTGGCCGGTGCCCGACAGGCGCAAGGCGCCGTCCAGCGTGTCGAGTTGCAGGCTGGCACTGTCGCCGCCGCCGGGGGGGGCGCGCAGGCCGAGCCGGTAGCTGCCCAGCACCGGCAGCGACGACAGGCGGGACGACACGTTGTGCAGGTCCAGCGCCAGCGCGCC
This sequence comes from Betaproteobacteria bacterium, assembly GCA_043759535.1. GTDB lineage: Bacteria > Pseudomonadota > Gammaproteobacteria > Burkholderiales > Burkholderiaceae_C > Pseudaquabacterium. The sequence goes on along the minus strand of JAYVLI010000208.1, from coordinate 5,828 downwards.
GTCCAGCCGCAACTTGCCTTGCACTTGCTGCAGCCGCAGCCCGGGGCTGGCCAGTTGCAGCGCACCGCCCAGTTGCAGCGTGTTCCATGGCGTGCCCAGGCCGGCCAGCCAACTGGCAGGCCATTGGCCGATGCTGCCGCGGCTGCTGTCGGTGTTCATGCCGCCGTAAGGGATGGGGGTGGGTGGATTGGAGCCCAACACGGCCGCGGCACTGCCCTGGCGCAGCGCCGGGCCGTCAAAGGTCAGGGTGTAGCCGTCCCAACGGGGCGACCAGTGCAGTTGCAGCGTGCCCGTCAGGCAGCACGGCTGGCGGGCGCTCAAGTGCAGGCCTTGCCAGCTTGGCCGCAACTGCCACAACAGCCTGCCGGGCAGGGCGGCGGCGTCGCGGCTGCCCTCTCCACCGGTGAGCACCAGCACGGCGCTGCCATTCCACAGGCTGCCACGGGCTTCGGCCAGCAGCAGGCGTTGGCCGCTGGCTTGCTGCAGCGCATTGGCCAGCCATTGCGCCGGTGCAAACAACACCACGGCGGCCAGCAGACCCAGCACAGCGCCCCACACCGCCCAGCGCCGGCCGGCGCGCTGCAGGTTGCGCCAGCGGCTGGCTTCGGACAGTGCCGGGCTGGTCAATCGCGCCGGTCTGGCCCGCAATGTCACCGGCCGGCCCCTTGCACCAGGGCCAGGGTCAGGCTGCCGTCATACAGGCCGGGGCTGGTCTGCACCAGATTGGCCTCCACCACCCGGGCGCGGGCACCGGCTCTGGCCTCGGCCAGCCAGGCATTGAGTTGTGCGCTGCTCACGCCTTTCAGGCTGAGCAGGGCGCGCTCACCTTGCAGGCTGAGCTTGCCCGGCGCGCCCAGGCGCTCGGTGGCGGCGGTCAGCGCGGCTTGCGCCTGGTCCATGGGCACCGGGGCCACGGCGCGCAGCACACCGGCCTCATTGGCCAGGGCCTGCATGCGCTGGCCCTGCAGGTCCAGCGCGTCCTGTTGGGCCGGCGCGGTGCTGAGCGTGCGCCAGGCCGGGGCAATGGCCACCAGCCACAGCAGCGCAACAGCCACCAGCACGGCGGCGATGGTCAGCAGGCGCTGCTCACGCCCGCCCAGCGTGGCCCAGCGCGCCTGGGCGCTGCGCCAGGCGTTGCGCAACGGGGCCAGGGCGGTATGGGGTGCGGTGGAGGTGCTCATCGGCTGGTGAAGGATGGGAGGTGGCCTGTCATTGCCCCGCCAGGGCGGGGGCGCGCTGGATCACCAGCCGGCCTTCGGTGTTGTCCACCGCCCAGCCGCTGGCTTGCAGGCGGCTGCGCAGTTGGCTGATTTGCGGCGCTTGCCAACCGGCAGCGGCCAGGCTGAGGCGGCCGGGCTCGAAGCGCACTTGCGCAGCGGGCGGCTGGCCGTCTGGCCAGGCGGCGGCGGCAGCGGCCAGCATGGGCTCAAAGTCATCCTCACCGGGGATGCCGGCGGTGGTGCGCAAGGTGGCGGTTTCACGTTGCATCTGGGCCGGTGCGTCCAGCACGGCGCGCACTTGCGGGTGGGTGCTGCGCAGCAAGGCCTCCAGCGCGGCGCGTTTGTCGCCCAGGCTGCGCTGTTGCTGCCAGGCCATCAGGTTGAGGCCGGCCAGTTGCAGCACCAGCAGCGCGGCCAGGCCCCAGCGGGCCGGCGCCCAGGCCGGGCTCAAGAACTGGCGCGCCAGCCGGCCCAGGGCCAGGCTGCTGCGGTGCTGCGGGGCCAGGTCAAACTGCAGCAGGTTCCAGGGTGTGCGCACGGCGGCCAGCGCTTGCTCGGCCGTGCTGCGCATGGCCAGCGGTGCGCCCAGCCATTGCTCAGCCGCTGCAGTGGCTGCCGGTGTGGCTGACCACGATGCACCCAGCGCCGACCAACGCTCTTGCACCCCACGCGCCAGGTTGCCGGCCAATGGCAGGCACAAGGCATGGTCGGTGTCGGTCAGCGCCACCCACGGGGTGTTGGCACCCGCCGCATCCACGCGGATGAAGAAATGGCCTTCGGGTGAGGCGCCCAGCATGCTGGAGAAGATGCTGTCTTGCCGGCTGGCGCGGCCCTGGCTGCTGGGCTGGAAGCTGCTGGACTGGCTGCTGTGCTGGCCACTGGACTGCACGCTGTCACCGGTGTCGGCCCAGCGGCTGTCGCCGGGCCCGCCAGCACTGCCTGGCCCCCCCAGCACCGGTGCCAAGGCCGGCACCAGCCGGTCCACCACCAGGCCGGCGGCGGCCAGGCTGGCCAGTTGGGCCTGCAGTGCGGGTTTGTGCATCGCGGCCACCCAGCCCATTTCACCGGGGGTGTGGCGTGGCGCCAGGGCCAGGTGGACTTGCTCGTCGTCGGCCAGCAGTTGGTCCTCCAGCACCCCGCCCAATGCGGCGCGCAGCCGGTTGGTGGGCGCTTTGGGCACGATGGGCCGGTGCCAGGCCACGCTGAGCGCCGGCAGCACGGCCACCACGGTGTCGGCCTTGGGGCACTGGGCGGCAGGGCTTTCACCTTGCTGGCTGATGCGCAAGCCGTCGGGGCTGAGCAGCCAGGCCAGCGGTGCCGGGTCAGACGCCGAGGCGGCCGGTGCGGCGGAGTCCGGGCGTGGCGGCGGCAGCAGGAGGACGAGCAAGGCCATGAGGGGTCAGCAGCAGGTCAGCAAAGCGGGCATTGAATCGGCGGGGGCGACGGACAAAACAAAAGGAGCATGACAAGCAATCAAAGCGGCCTAGCGTACCCGGCCCGGGCCAGCGTGATCGGTGGTGCAAGGGGGTGTTGCCGGTGCCTTTGCATGCTGCCCCGGTCAGGCTGCCCGATTGTGGCGTAGCGCACTGTGGTGTTTTTAGCGCTGCGCCGGGCTCAGGCCCACCTGGCGCTGGCGCTGGATGGACACCACCTCCAGCCCCGGCTTGCGCTCCACCAGGGTTTGCTCGTTGAGCACCCGGTGGTCCAGCCGCAAGCGGCCACGCACCTCAAAAAATGCCGACTTCACATCCACCACGCCGGGTTGCAGCGTGATGGTTTTGCCCAGCACGGTATTGGCCTCGTCCACGCTGCGGAAGGGCTGGCGCTGGCGCGCTTGCAGCAGCCGGTCGGCACCGCCCAGGTCAATGCCGGTGATGACGGCGGCCAGCACCTCCCGCGGCGCGGTGTTCAGGTTCACGGCGGTGCGCACCGGCAGCAGCACGGCCACCGCAGCCAGCCGGTCCACCGTGTCAGCGTCAAGCCCTAACCACACCAGGTCGGCCAGTTGCTGCGGCGCCAGCGGCGCCACCGCGTCGGTGCCCACGCTGGCGGCCAGCATGCCGTTGGCCAGCAGGGTGGCCACGTCAGCACCCAGGCCGATGCTGGCGCACAGGCGCTGCAACATGGTCACCTGGGCCGGCAGCAGCTTGCCGTTGTCCACCAGGTTGCGCAGGTTGTAACGCGCCTGGGCGTCGCTGATGGCGCCGGACAAAAACGCTTCGGGGCCGTCGTCAGCGGTGGTGTTGCGGTCAGCCGCCAGAAAAGTGGACAAGCGGGCCTCGGCCAGCGGCGTGGCCCAGGGCTCGGTCAAGGCGGTAGCGCGGCCGGAGCGGGCGTCCTCCCGCAGGATCAGCCTGGCCCAGTCTTGTGCGCCTTGCAAGATCCAGCCAGTCTGCACCCGGGCGCGCTCACTCGATTCCACCTGCACCCCTTTCCACTGCTGCCAGACCATGGCTGAGGCCATGGTGGCCACCAGTGTCACCAGCACCATCGCCACCAGCAGCGCGGCGCCACCTGCCGGGCGGCGCGGTGGGTGGCCGATGGGGTGGGTGGCGTGGCGTGGGGTGTGTTTCATGATTGCGGCGCCAGCAGCACATCGCGCAGCAAGCGGCCTTCGGGCAGGTCCAGCTGCAGGCGCACGCCGGTGGGCAGCAGCACCCGCTGGGTGACGGTGTTGGCCGCCGCGCCGGTGGCGGACGCAGCGCCGCCCGCCGCTGCGGCGCTGGCCGCGTTGTCTGCGGCGGCGGCCACGTCTGCCGCCACGGTGGCGACCACTGCCGCACCGGCTGCTGCCGACGCCGCTGCGGCGTTGTTTTCAGCGGCCAAGATGGCGCGCACGGCCGCCGTCACCACATTGCCGCTGGACTGCGCATTGCTCCAGCCCTGACCCCGCCAGAAGTAGATTTGCCAGCCGGTCACACCGTCGATCAATTTGAGCTGGCCGGGCTCCAGCCCCTGCAGTTGCTGGCTGGCCAGCCAGGCTTGCTGCAGGTCGCCCACCCGGGTGGCGGGGATGCTGGTCCAGCGCCGCCAGATGCCTTCACGCAGCGACCACACCACCACCTGCACGCCTGAGTCGCTGCGCCGCACGATGCGCAGGGACGCGCCGTCAAAGCTCAGGCCCGGCACCAGCGGGCTGTCGTAGGTGGCGGCCAGGTCTTGCTCCAACTGGCCCACCAAGGCTGACAGGCGCAGCGTGCGCTCACTGGCGGCCGAGCCGATGTCACGCGAGCGCGCCATGCTGGCCACACCCTGCCAGCCCATGGCCGCCATGATGGCCATGATCACCAGTGCCACCAGCACTTCAATCAGGGTGAATCCAACCCGGCGTTGCATGCTCAGTACCGCCCCACCACGGTGGACAAGGTGACCAGCACCAGGCCCGCGTCGTCCAGCACCACCGCATCCACCCGGCGGAAGTTGGGATTGGGTGTGCCTTGGGTACGCAGTTGGCCGTGGTAATCCCGGCCCAGCTGGTTGCAGGTGAAATCAGCATCCCCGGTGCCGGGGAACACCTTGGCCAGGCGCAAGCCGGTCAGCGCGTTGTCGGCGCACCAGTGGGCGGCGGTGACGCTTTGCAGGCGTTGGGCGTTGTCGGTCAACGCGCCGGCGGCCTTCATGCCGGCACCCAGGGCGATGGCGGTGATGGTGAGTGCCACCAGCACCTCGACCAGGGTGAATCCGCTGCAAGGCTTGGGGCGGCAGATCACAGCTTGGTCGTGACTCACGGCGTGGTGGCCTTGGCTGCCGCGTTGTCGGCAGTCTCCACCGCAAACGGTGCCAGGCCGTCGGTCACCAGGGCCAGTTGGCGGTCGCCCAGGCGCAACACGATGCGCTGCGCGCCGATCAGCGGCTCGGGCCCCAGGCGCAGGCTGCGGCCACCGTCGATCTGGGCCTGGATGTCGGCGTCCAGCCAGCGGTCAGCGCGCAGCAGGTCGGGCGGCAGGCCGACAAAGCGGAAGGCGGCGCCGTCACTGCCGATGCTCTCGTTGAGGCGGTCACGCGGAGCGGTTGCGGATTTGGCGCTGGTGGACAGCCCGGCGTTGGGCCCCGGCAGCTCAAAGCGCACCGCCACACCGCTGGCGCGGGCCTCGGCGCGGCCGGCCTCCAGCAGGGCGGCCAGGCGTTGCGCTTCACGGTCCAGCCGGCTGCTGGCGCCGTCCCGCAGGGCCAGGCCCACCAGGCCGGACGCCATGGCAATCACCAGCAGCACCACCAGCAGCTCCACCAGCGAGAAGCCACGGGTGCCGGCACACGCAGCCCGCGCTGGCCTGGCCGGCAGGTGCATGGTGGCCAGGGGCTTACTGCCAGGAGCCGATGTCGGCGTTTTTGCCGTCACCACCGGCCTGGCCATCGGCGCCCAGCGAGAACACATCCAGCTCGCCCTTGACGCCCGGAAAGATGTACTGGTACGGCCGGCCCCACGGGTCAGCTGGCAGTTTGTCCAGGTAAGGCCGCCAATTGCCCGGCACGGCACCGGAGGTGGGCTTTTTGATCAGCGCGTCCAGGCCTTGCTCGGCGCTGGGGTAGCGCTGGTTGTCCAGCTTGTAGAGCTTGAGCGCCTGCATCAGGTTGTTGATGTCGGTCTTGGCGGCGGTGGCGCGGGCG
>JAYVLI010000207.1:0-4161 GCA_043759535.1 Betaproteobacteria bacterium | reverse complement strand
ATGATCAAGGTCACGCGTTCGGGTTTGGACAGGATGTCGAGCAGGTCGGCGATCTCGCCCATCACCTCTTTGTACTCGCCGATGATCTTGTCCTGCTCCAGCCCGGTCAGGCGTTGCAGGCGCATCTGCAGGATTTCGCCCGCCTGGTCTTCGCTCAGCCGGTACAGGCCGTCGGCCTGCAAACCGATGTTGGCGGGCAGGCCTTCTGGGCGGTAGGCCTGGCTGCCGCCGGTGGTGCCGCCTTCGGTGCGCAGCAACATCTCGCGCACCATCGACGAATCCCAGCTCTTGGCCATAAGCGCAGCCTTGGCCACCGGCGGCGTCGGGCTGGTCTTGATGGTCTCGATAAATTCGTCGATGTTGGCCAGCGCCACCGCCAGACCTTCGAGCACATGGCCGCGCTCGCGGGCCTTGCGCAGCAAATACACCGTGCGCCGCGTCACTACCTCACGCCGGTGCTCCAAAAAGATCGCCAGCAGCATCTTCAGGTTGCACAGCTTGGGCTGACCGTCGATCAAGGCCACCATATTGATGCCGAAGGTGTCCTGCAGCTGGGTCTGCTTGTACAGGTTGTTGAGCACCACCTCGGGCACTTCACCGCGCTTCAGGTCGATCACCACCCGCATGCCGGACTTGTCACTCTCGTCCTGGATGTGGCTGATGCCCTCAATCTTCTTCTCATGCACCAGCTCGGCAATGCGCTCCAGCAGCGTCTTTTTGTTGACCTGGTAGGGCAGCTCATCGACGATGATGGTCTGGCGCGTGCCGCGGTCGATGTCCTCAAAATGCACCTTGGCCCGCATCACCACCTTGCCGCGGCCGGTGCGGTAACCCTCACGCACCCCGTTGATACCGTAGATGATGCCGGCGGTGGGGAAATCAGGTGCCGGCACAATCTCCATCAGCTCGTCCACCGTGGCTTCGGGTGACTTGAGCAGGTGCAAACAGGCGTCAACAATCTCGTTCAGGTTGTGCGGCGGAATGTTGGTGGCCATGCCCACCGCAATGCCGGACGATCCATTGACCAGCAGGTTGGGCAGCCGCGCCGGCAGCACAGTGGGCTCTTTCTCGCTGCCGTCGTAGTTGGGCGCAAAGTCCACCGTCTCCTTGTCCAGATCGTCCAGCATCTCGTGGGCGATCTTGGACAGCCGGATTTCGGTGTAGCGCATGGCCGCTGCGTTGTCACCGTCCACCGAGCCAAAGTTGCCCTGGCCGTCCACGAGCATATGGCGCAACGAGAAATCTTGCGCCATGCGCACGATGGTGTCATACACCGCCGTGTCACCGTGAGGGTGGTACTTGCCGATCACATCGCCGACGATGCGCGCACTCTTCTTGTAGGCTCGGTTCCAGTCGTTGTTGAGCTCGTGCATGGCAAACAACACACGCCTGTGAACCGGCTTCAGGCCGTCCCGCGCGTCTGGCAGAGCCCGCCCGACGATCACGCTCATCGCGTAATCCAAATAGGATCTGCGCATCTCCTCTTCAAGGCTGATGGGCAGTGTTTCCTTGGCGAAAGGCGTCATGCAGATGCGGCGTGGCAGCGCCGTGAAAGAAGGGGCTGAGGCAGACCGTTCTGCACGTCAGCCTTCAATTCTAAGCGGGGCTGTTTGTCGCGGCTGTGCAACAACACGGTGCGTCATTTGCGTCTGCAGGCTGAAAATCCAGCCGGCACAAAGCCCTATGGCACAATAAGGGATCGGTGGTTAACGCTTGCCAAACCGGGGTGTTTGCCGGCTTTTTTTGCTTCCGATTTGGACATTACGCAGACTATCTGCGGCTTTCCTCGAGAGGAGAATCATGAAGAAACTGAACAAGGTGGCGGTGCTCTTCGCGTCGGCCGCACTCGCCGCGCCCATCGCGGCTTTCGCACAATCCAACGGCGCCGACAATTGGCGCGCTGCGGATGGCACCGTTTGGAAAAACGGCACCAACGAACTCTGCTGGCGTGACGCCAACTGGACACCAGCAACGGCCAATGCGGCTTGTGATGGTGCCATCAAGGCGGCTGCTCCAGCACCTGCGCCGATGCCTGCTCCCGCACCTGCGCCCGCTGCAGCACCGGCGCCAGCACCTGCTGCTGCACCGACACCAGCGCCAGTGGTTGCTGCTGTTGTGGCACCCGCTGCACCAGTGAGTGAGAAAGTCACTTTCGCTGCTGATGCATTCTTTGACTTTGACAAGTCGGTGCTCAAGCCTGAAGCCAAGGCTAAGCTGGATGACCTGGTCGCCAAGACCTCGGCCGTTGCCCTGGAAGTCATCATTGCCGTGGGTCACACTGACTCTGCCGGTACCGATGCCTACAACCAGAAGTTGTCTGTCACCCGCTCGGAAGCCGTCAAGGCCTATCTGGTGGGCAAGGGCATCGAAAAGAATCGGGTCTACACCGAAGGCAAGGGCGAGAAACAGCCTGTTGCTGACAACAAGACTTCTGAAGGCCGCGCCAAAAACCGTCGGGTTGAAATCGAGGTGGTTGGTACCCGCGCCAAGAAATAAACCGCAGCTTTCGGGCTTGCTGGTTGGCTTTGTAGCAGTGCAAGTCCTCCTCAAAAACCCCGCCTTGGCGGGGTTTTTTCGTTGTGGCGGTCAATCAGCTGTGCGGCGTGCATCAGCGTGGCCACAGCACCGGCTTGATCTGCAAGCTCAATGCTCCGTCTCACTTACGATGCAATGATGTCCATGAACGCTGATCCCCAAGAACTGCGCAAATTCGGTGACCTTGCCCACCATTGGTGGGACATGGACGGTGAGTTTCGGCCACTGCACCAGATCAATCCGTTGCGGTTGGATTGGATCGACAGCCAGGCCCGCTTGGCTGGCAAACAGGTGGTCGATATTGGTTGTGGCGGCGGTATTCTGGCTGAATCCATGGCCCTGCGCGGCGCCGATGTGCTGGGCATCGACCTGTCGGTCAAACCCTTGCGGGTGGCGCAATTGCATGCGATGGAAACAGGCGTCGCGCATCTGCAGTACCGCGACGTGGCTGCAGAGGCCTTGGCATTGGAGCTACCGCACAGTTTTGATGTGGTCACCTGCATGGAGATGCTGGAGCATGTGCCAGACCCGGCGTCGGTGGTGCAGGCGTGCGCCACCCTGGTCAAACCTGGTGGCTGGGTGTTTTTCTCCACCCTCAACCGCAATGCCAAGGCATTTGTCATGGCCATCGTCGGCGCTGAACATGTGCTCAAACTGCTACCCAAAGGCACGCATGAGTACGCGCGCTTCATCCGGCCCAGCGAGCTATCGCGCTGGTGTCGCGAGGCTGGCTTGGCGACCCAAGGTTTCAAAGGCATGGAATACAACCCACTGACCCGGCGCTACACGCTGTCGGGCGATACCTCGGTCAACTACTTGCTGGCCTGCAGGGCTGGGGCATGAGCGGCGGCAACGGTGGCTACATTGCAGCGGTGCTGTTTGATTTGGACGGTACCCTGATCGACAGTGCACCCGACCTGGCCGGTGCGGCCAATGATTTGCGGGCCACCCACGGCTTGCCCGCCATGCCTTACGCCGCGTTGCGGCCGATGGTGGGCTCGGGCGCACGCGGCATGGTGGGCGTGGCGTTTGGGGTAACACCGGACGACAGCCGCTTTGCCGATTTGCGGGACGCGTTTCTTGCGCGTTATGCACAGCGCCTGCTGCAGGACACTGCGGTTTTTGCTGCCATGGCGCCGGTGTTGGACACCTTGGACGCAGCAGGCATGCGCTGGGGCATCGTCACCAACAAAGCCACCCGCTTCGCGCAGCCCGTGATCCAGGGTCTGGGTTTGGCTGCGCGCGCTGCAGTTTTTATTGCGGGTGACACCACGTCTCACGCCAAGCCGCACCCTGAGCCTTTGCTGGAGGCTGCCCGGCGCCTGGCCCTGCCGCCAGCACATTGCGTCTATGTAGGTGATGACCTTCGTGATGTTCAAGCCGGCCGCGCTGCCGGCATGACCACATTGGCCGCCGCCTGGGGCTATCTGGGCCAGGGTGAGGCTATAGCTGACTGGCGCGCCGACAGCGTTCTTTCTTCACCTGCTCAGCTCTTGCACTGGCTGGAACTGGCCTAAACTGCTGAATTCCAGGGGCCGACCTGGTTTCGACGTGGGTACGGAGTCGGTTCAGGGCATGCCGAGCACCAGTTCGCTCGTAAAACCACTGGAAACAAAGTAACTGCGA
>JAYVLI010000206.1:0-23136 GCA_043759535.1 Betaproteobacteria bacterium | reverse complement strand
TGTGATCGAGTTCGCCATCCCCCATACCCTGGCCTTCACCTTCTTCCCGCACTGGCTGATGGCGCTGCGCAGCCGCTTTGTCGGGGTCAAGACCCGCCTCATCGCGCTGAATGTGCACGACGCCGTGCTGCGCCTGACCGAAGGCGGCTGTGATCTGCTGATCGCCTACCACCATGCGTCGCAGCCGCTGCAGTTGAGCCCGGACCGCTACGAGATGCTGTCGCTGGGCCATGAGACGCTGGCCGCCTATGCCAAGGCCGATGCCGACGGCCAGCCGATGTTCAGGCTGGGAGCGGGCAACGCGCCGGTGCCCTTGCTGGCCTACGCGGCGGGCGCCTACATGGGCCACATGGTCGAGCAGATCGTGCGCCAGATGCCGGTGCCACCGGCCTTGGAGACCACCTACGAGACCGACATGGCCGAGGGCCTGAAGGCGATGGCCCTGGAAGGCCATGGCCTGGCTTTTTTGCCGGCCAGCTCGGTGCGCCAAGAGCTGCGCAGCCGCCGCCTGGTGGCGGCCGCCGCCCCCGGTGTGGGCGAGCTGACCATGGAAGTGCGCATCTACCGCGAGCGGCCGACCAACGCCCGGCACGCCAAGGCGGCGGCCCAATCCTTGTGGGATTTTCTGCGCGAGAGCGCCAGCGAGACTTGATCCGGCGGGCGCCGCGCGGCGCTAGGGGCCGCGCCCCTGCGGCGCCGTCAATGCCCCAGGATCTTGGACAAGAAATCCTTGGTGCGCTCGCTCTGCGGGTTGTCGAAGAAGGCATGCGGCTCGTTTTGCTCGACGATCTGGCCTTGGTCCATGAAGATCACCCGGTTGGCCACCGCCTTGGCAAAACCCATCTCGTGGGTGACGCATAGCATGGTGATACCGCCCTCGGCCAGCTCGATCATCACGTCCAGCACCTCCTTGATCATCTCGGGGTCCAGCGCCGAGGTAGGCTCGTCGAACAGCATGATCTTGGGCGTCAGGCACAGCGCCCGGGCAATCGCCACCCGTTGCTGCTGGCCGCCAGAGAGCTGCAGCGGGTACTTGCCGGCCTGCTCGGCAATGCGCACCCGGTTGAGCTGCACCATTGCGCGGTCCTCGGCCTCTTTCTTGGGCAGCTTGCCCACCCACATCGGTGCCAGCGTCAGGTTCTGCAGCACGGTGAGGTGGGGGAACAGGTTGAACTGCTGGAACACCATGCCGACTTGCTTGCGGATGGCCTCGATGGCCTTGACGTCGTCGCTCAGCTCGACGCCGTCCACCCGCAGCGTGCCCTGCTGGTGCTCCTCCAGCCGGTTGATGCAGCGGATCAGCGTGGATTTGCCCGAGCCAGAGGGGCCGCAGATCACGATGCGCTCACCCTTTGCCACCGACAAATCGATGTCGCGCAAGACATGGAAGTTGTTGCCGTACCACTTGTTGACTTTCTCGAACGTGATGATCGCGTCGGTCATGGTGTCTGCATTTTTTTGAGGTTCAGCGGTTCTTGCTGAGTGACAACTGCTTTTCAATCCACAGGCTGTAGCGCGACATCGAGAAGCAGAACGCGAAGTAGATGGCCGCGATAAACAGATAGGCCTCGATCTTGAACGGCCGCCAGTTGCTGTCGCTGTTGAGCGCCAGGCTCATCGCGCCGGTCAGCTCGTAAAGGCTGACGATGGTGACCAGCGAGGTGTCTTTGAAGATCGAGATGAAGTTGTTCATCACCCCCGGCACCACCAGCGCCAGCGCCTGCGGCAGGATGATCTTGCGCTGCGCCTGCCAGTAGCTCAGGCCCAGCGTGTCAGCCGCTTCTTGCTGGCCTTTGGGGATGGCCTGCAGGCCGCCCCGCACGATCTCGGCCATGTAGGCTGCGGCAAACAGTGTGATGCCCACCAGCACCCGGATCAGCACATCGATGCTGACGCCCGGCGGCATGAACAGCGGGAACATGAAGCTGGCCATGAACAGCACGCTGATGAGCGGCACACCGCGGATCAGCTCAACGTAGAGCACACAAATCGTCTTGATCGCCGGCATCGTGCTGCGCCGGCCCAGCGCCACCACCACCGCCAGCGGAAACGCGCCCACGATGGACAGCGTGGCCAGCATGATGGTGAGTGGCAGGCCGCCCCAGCGGTCAGTCTCGACCGGGCTCAAACCCAGCACGCCGCCCTTCATCAGCGCAAAAAACGCCGCCAGCACCACTGCCCACAGCAGCACCAGCCAGGGCTTCCAGAACAGCCGCATGCAACTGACCATCAGCAGCGCCACCAGCAGCATGGTGGCAATCAGCGGCCGCCATTGCTGATCGAACGGGTAGCGGCCAAAGATGATCAGCCGGTATTTCTCGGTGATCACACCCCAGCAGGCGCCCACACCGCGCGCGGCCTGGCACTGGTCGTAGTCGGCTACCACCACCGCCTTGATCACCGCCCAGCTGATCAACTTGGGCAGCAGCCACAGCGCCAGTGCGGCCAGCAGCAGGGTGGCCACGCTGCTGGGCACATTGCCAAACAGGTTTTTGCGCAGCCAGGGCACGATGCCGTCGGTGCGCACCGGTGCCGGCCGCGGCTCGATCGATTTGAAGAGGGTGGTCATGGGGGGCTCACCGCTCTTTGATTGCCGCGCGTTTGTTGTACCAATTCATCACGCCCGAGGTCAGCAGGGACGTGGTGAGGTACACCGCCATGATCAGCGCAATGCATTCCACCGCCCGTCCGGTCTGGTTGATCGCGGTGTTGGAGATCGACACCACATCGGGGTAGCCGATGGCCACCGCCAGCGACGAGTTTTTGGTCAGGTTGAGGTACTGATTGGTCATCGGCGGAATGATCACCCGCATGGCTTGTGGCAGCACCACCAGCCGCATCTGTGTGCCGGGCGAGATGCCCAGCGCTGCCGACGCCTCACTTTGGCCACGCGGCACCGACGCAATGCCGGCACGCACCACTTCAGCCACAAACGCGGCGGTGTAGAAGGTGAGGCCCAGCAGCACCGAGATGAACTCGGGCGTCAGTGAGCCACCGCCATCTACCGCCACGTCGGTGGCCTTGGGCAGGTTCCAGGCGCCGGGCGCACCGCCCAACAGCCAACCTGCCAGCGCACCCAGCAGCACACAGGCCACAGCGGGCCAAAACACCGGGCGCGGAATACCCGTCTGCTCAAACTTGCGCCGTGCGGCACCGGCCCAAAACCAGGCCAGCACACCACCTGCCAACGCACCAACCAAGGCCAGCGCCTGGCCGGTCTGCCAAACAGGCAACGGGAACGACAAACCACCCTTGCTGAGAAACACCAGCCCACCCAACACCAAGGGCTCACCCGGGTCAGGCAGCCATTCGGTCAGCATCAGGTACCACACCAGCAATTGCAGCAGCACCGGGATGTTGCGGAACAACTCCACATAGCCGTAACACAGGCCACGCACCACCGCATTGCTTGAAAACCGGCCCACCCCCAGCAAGGTGCCCAACACCGTGGTCATCACGATGCCGATGATCGCCACCCGCAGCGTGTTGACGATGCCGACCAGAAACGCCTTCCAGTACGGGTCTGACGAGTCATACGGGATCAACACCTCGCCGATGTCAAAGCCTGCCGGCCCGGTGAGAAAGTCAAAACCGCTCTGGATGCCACGCACCCGCATGTTCTCCAGCGTGTTGTGCGCCAGAAACCAAAGCCCCAAGCCAATCAGGCCCAGCGCCAGCAGTTGGTAAATGATGGCCCGCATCGCGCGGCTGCGCAGCGACCAGTCACGTTTGGGGGTTGGCGCAGCACGGGCCGTCATGGGCAAAGCTCCTTCAACCGGCTTGGGCCGGCTGCAGAGGAAACAACAAAAGAAAACGGAGATGTCAACAACAAGCCGGCATCACCCAATGCGGGCGACGCCGGCCGGCCAGGCGCTTACCGCACTGGCGGGGCATACATGATGCCGCCCTTGTTCCACAGGTTGTTGATGCCACGCGGCATGCCCAGCGCGCTGTTCGGGCCCACGTTGCGCTCAAAGATCTCACCGTAGTTGCCGGTGGCCTTGATGGCTTTGGCGGCCCATTCCTTGTCCAAGCCCAGCAGCTTGCCGGTGTCCTCGGTGCCGCCCAGAATGCGGCCCACCACCGGGTCGTCCGTCTTGGTCTTCAACGTGTCCACATTGGCCTGGGTGATGCCATATTCCTCGGCTTCAATCAGGGCGTAGATCACCCATTTGCTGATGGCAAAAAACTCATCATCACCGCGCCGCACCGACGGGCCCAGTGGCTCTTTGGAGATCAGCTCGGGCAGGATCAGGTGCTCGGCCGGCACCTTGGCCTCTTTGTTGCGGATCGAGGCCAGGCCCGATGCATCAGTGGTGAAGGCCTGGCACCGGCCGGAGAAGTAGGCGCTGGTCGAGGCCTCTTGTTTCTCAAACACCACCGGCTTGATGTCCAACTTGTTGGCGCGTGAGAAGTCGGTCAGGTTTTTCTCGGTGGTGGTGCCGGATTGCACACACACCGTGGCGCCCTTCAGTTGCTTGGCGCTTTTGATCTTGCCTTTGGCCGGCACCATGAAACCCTGGCCGTCGTAGTAGGTGGTGTTGGTGAAGTTCATGCCCAGCGATGCATCGCGGGTCAGGGTCCAGGTGGTGTTGCGCGACAGGATGTCGATCTCACCGGACTGCAGCGCGGTGAAGCGCTGTTGTGCGTTCAACGGCACGTACTTGACCTTGCTGGCATCGCCCAACATCGCGGCGGCAATGGCCTTGCACACATCCACGTCCAGCCCGGCCCAGTTGCCTTGGCTGTCGGCGGCCGAGAAGCCGGCCAGGCCGGTATTGACGCCGCAAATCAGTTGGCCGCGGGCTTTGATCGCGTCCACCGTTTTGCCGGCCTGGGCGGGCAAGGCCGCCAAGCCCAGCACTGTGGTGGTGCAAACGGTTGCGAGCAACGTGCGGACAGTCTTCTGTTTCATGGGGGGCAGCTCCTGAGGGAAAAGTTTGCGCCCCGGCAGGGTGCCAGCGCGGGGCGTATTGCAGTATAGGAAGGCAAGAACCATGCTCACCCTGTCGCTTCTACGTAGCATCGGGTGATGCGTCTGGCGCATAACCACGGGGAGGCCGGCCTGGCTCGTTGCCACGCCGATGGGACAATTCAGGCCATGACGGACCATGCCAACCCCACCCAAGCCGCCCCGCAAAC
The DNA here is from genome assembly GCA_043759535.1 of Betaproteobacteria bacterium. Taxonomy (GTDB): domain Bacteria; phylum Pseudomonadota; class Gammaproteobacteria; order Burkholderiales; family Burkholderiaceae_C; genus Pseudaquabacterium. Next base: position 17,994 of record JAYVLI010000206.1, on the reverse strand, counting down.
ACTGACCATCACCCGCCCGGACGACTGGCACCTGCACCTGCGTGATGGTGCGGCCATGGCGGCGGTGGTGGGCCACACCGCCCGCCAGTTTGGCCGCGCCATCGTGATGCCCAACCTGCGCCCGCCCATCACCAGCGCTGCTGCGGCGCTGGCCTACCGCAGCCGCATCCTGGCCGCGCTGCCCGAGGGCAGCGACTTCAACCCACTGATGACGCTGTACTTGACCGACAGCTTGGCCGTCGATGAAATCGCCCGTGCCAAAGACGCCGGCGTGGTGGCGCTCAAGCTCTACCCGGCCGGCGCCACCACCAACAGCGACGCCGGTGTCGCCGACATCCGCAAAATCTACCCGGTGTTGGAGGCAATGCAGCGCTCCGGCCTGCTGCTGCTGGTGCATGGTGAAGTGACCGACCTGGCGGTGGATTTGTTTGACCGCGAAGCCGTGTTCATTGACCGGGTGATGCAACCGCTGCGGCGGGATTTCCCGGCGCTCAAGATGGTGTTTGAGCACATCACCACACAAGAGGCGGCGCAGTACGTGGCCACGGCCGGCGCCCACACGGCGGCCACCATCACCGCCCACCACCTGCTGTTCAACCGCAACGCTATCTTCCAAGGCGGTTTGCGGCCGCACTACTACTGCCTGCCGGTGCTCAAGCGGGAGCTGCACCGCCAGGCGCTGGTGGCCGCAGCCACCTCGGGCTCTGACCGTTTTTTCTTGGGTACTGACAGCGCACCGCATGCCGCTGCGCTGAAAGAGGCCTCCGTCTGCGGCGCCGGTTGTTTTACCGCTCTGAGCGCCCTGGAGCTGTATGCCCAGGCCTTTGACGCCGCCGCTGCCTTGGACAAGTTCGAAGGCTTTGCCAGCCACCATGGCCCAGCGTTTTACGGCCTGCCGCGCAATGCCGGCACGCTGACGCTGGTGCGCCAGGCTTGGGCTTTGCCCGAGACGCTGCCGTTTGGGGATGCCCAGCTCAAGCCGTTGTGTGGTGGGGAGACGCTGGCTTGGCGCCAGGTTGCCTGAGCCAGTGATCAGCGCCGCTCAGCCCTGGCTGGCGCCGCTGCGGCCGGCGTTGGTGCAGGTGCTGTGGCACCAGTCGGCCGGCATGCCGGTGGCCGACGCGCTGAACCGCGCAATGGCTGACACACCACCCCAACTGCCCGCCGGCCCGCTGCGCTGTGTGCCACAAGTTGACCTGCCGGCCGGTGAGGCCTACGAAGCCTTCATCCACCGTACGGCGCAAGTGCCCACCCGCAACAACCTGCACGACCTGTTCAACGGCCTGGTGTGGCTGGCGCGGCCGGCGCTCAAGGCTCGCTTGAATGCCTTGCAGGCCGCAGAAATCCAGCGCGCCGGTGTTGGCGCCCAGCGCGGCCGGTTGCGTGATGCGCTGACCTTGTTTGATGAAAACGGCGCGGTGCTGGACGGGCCTGCCGGTGTGGTGGATGAGGTGGTGGCCGCACTGGCAGCCGACCTGCGCAAGCGCGACTGGACCGCGCTGTTCATCACCCACCGCGCCCGCTGGGCCGGTGTGCGCCTAACGCTGATCGGCCACGCCCTGTTGGAGCAACTGGCCAGCGCACCGCGCAAGCCGCTGACCGCCAATGTGCTGGTGGGTGACCCGCTGCGTTTAAGTGCGGAGGACTGGGCCAGCAAGCCCTTCTTGCCACTGCCGGTGCTGGGTGTGCCGGGCTGGTGGCCGGCCAATGAGGCGTCTGATTTTTACGCCGACGCAGCGGTGTTCCGGCCACTGCGTCTGGGTGGTCAGCAGGCGATCAATCAGGCCGGCAAAAACCCTTCGATCGACAGATAGCGCTCACCCGTGTCGTAGTTGAAACCCAGCACCCGTGCGCCCGCCGGCAGCTCGGGCAGCTTTTGCGCAATGGCGGCAAGCGTGGCGCCGCTGCTGATGCCCACCAGCAGGCCTTCTTCACGGGCTGAGCGGCGGGCGTATTCACGCGCGGCCTCGGCCTCGACCTGGATCACGCCGTCCAGCAGGGCAGTGTGCAGATTGGCCGGGATGAACCCCGCGCCAATGCCCTGGATGGGGTGCGGGCTGGGCGCGCCGCCGCTGATCACCGGGCTGGCCGTGGGCTCCACCGCAAACACTTTCAGCCCCGGCCAGCGGGCCTTCAGCACCTGCGCGCAGCCGGTCAAGTGGCCGCCGGTACCCACACCGGTGATCAGTGCGTCCAGTCCGTCGGGGAAGTCGGCCGCAATCTCCTCGGCCGTGATGCGCACATGCACCGCGATGTTGGCCGGGTTCTCAAACTGCTGTGGCATCCAGGCGCCGGGGGTGGCCGCCACCAGCTCTTGGGCGCGGGCAATCGAGCCCTTCATGCCTTTTTCGCGCGGCGTCAGATCAAAACTGGCGCCGTAGGCCAGCATCAGCCGGCGCCGCTCAATGCTCATGCTGTCGGGCATCACCAGCACCAGTTTGTAGCCCTTGACGGCCGCCACCATGGCCAGGCCGATGCCAGTATTGCCGCTGGTCGGCTCGATGATGGTGCCGCCGGGCTGCAGCGCACCGCTGCGCTCAGCGTCTTCCACCATGCTCAGCGCAATGCGGTCTTTGATCGACCCACCCGGGTTGCTGCGCTCACTCTTGATCCACACGTGTGCGTCGGGGCCAAACAAGCGGTTGACGCGGATGTGTGGGGTGTTGCCGATGGTGGCAAGAACGTTGGCGGCTTTCATGGGGTTGTCTCCTGAAATGAGGGTGCAAGGCCTGAGCCACGATAATCGCACGGTGAAGTGGGCCAGACCGCCGCTGGGGCAAGCATCGAAAGGTGGCCCTGGAGGAAGGTCCGGACTGCACAGGGCGGCGTAGCAGCTAACGGCTGTCCACCGTGAGGTGCGGATCAGAGCAACAGAGACGAGTCTGGGTGGTGAGCCACCCGGGGTGCTCTGTGCGGATACGGGCGCAAGCCCGCATCTGGATGGCGCAAGCCAGCCAGTCCAGGCGCAAGCCTGGAACCGCACAGCCACTCTGGGCGGCAAAGCCGGCCAGAGTGAAACGGGCAATCTCTACGCGCAGCAACACCGAATAGGCACACGATGATCCGGTCCGGGGAGTGTGCGGGTAGGTGGCATCGAGCCGGTGGGGTGACCCCCGGCCCAGAGGAATGGCGGTCACGGCGCGCCGGTCTCGCAAGAGGCCGGCGCGCTGCACAGAATCCGGCCTATCGGCCCACTTCACACTAATTTTTGGCTGATTTTTTGAGGCTCGGCTCGGCTTTGCCGGCTGCGCGGCGATAACCCCCATCCCCGCCATCATCTTGTTGGACCTGGTCTTGCGTGGTGGGCTGGTGGCCTGCCTGGTGTTGCCGGCCGGCTTGTAGCTGCGGGCCAGCCCGCAGGCGCTGGTGGCGCGGCTGGCTGCCTTGCTGGCAGTGGGGCTGGTGGCCTATGTCAGCATCAACGCCCCCGGGGTTGTGCAGTTTCCCCGTCCGGCTTGGCAAGCGCCCTTGCTGGTTGGCGCCATCTGCACCTGCCAGCACACTGGATGTGGCCTTGCTGACCGGCATCTTGGCACTGCTGGCCTGGCGCTTGTTGGCGGTGCAGGCCAGTGATCTTGCCGCTGCGGCCCCAGTTGCTGTGGTCTCAAACCCCGATGCCGCAACCCCGGACACCCAACTCGCCGCCGACCTGCACACCCTGATGGCCGAGGCCTGCGTCTACCGTGAAGACCAGCTCACCATCGGCGGCCAGGCGGCGCGGCTGGGGGTGCCGAAATACCGCCTGCGCCGGCTCATCAACCAGCGGCTGGGCCACCGCAACTTCAATGCCTTTGTCAACCGCTGGCGGCTGGACGAGGCCCAGCAGGTGCTGCTGAACCCGCTGCGGACCCAGCAGTCGGTGCTGACCATTGCGTTAACCACCGGCTTCCAGTCCATCGGGCTGCTCAACCGGGCCTTCAAGGCCCACACCGGCCTGACCCCGACGGGCTTCCGCCGCCAGGCTGCGGCCAGCGGCAAGCCCGGCCTGGCTGAATCCTGAAATCGGCTGGCCGGGTCTTGCAAAACGGCCAGCCAGTGCCCTGGCCGGCGACCATGCTGCGGCTTGGTGGTGGCGTGCCGCCGCTGCGCGGAAAGGCCTTGTGATGCAACAGGATCGTGAAACGCCGGGCGGGCAGCTGTGGTGGCGCTGGCCTTGGGGTCGCTGGCAGTCGGGTCGCTGAGCGGCTGCGCTGCGCTGGTGGACTTGCCACCGGTGGCCGCCGTGGCCAGGGCGTTGCGCATTGCCAGCGCCGCCACCAGCCACACCCTGTGCGCCAGCACCTTCTTCTCGGGCCTGGACCCCGAGCAGGTCTGGCAGCGCGAAGTACGCCCCGAGCCCGGCATGGGCCTGGTGGCCGGGGCCCTGGATTGGCAGATGGACACCCAGCGGCGCGCGGTGCGCACCAGCCTGGCTGGCAGGGTGGCCAGCCGGGCTGTGTTCCGGCCGGGTGAGGGCTGTTGAGTGCTGGCTGGCGATGCCAACCCGCCGCCGCCGGCCGCGCTGGCGCTGCCACCCCTGCCACCCAACCCCGCCGGCGCTACGCTGGTACGCACACCCGCCGAGCCGCTGCAAAACGCCGTGGCCGCAGCATTTGACGAGAACCCGTAAAGCCCCTTCAAGCACACCCAGGCCGTGGTGGTGCTGCACCGGGGCCGGCTGGTGGCAGAGCAGTACGCCGTCGGTGTCGGCATCCACAGCGCGCCGTCCGGCCACTTCATCAACAAATCGGTGGCCCACGCGCTGGTGGGTGTGCTGGTGCAGCAAGGCCGTCTGCAGCCTGACCAGCCCGCCGTACACGTCTGGCAGCAACCGGGGGATGCACGCGCGGCCATCACGGTCAACCACCTGCTACGCATGGCCAGCGGCTTGCCGACCGACGAGACCAGCGGTGGTTGGGACGCCGCCTCCCGCATGGGGTTTAACGAGACCGACATGGCCGGCTTTGCCATGCAGGCCCAGCCCGAGGCGCCAGCCATGACGGTGTGGCACCACAGCAACCGCAGCACCCTGTTGCTGTCGCGCCTGGTGCGTGATGCGGCCGGCGGCAGCGCCGCAGCCGTGCGCCAGTGGGCGGCTTCTGGCTTGTTCCAGCCGCTGGACATGCGGGATGTGACCATCTGGTTGGACGCCACTGGCACACCGGTGCTCAGCAGCGGCGCGGACGCGTCTGCCCGCGATTGGGCCTGCTTTGGCCAGCTCTACCTGAACGACGACGGTTGGGCCGCTGGCCGCCAGGTGCTGCAGCCGGCTGGGTGCAGCAGGCCCGCACGCCCACGCTGGGCACCGGGTATGGCGCCGGCTTCTGGCTCAATACCACCGACGCCCGCAACCCGTGGGGCGGCCGCAGGGGTCTGCCCGGCGCGCCGGCCGGTGCATTTTTTGGCCGTGGCCACCTGGGCCAGTACGTGGTGGTGGTGCCCAGCCGGCAACTGGTGGTGGTGCGGCTGGGTTGGTCGCACCGGACGGACGGGGAGATCAGCAGTATTGGCCGGCTGGTGGCGGGCGTGGTGCGCTGGGTGGATGCCGGTGGCCCGTCAGCATCGGTCGTATCAGCGCCGATCAAGCCCGGCCACTAAACTGCCCGGTTGCCCACCCCCCGATGCCAGGCGCCCGCCCGGTGTTCAGCCGACCGCGCCATGAACCCCGACGCACAACAGCTTTGGCGCCACCCACGCTGGGCCCTGGCCATGTTGCTGGCCTGCCTGGGCACACTGGGGCCGTTTTCGATTGACACCTACCTGCCGGCGTTTTCGGGCATTGCCCAGTCGCTGGGCGCCACACCGGCGCAGATGCAGCAGACGCTGTCGGCCTACCTGTTTGGCTTTGCGCTGATGAACCTGTTCCACGGCGCGCTGTCGGACAGTTTTGGCCGCCGCCCGGTGGTCTTGACCGGCCTGGCGCTGTTCACGCTGGCCTCGCTGGGCTGCGCGCTCAGCCAGACGATTGCGCAACTGGTGGCCTTTCGGGCGCTGCAGGGCATGTCGGCGGGGGCGGGCATCGTGGTGTCGCGCGCCATCATCCGCGACATGTGCCCGCCTGAAGAAGCCCAGCGCCTGATGTCGCAGGTGACCATCTTTTTTGGCGTTGCGCCCGCCATTGCGCCGATCCTGGGCGGTTTTTTCTTTGTCCACCTCGGCTGGCATTCCATCTTCTGGCTGCTGGTGGCGGTGGGGGTGCTGTTGTTTGGCATCAACGCCCGCTATCTGCCCGAGACCCTGCACGCCAGCCAGCGCCAGTCCTTTGCGCCCGGGCCCTTGATGCGGGCTTATGCCGAACTGGTGCGCAACCCGCGTTTTGTGTTGCTGGTGTTTGCCAGCGGGGTGCCGTTCAACGGCATGTTTTTGTACGTGCTGTCGGCGCCCGAGTGGTTGGGGACACATCTGCATCTGGGGCCCACCCAGTTTTTCTGGTTCTTCGGCCTCACCATCAGCGGCATCACGGGCGGTGCGTTTGTCAGCGGCCGGCTGGCGGGCCGCATGCCGGCACGGCGTCAGATCAGGCTGGGCTTTTCGATCATGCTCAGCGTGTCGCTGCTCAACGTGTTGCTCAACCTGCTGTTGGACCCGCACCCCGGCTGGGCCCTGCTGCCCATCGGTATGTTTGCGTTTGGCTGGGCGCTGATGGTGCCGGTGGTCACGCTGATGGTGCTGGATTTGGCGCCCGAGCGGCGCGGCATGGCCTCGTCCCTGCAGGCCTGCGTGGGCAGCGTGGCCAACGGCTTGGTGGCCGGCGTGGTGGCGCCGCTGGTGATGCATTCCACCATCCTGCTGGCACTGGCCTCGTTGGGTTTGATGCTGGTGGGCATGGTGGCCTGGACGGGGTTGCGGCGCTTGCCCGCCTGAGCGCCGCCGCAGCGGCGGCAAGGCTCAAGATGCCGGCCCGGCAGCCGATAGCGCTGAGGTACAGGCCTGCTGAATCGCCGCAGGTGCTGCAAGCCCTGCCGCACTTTTGCCTTGAGCCCACTGCCATGCACCCAAGCACTCGTTCCGCTGTCCGCCACCACGCCACCCGCCTGACCCTGGCCACTGCGGTGGCCGCCGCATTGCTGACGGCCTGGCCGGCCCAAGCCTCTGACGCCCATGCCGAACCAGCCAAAGCAGCTGAAAAATCGGCAGCCAAGCCCGCTGCCGCCGGCGCGGCTACAGCGGCCATCGATCCGATGGACACCCTGCGTGAAAAATTGGCCAGCAAGCTGGGTGCGGTCAAAGCGCCGGATGCACCATCACCTTACGTGGTGCGGGTGGTGTCCAAGTCCGGTGAAGCAGCACACGGCAGCAGCGCCGCCGTGGCTGAGGGCAAGCCCGCCGCGGCCCATGGTGCGGCTGACAGCCGCGGCGCCGCCAAACCCAGCCGGCGCAGCACCAGCAAACCCACTGCGCCCATGGCCAGCCATGGCGCCGATGGCCATGGCGGTGCCGCCGGTGCTGCACATTGGGCCTACAACGGCGCTGGCGGACCCGAGCAGTGGGGCGGCATGAAGCCCGAGTTCTCGGCCTGCGCCACCGGCAGCCGGCAAAGCCCCATCGACATCCGCAGCGGTGTGCGGGTGGACCTGGAGCCCATCCAGTTTGACTACCGGCCCACCGGTTTCCGGGTGGTGGACAACGGCCACACCATCCAGGTCAATGTGGGCGGTGGCAACTCCATCGAGGTGCAGGGCCGGCGTTACGACTTGCTGCAGTTCCACTTTCACCGCCCATCAGAAGAACGCATTGACGGCCGCCAGTTCGACATGGTGGCCCATCTGGTGCACAAAGACCCCGAGGGCCGGCTGGCCGTGGTGGCCGTGCTGCTGGACCGGGGCAGCGCCCACCCGCTGGTGCAAACCGTGTGGAACAACCTGCCGCTGGAAAAAAACACCGAAGTGGCCGCCGGCACCTCACTCGACATGACCAACCTGCTGCCGGCCGACCGCCGCTATTTCACCTACATGGGCTCGCTCACCACGCCGCCCTGCAGCGAGGGCGTGTTGTGGATGGTGATGCAGCAGCCGGTGCCGATTGCGGTGGACCAGGTCAATGTGTTCTCGCGTCTGTATCCGATGAACGCTCGGCCCATCCAGTCCGCGTCGGGCCGGCTGATCAAGCAATCGAATTGACCACCCGTTGAGACTGGCTTACGCCGGCTGACGATCAGCCACAACATGAGCGCTGCGCTTGAATTGGCGGGCACTTCACCGAACCGAACGAGCAGAACACGCAGCAGTCGCCCGGTGCGGGACGCAACAGCACCTTGCAGTTCTCGCATTCATAAAAAAACTGACATGCGTCTTGCTGCATGGTCTCGCGTTTGACGTGGCTGCATTCCGGGCAGGTCAAGTCGGACTGAAGCACCGGTGTACGCATCGCTCACCGCTTCGCCATGGACAAGTACCCGGCTTCGGTGGTGGCTTTGACGAGCGCCGACGGCGTGGCCTTGTCCGAATCGAACGTGACGGTAGCCGTCTTCTTGTCGAAGTCGATCCTTGCATCGGTGACGCCAACAACGCTTCGCAGCGACTTCTTGACGGTGACCGGGCAAAGACTGCACGTCATGTTCTGCACATCGAGTACCGCCGTTTGGGGCGCGGCGACCAGGGCTCCCAGTGGGAGCAATGAAGCAAAGGCAAGTGCGAGTGCCGAGCGCACATGAGCGCCTTTCAGTAGAAGAGTGGGGCCGCCAGCGGCAGCGCCAGCAGGGCGACGACGGAGAGAGCGACAAGCCAAAAAATCGAGCGCTGGCGGGTCAGCGTGCATGGATCGGCACACGGCGTTCCGGACTTGCAGGATTGGGGCCGATAGAGGCGCCGGAATGCGAATCCGAGGAAGACCAGTGCGGCTGCTGGCAAGCAAGGACGAGCCGGCTCAACTGCGGTCAGGTTGAACACCCAGGCGCCACCCATCCCCAGCGTCAGCAGCAGCAACGGGCCGGCGCAGCAAACCGATGCGCCGATGGCGGCCAACGCGCTTGCGACAAGCGATCCCTTGAACCCAAAAGCCGCCATGTGCTCACTCCAAACCAATTGCTGTGTGGCGAGTCTAGATTCCGTACCATGGTACGGAGTCAAGAGGGTGCAGCATGAATTCGGAATTGTCGATTGGACAGCTTGCCGCAAATGCCAGCGTGAATGTCGAAACGATCCGCTACTACCAGCGGCGTGGCCTGCTGGTGGAACCGGAGAAACCCCGGAGCGGTCACCGCCGCTACCCGCTAGCGACCGTCAAGCGGGTTCGTTTCATCAAGCGGGCACAGGTTCTGGGATTCACGCTCGACGAGGTTTCGGGGTTGCTGGAACTCGACGAGGCCGAGTCCTGTTCGACCACGCGTGAGCTTGCGCAACGCAAGCTGCAACTGATTGAGCGCAAGCTGACCGATCTCAAGGCCATGCGCACGGCCCTTGCGAAGTTGACACGCGAGTGCGGGGCGGCGGGTGAGTCCACGGCCTGCCCGATCATTCATGCATTGGCTTCGGATTGACATGGTCCGCTCCGTCTTCGGCATCCGGAATCGCTTGTGCCCGCTAGGCACTTCAAAACAAGCGGCGTGATCGAATGCGTCAGTGACTGCAGCGGCGACTTGGTTGACTAGACCCATTTGACTGGCGCGCCTCAAACCATCCCGGCCCAAGGAGGCGGCCCTCCGTAAAGCAGGCCCAGCAACACTACCGCCGTGTTCTTGACGCAACGCTTTCATAAGCCCGCGTAAGTCCCTATTTTTAAATCACTTTTGCTTTTTGAGTATCTTGAAAAAAGCCCGCTAAGTCCTTGATCCTGTTGATTTTTTCTAGCCAAACCGCGTTCAACCGGCTGAAATCTACGCTAAAGTGGAGTTTGGTGGGATTCGGTGGGGCAAAGTGGCAGATTTTGTATTCCAAGGCACGTCGGCGTTGACGCTGGATGGCAAGGGGCGGATGACCGTCCCTGCCCGCCATCGCGACGCGCTGGCCGCTTTGTGCAGCAATCAGCTCACGATCACACAGCACCCGGTGGGTTGCCTGCTGGTGTTTCCACGGCCCGCCTGGGAGACCTTCCGCAGCCAACTGCTGGGCCTGCCGATGGAGGCCGATGGCTGGCGCCGGTTTTTCTTGGGCAGCGCGGTGGATGTGGAACTGGACAGCGCCGCTCGCACCCTGATCACGCCTGAGCTGCGGGCCATGGCCGGGCTGGACAAAGACGTGCTGCTGCTGGGCATGGGCCACCGGCTGGAGCTGTGGGACACCACCCGCTACGCCGCCCACCAGACGCAAGTCATGGCCGGGCCCATGCCAGACGCCATCAAGGGCTTTGTCTTCTGATGGCCCAAGCCAAATCCTCCAAGCGCCCGCCGCGCCGCGCGCCGCGTGACCCCGATGCCGCACCCGCCGTGCCCGGCCAACACATCACCGTGCTGTTGGCGGAGGCAGTGGATGCGGTGGCGCATCGGCCTGACGGCATCTATGTCGACGGCACCTTCGGCCGTGGTGGCCACAGCCGTGCCCTGCTGGCCCGCTTGTCGCCCACCGGCCGCCTAGTGGGGTTCGATAAAGACCCACAAGCGGTGGCTGAGGGCCAAGCCCTGGCCGCCGCTGACCCGCGGTTTTGCATCGTCCATGAAGACTTTGCCGACATGGCGCCCGAGTTGGCCGCACGCGGCATCCACCAGCTGGACGGTGTGCTGCTGGACCTGGGCGTCAGCTCACCGCAGATTGACGCGCCCGAGCGCGGTTTCAGCTTCCGCTTTGACGCGCCGCTGGACATGCGCATGGACACCACCCGCGGCCAGACTGCGGCCGATTTTTTGGCCGGCGCCACCGAGTGCCAGATTGCAGAGGTGATCCGTGACCACGGCGAAGAACGGTTTGCTGTACAGATTGCAAAGGCGCTTGTTGCTGGCCGGGATGGCGGCCAACCGGTGCGAACCACCTTCGAGCTGTCCAAAATCGTGGCTGGTGCGGTCAAAACCCGCGAACCGGGGCAGAACCCCGCCACGCGCACCTTTCAAGCTCTTCGGATTCATGTCAACGCCGAGCTGTCCGCGCTTGAAGCGGGCCTGAGCGCTGCGCTGGCCTTGCTGGCGCCGGGCGGCCGGCTGGCCGTGATCAGCTTCCACTCGCTGGAAGACCGCATCGTCAAGACCTTCATCGCGCGGGAGAGCAAAGAACTGGTGGACCCGCGTGACCCCAGTTTTTATGCCCCGCCCAAGGTCATGAAGCTGCTGGCGCTGGGCCGCATCAAGCCGTCAGCGGCTGAGGTGGCTGCCAACCCGCGTGCCCGGTCGGCCACCTTGCGGGTGGCACAGCGCACGGAGCTTGTGCAATGACCCGCATCAACCTGGTCTTGCTGCTGCTGGTGATCGCCAGCGCGCTGGTGATGGTCAAGTCGGCCTACGACAGCCGCCGCCTGTTCAACGAGATTTACCGTGCCGAGCAAGAGGCCAAACATCTTGCCGGTGAGCACCAACGGCTGGAGGCTGACCGCCAACTGCAAGCCACCAATTTGCGGGTCGAACGCACCGCCCGTGAGCGCTTGAAGATGGCCACCGTGACCCCGGCCATCACGATGTACGAGGGCAAGCCAGCCACGGCGCCCGCTTCGGCAGCCCTGATTGCCCCCACCACAGCCCTGCCGCGCAGCGTTGGAGCCACCCGATGAAAAAACTGATCGCATCGTCCAGCGTGCGTGGTGTCAATTACGCCACCAGCCCGCTGCTGGCCAGCAAAACGCCCAAGTGGCGCAGCCGCTTCATCGTGGCGGCGGTGGGTTTGGGCTTTGCCGGGCTGATGGGCCGCGCGGCCTACATCCAGATTGCCGCCAGCGCGTTTTTTCAGGGTGAGGGTGACAAGCGCACCGTCACCACGCTGGTGGTGCCGGCCAACCGTGGCCGCATCGTCGACCGTGGTGGCCAACTGCTGGCCACCAGCGTGCCGGTGCCCAGCGTGTGGGCCATCCCAAAAGATTTTCAAGCCACGGCCGACCAGCGCGCCAAGCTGGCCAAACTGCTGGCGATGGACAGCGCCGAGTTGTCCACCCGGCTGGCCGGTGGCGCGGGCAACTTTGCCTGGCTGCGCCGCCAGTCTGACAACGACACCTGGGCCCAGATCCAATCGCTGGGCATCAAAGGCATTTACCAAAGCCGCGAATACCGCCGCCGCTACCCCGAGGGCGAATCAGCCGCTCACGTGGTGGGCTTCACCAACCTGGACGACCAGGGCCAGGAGGGCATTGAGCTGGCCTTCCAAAAGCAGCTGCAAGGCCACAACGGCGCCCGGGGTGTGGTGCGGGATCGGCTGGGCCGGGTGGTGGACGACGTGGGTGACCATGTGGAGCCGGCCGACGGCGCCGACATCGCCTTGTCGGTGGATGCCAAGGTGCAGTTTTTTGCCTACCAGCGGGTGCGTGATGCGGTGGCCGAGCACAAGGCCAAGGCTGGCAGCGTGGTGGTGCTGGACGTGTTGACCGGTGAAGTACTCGCGCTGGCCAACTACCCCAGTTACGACCCCGGTGAGCGTGCCCGCCGCAACGGTGAGCAGCTGCGCAACCGCGCGTTGACCGACATTTTTGAGCCCGGGTCCACCATGAAACCGCTGGTCATGGCGCTGGCGCTGGAGACAGGCCGTGTCAAGCCAGAGCAGGTGCTCAACACTGCGCCGGGTAGTGTGGTGGTCAGCGGCATTTCCATCAAGGATGCGCACCCGCACGCCGCGCTCACATCGCGCGAGATCATCCAGAAAAGCAGCAACATCGGCATCGTGCGGGTGGCCATGATGATGCAGCCGCGTGAGCTGTGGGAGCTGTATTCGGCGGTGGGTTATGGCCAAAAACCCCAGCTCAATTTCCCCGGTGCGGTCACCGGTCGGCTGCGCCCGTTCAAGACCTGGCGGCCCATCGAGCAGGCCACGATGGCCTACGGCTACGGCCTGTCCGCATCGCTGCTGCAAATGGCCCATGCCTACACCAGCTTTGCACGCGATGGTGAGGTCATCCCGGTCAGCATGCTCAAGCAAGACCATCCGGTGTCCGGCTTGCGCGTGTTCTCGGCCGCCACCGCGCAAGAGGTGCGCCGCATGCTGCAAATGGCCGCTGGCCCTGGCGGCACCGGCAGCAAGGCCATGACCATTGGCTATTCAGTGGGTGGCAAAAGTGGCACCGCGCACAAACAAGAAGGCCGGGGCTACGCCAGCAACAAATACCGCAGCTGGTTTGTGGGCATGGCGCCCATCGACAAGCCGCGCATCATCGTGGCGGTGATGGTGGACGAGCCCACCAACGGCAAATACTACGGTGGTGATGTGGCCGCGCCGGTGTTCAGCCAGGTGGTGCAGCAAACCCTGCGCATGATGAATGTGGCGCCTGATCTGGATGTCAAGCCCAGCGTGGTGGCCAAGGCCTTGCCGGCCGAGCCGGAGAGTTTCTGAATGACCACGCTGCTGGCCACCGCCGCGGACGCTGCTGCCTGGTTGGCGGCGCGGGTGCGTGTGGGTGACGTTGTGGGTGACGTTGCGGGCGACGTTGCGGGTGATTCAACCAGCTCCGCCACCTTGCGCACCGACAGTCGGCAGGTGCGGGCGGGCGATGCCTTCATCGCCTGGCCGGGTTATGCGGTGGACGGCCGGCAGTACGTGGCCGCTGCGCTGGCGGCGGGTGCTGTGGCCTGTCTGGTGGAGGCGGATGGCTTGTCCGCATTTGGTCTGGATACCGCCGATGCCCGCATCGCCGCAATGTCTGGCCTGAAACGCGCCACGGGGCCAATCGCCGCAGCCTGGTTTGGCCATCCGGCCGCCCAATTGAAAGTTATCGCCGTCACCGGCACCAACGGCAAAAGCAGCACCGCCTGGTGGACCGCGCAGGCCCTTACCGCGCTGGGCCAACGCTGCGGTGTGGTGGGCACGCTGGGGATTGGAGCGCCGCCATTGGGCACCACGCCCGGCACCATCCAGTTCACCGGCCTGACCACACCAGACCCGGTGACGCTGCAAGCCGCCTTCCGCCAGATGGCCGACAGCGGCTTTGCCGCTTGCGCGATTGAAGCCTCGTCCATCGGCCTGGCTGAGCACCGGCTGGCCGGCACCCCCATCACGGTGGCGCAGTTCACCAACTTCACCCGCGACCATCTGGATTACCACGGTGACATGGCCGCCTACTGGGCCACCAAGCGGGCGCTGTTCAACTGGCCCGGCCTGCAGGCAGCGGTGATCAATACCGACGATGGGCAGGGTACCGATCTGGCGCTTGAATTGGCCCTGTCTGCAAGCGCAACAGGCCTGCAAGTGTGGACCACCGCAGTCATCAAGCCCGCCAGCTTGCACGCTGCAGATGTGCGTTATGTGGACGGTGGCCTGACCTTCACGCTGCAGGAGGGCGCATCCACTGCGCCAGTGCAATCCAGCCTGATCGGCGACTACAACGCCAGCAACCTGCTGGCCGTGCTGGGCGCGTTGCGCGCGCTGGGCGTGCCGCTGGCGCAGGCCGCTGCGGTGGTGCCGCGCCTGACCTCCGTGCCCGGCCGCATGGACCGGGTCAGCACGGCAGCAGGTCAACCCGAGTTGGTGGTGGACTACGCCCACACGCCCGACGCACTGGACAAAGCGCTGGCCGCATTGCGCCCGCTGGCCGCTGCACGTGGTGGCCAACTGTGGTGCGTGATGGGCTGCGGTGGTGACCGCGACGCCAGCAAGCGGCCAATGATGGGCGCCATTGCCCACCGGCTGGCCGACGTGCTGGTGCTGACCAGCGACAACCCGCGCCATGAAAAGCCCGCGCTGATCCTGGCGCAGATCCTGGCCGGCATCTGCAATGCCGACGCGGTGGCGGTGATTGAAGACCGCCGCGCCGCAATCGCCCACGCCGTGGCCAGTGCTGGTGCCAACGATGTGGTGTTGATCGCCGGCAAAGGCCATGAGGATTACCAGGACGTGGCCGGCCAGAAGCGGCCGTTTCTGGACGCCGCCGTGGCCGCTGAGGCGCTGGCGCGGCGGGCATCCGCATGAGCAGCAACCTGACACCTTTGATGACCCTGGCCCAGGCCCGCGCCCTGCTGCCAGGCAGTGTGTTGGTGGGAGATCTCGCAAATGCGGGCAACACCCCGCTGCTGCGCATCCACAGTGACACCCGCAGCCTGCGCGCCGGTGACCTGTTTGTGGCCCTGCGTGGTGACAACTTTGACGCCCACAGCTTTTTGCCACAAGCCAAAGCCGCCGGTGCCGCCGCCGCGCTGGCCCAGCATGGCCTGCAAGAAGCGGGCTTGTCCGGCCTGCTGGTGCCCGATGTGCTGGCCGCGCTGCAGCAACTGGCCACCGCCTGGCGCAGCACGCTGCGCTTGCCGCTGATTGCCGTGGCCGGCAGCAACGGCAAAACCACCGTCACCCAGATGATTGCCGCCATCCTGCAGGCCTGGCTGGGTGATGCATCACTGGCCACTGCCGGCAACCACAACAACCACATCGGCGTGCCGCTGCAGGTGCTGCGCCTGCGCCAAGACGCCGCAGTCCACCACCGCGCAGCCGTGCTGGAGTTGGGCATGAACCACCCCGGCGAGATTGCCCAGTTGGCGCACATCGCCCAGCCCACCATCGCGCTGGTCAACAACGCCCAGCGTGAACACCAAGAATTCATGGCCAGCGTGTTGGCGGTGGCACATGAAAACGGTGCCGTCATCAGCGCCTTGCCGGCAGATGGCATTGCCGTCTACCCCGCTGACGATGACCACGCGCCAGTCTGGCGTGCCCTGGCCGGCAACCGCCGCCAACTGACGTTTGCATTGCACGGCCCCGCTGATGTGTCGGGTGAGGCGCACTGGCAAACCGCCGGCACATTGGCTGACCCCAATCCGCACTGGCAACTGCATTTGCGCTGCCCCGCCGGCACTGCCAACCTCACGCTGCGGGCTGCCGGCCAGCACAACCTGCACAACGCGCTGGCTGCGGCCACGGCTGCGCTGGCCGCCGGTGCGCCACTGGCGGCGGTGGCGCAAGGCCTGCAGGCCTTTCGCCCGGTCAACGGCCGCTCACAGACCAGCCTGCTGCAACTGGCCGGCCAGCCAGTCACGCTGGTCAATGACAGTTACAACGCCAACCCCGATTCAGTGCGCGCCGCCATCCACCTGCTGGCCAGCCTGCCCGGCCCACGCTGGCTGGTGCTGGGTGACATGGGTGAGGTGGGCAATCAAGGCCCCGCCTTCCATGCTGAGGTGGGCCAATTTGCCCGCAGTGCCGGCATTGAACACTGCTGGACAGTGGGTGCCCTGTGCGCCGATGCCGCCGCCGCGTTTGGCCCCACAGCGCAATATTTTCAACAAGTGCCGGCCTTGATTGCCGCACTGCACCAGGCACCGGCAGCACGCTCGGTGCTGGTCAAAGGGTCCCGTTTCATGCGCATGGAAACCGTGGTCAGCGCGCTGCAGCAACGCAGTGCCGACGCACAAGCCGCCAGTCAGGCTGACCCACAAGCTGGGGGCAACCATGCTGCTTAGCCTGTCGCAGTGGTTGCTCACCCAGTTCCCCGAATGGGGCTTTCTGCGCGTGTTCCAGTACCTCACCTTCCGCGCGGTGATGTCGTCGCTGACGGCGCTGCTGATCGGCTTGTCATTGGGCCCGTTGGTGATCCGCAAGCTGACGGAACTCAGGATCGGCCAGCCCATCCGCGAATACGGCCTGCAGAGCCACCTGGCCAAGCGCGGCACACCCACCATGGGCGGTGCGCTGATCCTGCTGGGCATCGGCGTGGCCACCCTGTTGTGGTTTGACTGGACCAACCGGTTTGTGTGGGTGGTGATGCTGGTCACCTTTGGTTTTGGCGCAGTGGGCTGGGTGGACGACTGGCGCAAGGTGGTCCACAAAGACCCTGAGGGCATGCGCTCACGCGAGAAGTTTTTTTGGCAGTCGGTGATCGGCCTGATCGCTGCGCTGTACCTGGCGTTCTCGGTGTCAGAGACCACCAATTTGCGGGTGCTGGAGCTGTTTTTGCGCTGGGTGCAAAGCGGCTTCTCCAATGACCTGCCGCCCAAAGCCGACTTGATGCTGCCGTTTTTCAAAACGGTGAGCTATCCGCTGGGCGTGTTTGGCTTCATCACGCTCACCTACTTTGTCATCGTCGGGTCCAGCAACGCAGTCAACTTCACCGACGGGCTGGACGGCCTGGCCATCATGCCGGTGGTGCTGGTGGGCTCGGCGCTGGGCATTTTTGCCTACGTCACCGGCAATGCGGTGTATGCCAGATACCTGCTGTTTCCGCACATCCCGGGTGCCGGTGAGCTGTTGATTTTTTGCGGCGCACTGGCTGGCGCTGGTCTGGCGTTTTTGTGGTTCAACGCCCATCCGGCGCAAGTGTTCATCGGTGATGTGGGCGCGCTGTCTCTCGGCGGTGGGCTGGGCACGGTGGCGGTGATCACCCGGCAAGAAATTGTGCTGGGCATCATGGGCGGCGTGTTTGTGGCCGAGGTGTTGTCGGTCATGCTGCAGGTGGCCTGGTTCAAGTACACCAAGAAGAAGTTTGGTGAGGGCCGGCGCCTGTTCAAGATGGCGCCGCTGCACCACCACTTTGAGAAAAGTGGCTGGACCGAAACCCAGGTGGTGATCCGCTTCTGGATCATCACGATGCTGTTGTGCCTCATCGGCCTGGCCAGCCTCAAGCTCCGATGAATCATTTGGCCAACCTCCACGTGCTGGTGCTGGGCCTGGGCGATTCCGGCCTGGCGATGGCGCGTTGGTGCGCTCGCTTCGGCGCGCAGGTCAGCGTGTGGGATTCACGTGAGCAGCCGCCGCAAGCCGCTGCACTGCGCGACACCGTGCCCGGCGCCACGCTGCGTGGCGGGGCGTTGACGCTTGACGACCTGGCCGGTGTGCAACTGGTCTTGAAAAGCCCCGGCCTGGCGCCAGCTGATGCCCGCATCGCCGCGCTGCTGGACGTCGCCCAAACCACCGGCATTGCGGTGGGCGGTGAGCTGGACCTGTTTGCCCGCGCGCTGGCCGACTTGAAGACCCAGCGCGGCTACGCACCCAAAGTGCTGGCCATCACCGGCACCAATGGCAAGACCACCAC
>JAYVLI010000205.1:0-5034 GCA_043759535.1 Betaproteobacteria bacterium | reverse complement strand
TTGACCGTCATGCTGATGCTGCTGACGCCGGCTGCCGCCAACAGCACCCCCGGGTCCATCGCGGCGGTGGGCTCGTAGCTCAGCACCACGTCCTGCTCGGCGCCCAGCGCGGCGATTGCCCCGCCTGAGCCGGCAGAGCCGGATTCTTCATCGCCGTTGAACAGCACGGTGAGGCGGGCGTAGTCTTGCCAGCCAAGCTGCTTCAAGATCGCCAGCGCATGCAGGATGACGGCGATGCCACCTTTGTCGTCGGCAATGCCGGGGCCGTACAGCTTGTTGCCGTCTTGCTTGATGGGCTGGCTGGCCAGCGTGCCAGGCCAGTAGATGGTGTCCATGTGGGCCATCAGCATCAGCCTGGCCTTGCCGGTGCCGGCCAGTTGGCCCACCAGCATGTCACCGTTGCCGGTGCTGGGTTTGCGCCGCTCCACTTGCAGGCCCAAAGCCTTGAGGCGGGCTTCAGCGTAGTCGGCCAGCTTGCTGATGCCGGGTGCGTCCATGGTGCCGGACTCGATGGCCACCATCTCGCGCAGGGATTCGATCACCGCAGGCTGCGCGGCGCGGGCGGCGGCCAGCAGTTTGTCGTCTGGGGCGGCGTGCGCTGCGATGGCGGCCAGCAGCAAGGTGGCCAACGTGGTCAGGCGGAGAATGGGGTGCATGCGGGCTCCAGGGTGTTGGTGGACGGAGTTTGCCGGTGTGGATTGGTGTGCCGATTGGCCTTGGCCCGCCGTCGTTTGCTGCGGCGCCGGGTATTCACCCCGGCGGGCGACCAAAAATTCTGTCTTGCCAGAAGTTTGGATCAAGAGGCGCTGCACACCCAACTGTCCGACACCTGCATAGCGCTTTGCACCACCAGGCCCGGCGCACTCGCCCGCCAGGCGGGTGAGTCCATGCCACGGTGCGTGGGTTGGCCCGCAGCGCCGCCATGGGTTTGGTGTTCAGCGCTTTTCTTTGATTCCTTTCTTTTCGGCGAAAAGAAAGGAAGGCGCCCGCCGGGGCGAATACCCGGCGCCGCGCAGCAAGCAACGGCTGGCCCTGGCCAATCGGCAAACCAAACCAAAGACTCAAGCCGACCGCGTCCCCAACCAAGTGCCGCACAGCACCGCCGCCAGCCCCACCCCGTGCCACACCGTCAACGGCTCGCCGAGCAGCAGCACCGCAAACGACACGCCAAAAATCGGCACCCAGTAGGCATATAGCGCCGTGCGCGCCACACCCAGCGTGGTGAGCGCACGGTTCCACACCAGCGCGCCCCAGGCCGTGGCCAGCAGGCCAGAGAACACCAGCAACACCAACAAACGCGGCGTGAAATGCGACAAGTCAGGCAGCGGCACCACCGGCCACACCACTGAGAACACCAGCAAATGCAGCAGCAGCATTGCCGTGCCCAGCACAAATACCAGCGTGCTGATCACCACCGTGTTCAGCTGGCGCGCCAGGCGCTGCACCAGCAGCCCACCTGTCACCCAGGTCACCACCGAGCCAAACGCCAGCAAGTCACCCAAGTTGCCGTGGCCCAGCGCCGCGCCGGGCCGGTGCAACACCACCGCCGCCACGCCGCCAAAACCCAGCACGACACCGGTCAGCCTGGCGAGGGTGAGCTTGTCTCCCAACAGCGCGGCCGCCAGCAGCGACGACACCAGTGGGTTGAGCGCAATGATCAGCGCCGCATTGGCCGCCACCGTGTGCTGCACACCCAGCGTGAAACACAGTTGGTTGATGTACACCATCAACACCGCACAGGCCAGCAGCAGCAATGCTTGCTTGCGGCTCAGTTGGCCCCAACTGGGCAGCCGCTGGCCGCGCCAGCGCAACACCACCAGCAAGGCCGCCGTGGCCACCACCATGCGCAGGGTGGACACCCAGATCGGGTTGAACTGCTCGGTGAGCAGCTTGACCACCGACACATTGCCACCCCACACCGCCATGGTGGCCAGCAGGGTCAGGCGCAGGGTGTTGTCAGGGCGGGTGGTGTCGGGGCCAGCGTTTTCAGGGCGACCGCTGCCTTGGCCACGGCTCATGGCGCGGCGGCAGCAACCCAGGCGGCGGCAAAACGCTCGGCCTGCAAGACCACGTCCGCCACCGCCATGCCAGGCTTGTACAAAGCCGATCCAATGCCAAAACCGGCCGCTCCGGCTGCGCGATAGGAAGACATATTGGCCAGCGTGATGCCACCCACTGGCAACAACAGCGTGCCGGCCGGCAACACCGCACGCATGGCCTTGAGCGCGGCCGGCGGGATCATCTCGGACGGGAACAATTTGAGCCCATGCGCACCCGCAGCCAGCGCGGCAAAGGCCTCGGTGGGGGTGGCCACGCCGGGCAGGGCCACAAGGCCGAGTCGGATGGCCTCATGCAGCACCGCCACATCGGTGTTGGGCGACACGATCAGCGCACCACCGGCGGCAGCCACATCCCGCACTTGCGCCAACTGCAACACAGTGCCCGCCCCCACCAGCGCTTGCGGAAAGGCCTTGGCGATGGCCGCAATGCTGCGCAGCGGCTGGGGTGAATTGAGCGGCACCTCAATCAGGCGCCAGCCGGCCTGCACCAGCACCTGGGCCACCGGCACCGCCCCGTCGGGTGTGATGCCACGCAAGATGGCCACCAGCGGCAGCGCCTGCAGGGCTTGGGTCAATCGGGCTGACGCAGCAGCGCGATCTGCAGGTGGCGCGGGGGGTTGGCTCATGTGGGCAGTGTGCCCGCCGCTGCGCCGCCGGCTTGTCCACCGGGCGACCCCGCCGGCGGGCTGGCCACTGCGCACAAGCCGGGCAGCGCGGCCAGCGCGGCCAGGCCACGCCAGGTGGCCTCAGGCCCCACGGTTTGCACCGCCACACCCAACTGCTGCAAGGCGCGTTGGTAGCGCTGCGTCAGGCCCTCACCACCCACCAGCACCACCGTCTGGCCGGCAGGCAGGGCTTGTGCGCGCAGCTCTTCACCAATCACCAGACCGGACAGCCGGCTGGCCAGCGCGGCGCCGCTTTGGCGTTGCATCAGGCCCAGGCTGCGCACCGAGAACACATGGTGCAGCACGCCGCCGGGGGTTTGCGCCTGGGCAATGCCGGCATCAAACGCGGCGACGACCCTGGCACTGTCGTCCGGGGGCAAAGTGCGCGCCAGGATGGACTGCTGGCGCAGCAGCGCATAACACTCCCCCGTCATGTGGGTGGTAAAGCCGGTGATGCGGCCGCGCTGCACCGTCACCCATTTGCTGTGGGTGCCCGGCAGCACCAGCGTCACCTGTTCGGCGTCCGTCAAGCCCAACAACTGCAGAGCGCCAAACACCTGGGTTTCTTCACCCCGCAGCACATCGGGTGTGCCTGCTGCTTCAGCCAACAAGCCTGGCACGATGGCAATGGGGTGGCCGGCCAGGCTGGGTGCATCCGGACCGGCGGGCACCACGCACAGGTGGGCTGCTAAATCAGCCAGGCTGGTGGGGCAAGGGCAATACGGCGCCTCTACCCAGCCCTGGCGTCTGCCCACCATGCCGGCCAGCAAACAGGGCAAGCCCAGGTGAGCGGCCAGCCAGGGGCCAAATTCAGCGGCAAAGACTGTGGGCCAAGCACCGGCGGGCACAGTCAGCAAGCCACGCGGCGCGGCATGGCTGGCCAGCACCGTGCCATCTGCCGCCAGCAGCGCACCGCGCAGGGCGCTGGTGCCCCAATCCACTGCCAACAAGGCCGGGCTCATGGTGCGTCAATGGTTGTCTTTTGGCACAAAGGCGCCGCGTTGGC
Source organism: Betaproteobacteria bacterium (assembly GCA_043759535.1). Taxonomy (GTDB): domain Bacteria; phylum Pseudomonadota; class Gammaproteobacteria; order Burkholderiales; family Burkholderiaceae_C; genus Pseudaquabacterium. The sequence goes on along the minus strand of JAYVLI010000205.1, from coordinate 1,303 downwards.
CCACCAAAAAGTCGAGGTCGCAGCCCTGATCGGCCTGCAGCACATGGTCGATGTAGAGCTTCCAGTAGCCGCTTTGCAGCGGTGGCACAGGCGGCCGCCACAGGGCGTGGCGGCGGGCCAGTTCGGCATCGTCCACATGCAGGTGCAGCTTGCGGCCGGCCACGTCCAGCGTGATCAGGTCACCGTCTTGCACCAAGGCCAACGGGCCACCGGCCGCAGCCTCAGGCGCAGTGTGCAACACCACCGTGCCGTAGGCGGTGCCGCTCATGCGGGCATCGCTGATGCGCACCATGTCGGTGATGCCTTTTTTCAGCACCTTGGGCGGCAGCGGCATGTTGCCCACCTCGGCCATGCCGGGGTAGCCTTTTGGACCGCAATTCTTGAGCACCATGATGCAGGTCTCATCGATGTCCAGCGCGTCGTCGTCAATGCGGGCATGGAAGTCGTCGCTGTCCTTGAACACCACCGCCCGGCCGGTGTGCTGCATCAGCGCTGGGGTGGCCGCGCTGGGTTTGATCACGGCGCCGCGCGGCGCCAAATTGCCCCGCAGAATAGCGATGCCGGCGTTCTCTTTGAACGGCTGGGCCAGCGTCTTGATGACGTCGCCGTTGTAGTTTTGCGCGTCGGCAAAGTTCTCCCGCACTGTCTGGCCGCTGGCGGTGACGATGTCCAGGTGCAGATGTTGGGCAATCTCTTTCATCACCGCCGGCAGGCCACCGGCGTAGCAAAAATCTTCCATCAGGTATTGGCCGCTGGGCTGCAGGTTGACTAGGCAAGGCAATTCACTGGCCAACCGGTCAAAGTCATCAATGCTCAGCGGCACGCCCAGCCGGCCGGCAATGGCAATCAAATGAATCACCGCATTGGTGCTGCCACCAATCGCGGCCAGCGTCTTGATCGCGTTCTCAAACGCTTCACGCGTCAGCACATCGCCGATCTTCTGGTCGTCATGCACCATTTGCACAATGCGCCGACCAGCACTGCGCGCCAGCACATTGCGCCGGCCGTCCACCGCGGGGTACGCGGCGTTGCCCGGCAGACCCAGGCCCAGCGCCTCGACCATGCAGGCCATCGTGCTCGCGGTGCCCATCGTCATGCAGTGGCCGTGGCTGCGGTGCATGCAGCTTTCCGCGTCGAAGAACTCCTGCAGCTTCAGGGTGCCCGCGCGCACCTGCTCGCTCATGCTCCAGACGCCGGTGCCCGATCCGAGCTCCTGGCCACGCCACTTGCCGCTGAGCATCGGACCGCCACTGACGCCGACCGTGGGCAGGTCAACGCTTGATGCACCCATAACCAGCGATGG
>JAYVLI010000204.1:0-6125 GCA_043759535.1 Betaproteobacteria bacterium | reverse complement strand
CTCACCCACCGGGCCGGCCACTTTGTCGATGCTGATGGCGCCGGCCGCCGAGATGGCCACCAGCGCGTGGTAAATGCCCCAGACCGTGCCAAACAGGCCGATGAACGGGGCGGTGCTGCCGATGGACGCCAACAGCACCTGGCCAAACTGCAGGTGCGCCAGGCCCCGGTGCAGCGCGTCGCGCAGGCGCCGCGTCAGTTGGGATGCGTGTGGTGAGCGGGTGGCCAGCGTGCCGGGCGCGTCGGGCGTGGTGCTGGCCTGCAGCAGCGGCAGCAGCACCTGCTCCCGGTCCAGCGCGGCCAGCCGTGCATGGCCGGCGGCCAGCGTGTCAGCGGCCCAAAAGGCGGGCACGGCACGGGCAATGTCATGCCGCGCGCGCTGCAGCACCCAGCCTTTCCACAAGATCACCACCCAGGCGCTGACCGACATCGCCAGCAGCACCACCACCACCGTGCGGCCGATGGCATCGCTCTCGGCCCAGAAGCTGCCCAGGCCGTCCATCGTCAGCCGAGGCCCAGCACGTCGTTCATGTCAAACAGGCCGGTGGTCTGGGCCGCCAAAAAGCGCGCGGCACGCAGGCTGCCCTGGGCGTAACCGGCGCGGCTGCTGCTTTTGTGGCTGATCTCGATGCGCTCACCGGTGCCGGCAAACAGCACGGTGTGTTCACCCACGATGTCGCCACCGCGGATGGTGGCAAAGCCGATGGACGACGGGTCGCGCGGGCCGGTCACACCCTCGCGGGCATACACGGCGCAATCTTTCAGGTCACGCCCCAGTGCAGCGGCCAGCACCTCGCCCATCTGCAGCGCGGTGCCGCTGGGCGCGTCCACCTTGTGGCGGTGGTGGGCCTCGATCACCTCGATGTCGTAGCCGGTGTTCAGCGCACGGGCGGCCTGGTCCAGCAGCTTGAGCATCACATTGACACCCACGCTCATGTTGGGCGCCAGCAGCACGGCAGTGCGTTGGGCCTGGCTGCCGATCTGCGCCTTTTGCGCCGGGCTGAAGCCGGTGGTGCCGATGACCAGCTTGATGCCACGCTCGGCACACAGCGCCAGGTGGGCCAGCGTGCCCTCGGGCCGGGTGAAGTCAATCAGCACCTGGGCGTTGGCCAAGCCGGCAGCCAGGTCACTGGTGATCAACACACCGGTGTGGCGGCCGGCAAATGCGCCAGCGTCCTGGCCCAGTGCGGGGTTGCCGGGCAGGTCCAGCGCGCCGGCCAAGGTGCAGTCGGGTGCAGCCAGCACGGCCTCGATCAACATCTGGCCCATGCGGCCGGACGCGCCGGTGATGGCAACGCGCAGCGGGGCGTCATGCAGCGACGTGTCTTGCAGCAGGCCGCCGCTCACGACGGTTCCAGCGGCGGGTAGTTGCGCACCGCACCCACCGGCGTCGCGGGCTCAGCCGGTGTTTTGGGCGGCATCGGCAGCGCTTGTTTCTGCTCGGGGGTCAGCTCCAGCACCGGGGCGGCACCGGTGGCGCGGGCGCGGCTGATGGACGCCACAAACTCACGCTCGGTGGGCAGCTCGGGCGCGTCCAGGCTGTCCAGCTTGTCGTCTTTGAAATAAGCCACGATGGCGCGGCGCTGCGGCGGTGTGCCCTGGCGCACGATGGTGAACACATAGTCCCAGCGGTCGGCGTGAAACATGTCGGTCAGCATGGGCGAGCCCAGGATGTCGCGCACCTGGGCCCGGCTCATGCCGGGTTTGATCAGCGCGGCCTGCTCTTTGGTGACCACATTGCCCTGCACGATGTCCATGCGGTACGGTGTCAACACGCCCAGAAAGTTGCCACCGGCAGTGACCGATGGCAAGGACGGCAGGAACGACATGTCCGGCATGGCCGGCAACAGCGAGCAACCGCCCAGCCCGGCCACGCTGAACACCAGCGCAGCGCAACGCGGCGCAAAAGAGTCAGAGTTCACTGGGCCTGCCTGTCGTTTGGGGCTTGGGTTGGGAGCTTGCTTTGGCGGTGTGCAGCGCCCTATTTGGCCGCTGCCGCCGGCTGCCGCTGCAATACGCTGCAAGCGCCGCCACAGGCTGGATATCATCCGACGATTCTAGCCACCCGCCTGCCACGGGCGCCCGACCCGCCATGACGCACGCCGACGAGCTCAAGAGCAGCGGTCTCAAAGCCACCCTGCCGCGCATCAAGATTTTGGAGGTGTTCCAGCGCACTTCACAACGCCACATGACAGCCGAGGATGTGTTCAAAGCCCTGCTGCATGAAGGTGCCGATGTGGGTCTGGCCACCGTCTACCGGGTGTTGATGCAGTTTGAGCAGGCCGGGCTGCTGTCACGCAGCCATTTTGAGTCGGGCAAGTCGGTATTTGAGCTGAACGAGGGCAAGCACCATGACCACCTGGTGTGCCTCACCTGCGGCCGGGTTGAAGAGTTTTTTGACCCCGAGATCGAGCAGCGCCAACGCGCCGTGGCCACCACCCACGGGTTTGAGCTGCAAGACCACGCGCTGTCCTTGTACGCGGTGTGTACCAAACCGGCTTGCCCGCACCGCACTGCAAAATGAATTGATGCGCCGCCTGCGTGACCAAACGCAGGGCATTCAGCTTTCGTCAGACTGCTGCATGGCCTTTTGGTGGCGCTCGATGAACTCTTGGTAAGTGTCGATGCCCCGCAGTTGCAAGATGGTGTTGCGCACTGCCGCCTCCACCAGCACGGCCAGGTTGCGGCCGGCGTCCACCGTGATCACCGCTTTGCGCACGGGGATGCCCAGGATGTCCTCGTACAGCGGCTCGTATGGCAGGCGCTCAAACTCACGCTCCATCGTCTCCTTGCGCACCAGGTGGACGATCAGCTTGAGCCGCATCTTGCGCCGCACGGCGGTCTCGCCAAAGATGGCGCGGATGTCCAGCAGGCCGATGCCGCGCACCTCCAGCAGGTTGAGCAGCAGCGCCGGGCAGCGGCCCTCCAGCGCGCTTTGTGAGATCTTGAAAAAATCCACCGCGTCGTCAGCCACCAGGCCGTGGCCGCGGCTGATCAGCTCCAGCCCCAGCTCACTTTTGCCCAGGCCAGATTCACCGGTCAGCAGCACGCCCAGGCCAAGGATGTCCATGAACACACCGTGGCGTGTCAGCCGCTCGGCAAACAACTGGGCCAGGTAGGCGCGCACGATGTCGATCACCTGGCCAGCCGATTCATCGGTGACAAACAGCGGGATCTCAGCGCGGTCACACATCGCCACCAGGCGGTCGGGTGGCGTCACGCCATCAGCGGCAATCAGCACCGGTGGCTCCAGCGTGACGATGCGCGAGATGCGGCGCTCCTGGTCTTCAGGCGCTGACTGCGACAGGTAAGCCACCTCACGCTTGCCCACAATCTGCACCCGGTAGGGGTGGATGTAGTTGAGGTAGCCCACCAAGTCGGCAGCCGATTGCGCGTCGCGCACGGCAGCCTCGTCAAAGCGGCGCTCGGGGTGGGCGTGGCCGGCGATCCACGCCCAGTGCAGCAATTCGCGCTGGGCTTCAAACAGCGCTTCTGCGCTGATGGAGGTGGGTTTCATGGCGCGGGCACCGGGTGCCGGTGGCCAGCAAGCGGGCCGCTCACGCAACCGACTTCAAAGGCGCCCAATCGGCGATCAGCTTGCGCAAGGCTGCGGCGGTTTCGGCCGTTTTGAGGCGCTCACGCAGTTCGCGGTCAGACAGCAACTCAGCGATCTCGGACAAGATTTCAAGATGGCGCTGGGTGGCCGCCTCGGGCACCAGCAAAAAGATCAGCAGGCTCACCGGCTCATCGTCAGGCGCATCAAACGGAATGGGCTGCGACACCCGCAACACGGCGGCCAGCGGATTTTTCAAGCCTTTGATGCGGCCATGCGGGATGGCCACACCATGGCCCAGACCGGTGGAGCCCAGCCTTTCACGCGCAAACAGGTTGTCAGTGACGGTGGCACGGGCAATGCTGTGGTGATTTTCAAACAGCATGCCCACTTGCTCAAAAGCGCGCTTTTTGCTGGTGGCTTCCACATCCACCAACACATTGGCGACGGGCAGGATGGCGGCGAGACGGTTCATGGCGTTCCCCCCGCTTGCTGGCCGCTTTTGTCTGGCGCCATCACGGGTTCTGTGACAGAAAAAAGATTATAGAAATGCAATGCTGCAGCGCTGGTGTTGGATGCACCCGCAAGCGCGGGATGTTGTCACGCCGCTGCACACCGCGACACGCCCTTGTTACCCGCAAACAAAAACGGCCCCCGAAGGAGCCGTTGGTGGCGGCGCCAAAAAAGTCAGGACGGGTCGGCGTCCAGCCCGTCCAGCCTATCCAGGCGTTTAGGCGCTGCATGGTGGTGATCTTGCAACTTGTCCTTGTGGCGGCACACCTGCCGGTCCAGCTTGTCCATCAACTGGTCAATGGCCGCATACAGGTCTTCGTGGGACTGTTCAACAAAGATGTCCTTGCCCTTGACGTGGAGGGTGGCTTCGGCTTTCTGCCGTCGCTCTTTCTCCTTGAGCTTCTCGACCGTCAGCAACACGCTGATGTCGACCACCTGATCAAAATGTCGTGTCACCCGGTCCAGCTTGGTCAAAACATATTCACGCAGGGCCGGTGTCACGTCCAGATGGTGTCCGCTGATCGTCAGGTTCATCGGAGCGTCCTTTCAATGGGGTTTGTCGGGAAACCAAACGGGCTGGATGCGGGCCAGAGACTGCAGCGCCACACCCGGTGCCCGCTACCAGCGTACTCCTGATGTCCGGACTGTGACAAGTGCGCTGGCGCGATACTGTGGCCGCCAAGTGCGCACCTCTTCCAAGGTTGTGAGTGGACATGCTGAGGCAGGTTGTATCCTGGCTTTTTTGAGCCAGCGCACTTCGGGTGCTAGGGAGGGCCGTCCATGCGCTCCGAAACGCGGTAAAGTGCAAAAGCGACGAGAAATTTTCGGGTCTCTCGATCTTCTGGCCCCGCAAGGGTCATGGTTTTCCAGGTGGTGTTTTGGTCTTCGCCATGAGGCGGACACTTGGCATCACGGGGCTGTTGGACTGGCAGCAGGATGAGAAAAAGCGCAACCAATGATGATGTCCTGTCGACCCGCGAGGCCGCTGAGCGGCTCGGCGTGGCGCTGCGCACGGTGCAACTGTGGGTCGAGGGTGGCGTGTTGCCAGCCTGGAAAACCGCAGGCGGCCACCGGCGCATTTCGCGATTGGCTGTTGAGCGGCTGATCGGAGAACGCACCGCTGCCCTGTCGGGTGATGCCCCCACCGCGCCCGCACCCTTGCCCGCTGCTGAGTCGCAGTTGCGGCTGATGGTGGTGGAGGACGAGCCCGAGCTACTGCGCCTGTTCACCATGGTGATCAAGAACTGGGATTTGCCGGTGGCCGTGACACCCGCAACCAACGGTTTCGAGGCGCTGTTGCGCATGGGCCAACATTGCCCCGATCTGCTGATCACCGACCTGAACATGCCTGGCATGGATGGCTTCAAGATGATTGCGTCGCTGCGCGGTGTGGGTGAGGCTTTTGCCGACATGGACATCGTGGTGGTTACGGCGCTGTCGCCGGTGGAGATTGAGCGCCGTGGTGGTTTACCTGCCGGCGTGCGGGTGTTTTACAAACCGGTGCCGTTTGACGAGCTTGAGGTCTTGGTGAGGGACCGCATCGCTGCGCTGGCAACCGTGGCCTGACGCGTGCAAAGCGCCAAGCGCCGTCGGGCCGGGTTGCTGCCATGAAGCGTGTGTTGATCGTTGAAGACCAGGCCGACATCCGCAAGCTGATCCGCATGACGCTCGAATTTGAGCCCTACGAGATCCACGAGGCGGCCAACGGGGTGGATGGTCTGCGCGTGGCCATCACAACCACGCCCGACCTGATGTTGCTGGACGTGATGATGCCGGGTGAGCTGGACGGCCTGCAGGTCTGTGCTCAGGTGCGCGCCCACCCCGCGCTGCAGGCCACCCGGGTGGTGTTGTTGACCGCCCGTGGTCACACCAAGGACCGTGACGCCGGCCAGCAGGCCGGTGCTGACGAGTACCTGATCAAGCCCTTCAGCCCGCTGCAGTTGATCGAGACCATCGAGCGCTTGTTGCCGGCGGCCTGAGGTCGTTGCTGTCGTTGTGGCCGGTTCGGCTTGTCGCCAGCCGGTTGGCCAAAGTGGCGATGCCATAATCTTTTGTTGCGT
>JAYVLI010000203.1:0-2654 GCA_043759535.1 Betaproteobacteria bacterium | reverse complement strand
GCGATGGCCGCCATGCCGCTGATAGTGCTTGCGGCGACGCATCTTGAAGATGCGCACCTTGTCGTGCTTGCCGTGCGACACCACGGTGGCAGTCACCGTCGCGCCGGCCACCAAGGGAGTCCCGATCGTCAATTCTGCGCCGCTGCCGACTGCCAGAACCTGGTCGATCACGATCTCTTGGCCCACGTCCGCTGCTATCTGTTCTACCTTGATTTTTTCGCCGGCTGCAACCTTGAATTGCTTGCCACCGGCTTTTATGAGCGCGTACATAAGTGCCTTTGCTGTTGGCCTGAGCGCGGTTGCGCTGGGCCGTGTTTCAATCAGTGTTCAATCTACCCATCTCTTCTCGCCGTCAAAAACCCGAGAGAACTCAAGATTATAGCCAGAAGCCAGCTTCCAGCCATCGCTGTTGCGCAGTGCTGCGGCCTCACCGGGCAGATGCCGGCTGGCGCCTCCCTATAATTTGGTCGTGCTCCCAGACCAGACCACCGTGACCGATCTCCCCGCTTCCGCATCGGCCGCCGCTGACCCGCTAGCGGGCGACATGCGCAAGGTGGATGAGGTGATCACAACACGGTTGGCGTCCGATGTGGCCCTGGTCAACCAGATTTCGCACTACATCGTCAGCGCCGGTGGCAAGCGCATCCGGCCCCGACTGGTATTGCTGTTTGCCGACGCGCTGGGCTTTACCGGGCCTGAGCGCTTTGAGCTGGCCGCCACGGTTGAATTCATCCACACCGCCACCCTGCTGCATGACGACGTGGTCGACGAATCCTCACTGCGGCGGGGCCGCGAGACCGCCAACGCGCTGTTTGGCAATGCTGCCAGCGTGTTGGTGGGTGATTTTTTGTACTCGCGTGCCTTCCAGATGATGGTCAGCGTGAACCGCATGCGGGTGCTGGAGGTGCTGGCCGACGCCACCAACACCATCGCCGAGGGCGAGGTGTTGCAACTGATGAACATGCACGACCCCGACCTGGCGGTGGACGATTACCTGCGTGTCATCCGCTACAAAACCGCCAAACTGTTTGAAGCCAGTGCCCGCCTGGGCGCCGTGCTGGCCGGGGCCAACAGCCGGGTGGAAGATGCTTGCGCTGACTATGGCCGCTCGCTCGGCACGGCATTCCAGTTGGTGGACGACTTGTTGGACTACGAAGGCGACACCCACGCGTTGGGCAAAAACGTGGGGGATGATCTGCGTGAAGGCAAGCCCACCTTGCCGCTGCTGGTGGCCATGGCCCGCTGCACAGACGCCGAGCGCCTGCTGATGCGCCACGCCATCGAGCACGGTGAAAACGCGCGTCTGGATGAAATCCTGGCCATTGTGCGGCGCACCGGCGCACTGCAAGCCACGCGGGACGCTGCCAGCGCCGAGGCCGACAAAGCACGCGATGCGTTGTCCGCCCTGCCCGATTCAGCGGCAAAAAATGCGCTGTTAGAATTGTGTGCTCGATCGGTTGAGCGTTCGTCTTGACCGATTGAGGCCAACAGCACTGGCGTTGAGCACCTGCTCAGCGCACCAGTGTCAGGATCCCCGCCAAGTTGTTGGCGTGCGTGGTCCGCACCATCGGGGTGTAGCTTAGCCTGGTAGAGCGCTACGTTCGGGACGTAGAGGCCGGAGGTTCGAATCCTCTCACCCCGACCAAATCCCGGTTTGTTTCAGCCACTGACAGCTGCCACCGCAGGCCGTGAACTACGCCCCAAGCTGCGCCGTTTCTTGCGGTTAAAGTGCGCGACTGAGCGGTGAACATGGCTTCACCGCCCGCCGCGAGCGCACTGAATCCGCCTTGGAAACTCTGGTCGAAATCCCGCAATCCTCCCTCTCCGGTGTGGCGAGGGTTCTTGTGCATGCCGGCAAGTTGGGCAGCAGGGCCGCTGAGGATCTGGCCAAGTCGGCGCGTGAGCGCAAGATCAGCTTCATCGCCGCCGTGATCGCGTCCGGCGCGGTGTCGGCAGCCGATTTGGCGCACACGTTGTCCGCCTCACTTGCGCTGCCGCTGATTGATTTGGCAGCGGTGGACATTGACCGCCTGCCCAAGGGCCTGGTCGATATCAAGCTGACCGCGCAATACCAGTTGGTGCTGCTGGGCCGGCGCGGTAACCGCCTGTTTATCGGCGGCGCCGACCCCACCGACCAAGAGGCGGTAGAGCGCATCAAGTTCGCCACCCAGTTGTCGCCCGAGTGGGTGATTGTTGAGTACGACAAGTTGGCGCGCCTGATGGAGGTGCAGGGCAATACCGCCAATGAGACGCTGGAAGCGCTGACCGCCGAGGACTTTGAGTTCGACGTCAACGACGACCAGGGCGCGGTGGAATCCACCGAGGTGGTGCAGGAAGTTGAAGACGCGCCGGTGGTGCGCTTTCTGCAAAAGATGCTGATTGACGCGATCAACCTGCGTGCATCCGACCTGCACTTTGAGCCCTACGAATACACCTACCGGGTGCGTTTTCGGGTGGACGGTGAGCTGCGTGAAATCACCCAACCGCCCATCGCCATCAAAGAAAAACTGGCCTCGCGCATCAAGGTCATCAGCCGGCTCGACATCTCAGAAAAGCGTGTGCCGCAAGACGGCCGCATGAAGATGAAGTTTGGCAACAAGGCGATCGACTTCCGGGTCTCGACCTTGCCCACGCTGTTTGGCGAAAAGATCGTG
>JAYVLI010000202.1:0-2621 GCA_043759535.1 Betaproteobacteria bacterium | reverse complement strand
CATGGCCGGCAGCCGCCTGCCCATCGCGGTGGCGCACGGTGAAGGCTTTGCGGATTTCTCGCAGCGTGGTGATGCGGCCCAGGTGCAGCAGGCCATGCGTTTTGTGGACCACGCCGGCCAAGCAGCCGAGGCCTATCCCTTCAACCCGAACGGCAGCCCCGGCGGCCTGACGGCAGTCACCACGCCGGACGGCCGCTTCACCGCGCTGATGCCCCACCCTGAGCGGGTGTTGCGGCATCTGCAGATGAGCTGGACAACGGGGGATGCGCTGCAGCGCAGTGCCTGGCAGCGGATGTTTGCCAATGCGCGGCGGTGGGTGGGGTGATGCGGCGGCGTGGTGGTCGGCCTGAGCCGGCGGTAAGGTGCGGCGACGCCCAGCAGTGCGGCGCCCAGGAATCCATCAACTTGAGCCGCACGGAGCAAATAGCGTTTGTCGCAGCGCTGCTCAACCCGCCGCAGCCCGGTGCGCGTCTGCACCAAGCCGCAGCGGCTTACCGCAAGCAGATGGGACCTTGATCGGCTGTATCGGCCGTGCTGGTGCATGCCAAAGCCGGTGCTGTGGAGGTGCTTTATCAGCACCCGGCCGAGTTACTCAAACCACCGCCAAGCCCGCCAGCAATTCATACGACCGCAAGCGCGCCGCATGGTCATGCACCGCCCCCGCCACGATCAGCTCACTGGCACCGGTGCGTTCAATCAGCGCCTCCAGTTGCCGCCGCACCGTGTTGGGTGAACCCACTGCGCTGGCCGTCAGCATCCTCCCCACGCCGTCTTTTTCACGCGGCGTCCACAGCGTGTCCATCTCGGCCCGGCTGATGGGCCGGGGCAGGGGGCCGCGCACACCACGCTGCATGCCCAAAAAGCGCTGCTGGATGGAGGTGAACAGGTGGGCAGCTTCGTCGTCCGTGTCGGCCACGATCACGTTGCAGCCGACCATGGCGTGGGGCTCGGGCCAGTCAGCCGATGGGCGGTAGGTGTTGCGGTAAATCTCCATGGCCTGCAGTAGCAGGTCGGGCGCAAAGTGGGACGCAAACGCAAACGGCAGGCCCAGGTAGGCGGCCAGTTGGGCGCTGTACAGGCTGGACCCGAGCAGCCAGATGGGCACCTGGGTGCTGATGCCGGGGATGGCACGCACCTGCGCGGCGGGCTTGCCCGGCTGGGGTGCGGCCAGGTAGGCCTGCAGCTCCAGCACGTCTTGTGGAAAGTCGTCCTCACTGGCCGTCATCTGGCGCCGCAGGGCGCGGGCGGTTTGCTGGTCGGTGCCGGGTGCGCGGCCCAGCCCCAAGTCGATGCGGCCGGGGTACAGCGTGGCCAGGGTGCCAAATTGTTCGGCAATCACCAGCGGAGCGTGGTTGGGCAGCATCACCCCACCCGAGCCCACCCGGATGCTGCGCGTGCCGCCCGCCACATGGCCGATCAGCACGGCGGTGGCTGAGCACGCCACGCCGTCCATGTTGTGGTGCTCGGCCAGCCAGTAGCGGCGGTAGCCCCACGCTTCAGCGTGTTGCGCCAGGTCCAGGGTGTTGCGCAAGGCGGTGGCAGCGTCGCTGCCGTCAACGATGGGGGCGAGGTCCAGCACGGATAAAGGCGTCATGTCGCAATCATGCAACAGCGCCACTGGGCTTGGCTGGCGGCGGGTCTTGTGCGGTGCATGCCGCACTGGCGCAACGCCGGCGCAACGGCAACGCAACGCCAGCGCAACACGGGCAGCACTGTGCTTGCGGCAAGATGCGCGGCTTGCCTGCGGCACCCGACCGCTGGCCCTGGAGTTGCCAATGACCCGTTTTCACCATCCTGCCCGGCGCCACCTGGCTTGCCTGCAACGCAGCCTGTGCTGCGGCGCCTTGATGCTGTTGCTGAGTGCCTGCCAGGCCCAGCCCGCCGCCGCGCCGGCTGCGGGTGATGAAGCCGCACTGCTGGCCCGCATCAAGGTCGGCATTGGGGACGCAACCTGCAGCAGTGATGCGCAATGCCGCAGTCTGGCCGTGGGTGAAAAGGCCTGTGGTGGCCCCGAGCAGTGGTGGGCCTGGTCCACCAACAGCCCGCAGGCGGCGCAGTTGCCGGCCTGGGCCGAAAAATTGACCACCCTGGCCAAGCAGCGCAATGCGACCAGCGGCATGGTGGGCAACTGCCGCTACCAGCCTGACCCGGGTGCGGTGTGCCAGGCCCAGCGCTGTGTGCTGGCAGTGCCAGCGCTGGCGCGTTAACACAGCAGCCGCCGCCTCAGGCGGCCAGCAGCCGCGCTGCGGCACCGTCGATGCTGGCCTTCAGCTCTGGGTAGCTGCGGTTGACCGGGTACTGCGGAAATTGCGCCACGATGGTCTCGGGTGGGTGGATAAAAAACCCCGCGTCGGCCGCGCCCAGCATGCCGGTGTCGTTGTACGAATCACCGGCGGCAATCACCTGGTAGTTGAGGCTTTTGAGCGCGTTGACGGCATGCGCTTTCTGGTTGGGTTGGCGCAGCGTGTAGTCGGCCACAAAGCCGTCCGCATCGATCACCAGCTTGTGGCAAAACAGCGTAGGCCGGCCCAGTTGCCGCATCATCGGGTCGGCAAATTCATAAAAGGTGTCAGACAAGATGATGACCTGGTAGCGGCTGCGCAGGTCGTCCAAAAAGTCGC
>JAYVLI010000201.1:0-16103 GCA_043759535.1 Betaproteobacteria bacterium | reverse complement strand
AAGGTGCCGCACATCACCCTCAAATCCATTGCCAACAACGAGCCGGCCGAAACCGAAACCCTGTTTGACCAGCCCGAGGTGGACAAAAAGCGCCTGCGTGTGGCCGGCCCCTTCACCGTTGAAACCCTGCAAAGCTTTGAGCCACTGGCGCCCGAGCTGATTGCTGCGGCCAACAGCGGCATGGACAACATCCAGCGTTTCACCGACCGGGTGTTTGAACACCTCAAACACGCCGGCATCAAAAATGGCTTGAAGAACGAAACCGCCGTGTTCAACCGGGTGGACGTGATCAATGAGCAAATGGGTGACGGCGGCGCACTGCATGCCGAGGGCTGGTATGGCGCGGCCGGCGGTGAGCGCAAGGCTTATCTGCACATCGGCCCGCAATTTGGCACGGTGAGTAAAAAGGCGGTGAATGACGCCATCCTGGCCTGCCGGCGCCGCGCCGATGCCGACTGGCTGGTGATTCTGGGCTTTGGTTTTGAGAGCGATGTGGACAACCGCAGCGTGACGCTGAAAGTAGGCAGTTTTGAGGTCACCAAGGTGCGCATGCACGATGACCTGATGCAGGACGGGCTGATCAAGAAAGACAAAAAAGCCGCCAGCTTTGTGACGATTGGCGAGCCCGACATCCATGCCGACCCGGTGCGCTTGCCTGGCGGTGCGCCGGCCGTGGTGATCGAGATTCGTGGCCTGGACTTGTATGACCCGATCACCGACGAAGTGAAACCCCGCAACGCCGCCGACATTGCCTACTGGATGGTGGACGACCACTACGACGGCGCCAACTTCATGGCCCGGCAGGTGTTTTTCTGCGGTGGTGAGCAAGACGAGTTCGACAAGTTCAAACGCGGCTTGTCGGGGCTGGCCGTGGCCTCGGCCAAATCCAAGCTGGAGCGCACGCTCAAGCTGGAGATTGACGACGAGGCGTTTGAGCGGGTCTACGGCCTGCGCTCCCACCCCATCCCGCTGACTCCGGGCCGCCGCGTGGCGGTGCGGGTGATCAGCCAGTTTGGCGAAGAAAGCACCAAGGTGCTGCGCCTGTAATCCCGCTGCCACTGCGCGCGAAAGACCTGCCCATGAACTTCATCCCCCAACTGCTGGCCGCCGAAAAAGCCAACCAGTCGATGTTGTGTGTCGGCCTGGACCCGGAGCCGGCCAAGTTCCCGGCCCCGTGGCAGGATGATGCCCGCCGCATCTTTGATTTTTGCGCGGCAATTGTGGACGCCACCGCCGACCAGGTGATCGCCTTCAAGCCGCAGATTGCCTACTTTGCAGCGCACCGGGCCGAGGACCAGCTGGAGCGGCTCATCCATCACATCCACCGCGTGGCGCCACAGGTGCCGGTGATCCTGGACGCCAAGCGTGGCGACATCGGCAGCACTGCCCAGCAGTACGCGGCCGAGGCGTTTGAGCGTTACCAGGCCGACGCAGTGACACTCTCGCCCTTCATGGGTTTTGACTCGATAGCGCCCTATCTGGCCTACGACGGTAAAGGCCTGATCCTGCTGTGCCGCACCAGCAACCCGGGTGGCAGTGATTTGCAGGCGCAGCGGCTGGCCACGCCGCCTGACAGCGCCGACGGCGGGCCTGGCGAGCTGCTGTTTGAACACATCGCCCGCCTGGCCGCCGGCCCGTGGAACCAGAGCGGCCGGCTGGGCCTGGTGGTGGGCGCCACCTACCCGGCCGAGATTGCCCGGGTGCGGGCGCTGGCGCCCACGCTGCCGTTGTTGATCCCCGGGGTGGGCGCGCAGGGCGGGGATGCGGCGGCCACGGTGCGTGCCGGTTGGCAGGGCAGCGCCGGCCAAACAGGCGGCCACACCACCGGGCCGATCATCGTCAGCAGCTCGCGGGCGGTGTTGTACGCATCGGCAGGCGCTGACTTTGCCCAGGCCGCACGCGCTGCGGCCAACAGCACCCGCTTGGCGCTGAACGCGGCGCGCGGCTAACGCCATCCCAGCACGGCCGCCTGCGACACTGCAGCGCCGTCCTGCCGTCCCCGTTGCCCCTGCCGTGGTTTCTGCCGCTCTCCCGTCCCCACCTGTGCAAGACCTGCATGGCGCCATGCAGCACACCTTTTTGCGCACGCTGTTTGGTGTGGGTGCGGTGCTGTCTGGGGTGGCGGGGCTGGCCTTGCTGGTGCTGGGCATGCCCGACCTGAGTGGCCCACGTGCGCCGCTGCTGCTGGCTTACCTGGGACTGCTGCTGTTGTGCCTGGCGGGGCTGCGCCTGCCGCCGCTGCGCGCCAGGCAGGCCCTGGCGCCGATGGTGTTGGCCACGCTGCTGCTGATTGGCGGCACCGGCTGGGCCAGCGGCTGGGGGGTGCAGGTGCCTGGCCTGCTGTTTTTTGGCCTGCTGGTGTTTGTGGTCAACACCCTGGGCAGCCGGCGTGCCGGTTTGGCGGCGCTGCTGTTGGCACTGGCCGTGGTGCTGGGGCTGGCCGGCGCCGAGTTGGCGGGCTGGCTGCCCGGCCCGAATGGCGTGGCCCATCTGCTGCGCCGCCTGCTGGGTGCGCTGGCCGCCGTGGGCACGGGCGCGCTGCTGGGCCGCATCTTTGCCAGGCTGCTGGCCGGGCATCTGCAAGCCGCCGCCGCCCGTGAGCAACGCTTCAGCGCCCTGCTGGGCATGGCCACCAGCGCCTACTGGGAGACCGACGCCGCGCTGCGCTTGCGCCAAATCTCACGCCGCAGCGCCAACGGCCAGTTTGAGCCGGCGCCGGTGGCCCTGGGTGGCCTGCTGTGGGATTTGCCCCGCCTGACGCTGGACGCTGCCGGCCTGGACGCCCTGCGCGCCGACACCGCCGCCCGCCGTCCGCTGCGCGACCTGCCGTTTTGCTGGCACGAGACCGATGGCCTGCAGCGCCATTTTTTGGGCAGCGCTGAGCCGCACCTGGACCCACAGGGCGGCTTTTTGGGCTACTGGGGTGTGGCGCGTGAGGTCACCGCCGCGCACCTGGCGCGCCAGGCGCTGGCCCGCTCCCAGGCGCTGTTGGACCGGGTGGTGTCGCTCAGCCCGGACATCATCACCGTCTCTGATCTGGGCACCGGCCGGTATGCCATGGTCAACCACAGCTTTGAGCGCCTGCTGGGCTACAGCGATGCAGAGCTGGCGGGCCAAACCGCCCTGTCGCTGGGCCTGTGGCACAACCCGGCTGACCGGGCCAGCCTGCTGCAGGCCATCCAGGTGCATGGTGTGGTGCAAGACCGCTTGATCCCATTTGTCACCCGCCATGGCCGGGTGGTGCCGGTGCTGTTGTCGGGCACCCGGTTTGACAGCGAGGGCCAGCGCTACCTGCTGCTCAACGGCCGGGACATGTCCGAGGCCACCCGGATACGGCTGGAGCGTGAGGCCATTCTGGCCAATGCGTCGGTGGGCATTGCCTTCACCCGTGACCGGCGGTTTGTGCTGGCCAACGCCCAGTTTGAGCGCATGTTCGGCTGGCCCACCGGCACCCTGGTGGGCCAACCCGGCCGCGCAGTCTGGGCGGACGAGGCCGACTACGACGCCCTCAGCCGCGAGGTGGGCCCGGCGCTGCTGCAGGGTGAGGGGGTGGACGTGGAGCGCACCGGCCTGCGGCGCGACAGCAGCCAGTTTTTGATGCGGCTGCGCGCCAAGGCCATCGACCCGGCTGACCCCGGCGCCAGCGGCACCATCTGGATTGCCGAAGACGTGACCGGCACCCGCCAGGCCGAGCAAGAGCTGGCCCGCGCCCGCGACGCGGCGGAAGCCGCCAGCCGCGCCAAAAGTGCGTTTCTGGCCAATACCAGCCATGAGATTCGCACGCCGCTGAATGGGGTGCTGGGCCTGGCCAGGTTGGCACGCCAGCCCGGGCTGGACGCCACCCGCCGCCAGCAGTATCTGGACCAGATCGTGGACAGCGCCGATGTGTTGGCCGCCACCCTGTCTGACGTCCTGGATGTGGCCAAGATCGAGGCCGGCAAACTGGTGCTGGAGACCGCCCCGTTTGACCTGCTGGCGCTGCTGCGCTCATTGCAGCTGGGCTTTGCTGCGCTGGCCGAGCAAGCGGGCTTGCGGCTGGCGGTGCAAATTGACCCGGCCGTGCCCACCTGGGTGTTGGGTGACGCACTGCGGGTGCGGCAGATCTTGGCCAATTTTTTGCACAACGCGCTGAAGTTCACCGCCAGCGGCAGCGTCCGGCTGGTGGTGTTGGCCCCGCCGGATCCGCATGACGCGCGCGGCCAGGCCAGCCCGGCCAGTCATGCCGACACGGTGCGCATGGAAGTGCATGACACTGGTCCCGGCATTGACCCGGCCACCCAGGCGCGGCTGTTTGAGCCCTTCACCCAGGCCGACACGTCCACCACCCGGCGTTATGGCGGCAGCGGGCTGGGGCTGTCTATCTGCCGCGAACTGGCCCAGTTGATGGGCGGCACGGTGGGCTTGCGCAGCCAGGCCGGGGTGGGCAGTTGTTTCCACGCCGAGCTGCCACTGCCGGCGCTGCCGGTGCAAGCCGTCCTGGCCGACAGCGCCGGGCCGGTCGACGACCACCAGCGCCTGCGCGGCGCACGCGTGCTGCTGGTGGAGGACAACGCGGTGAACATGCTGATCGGCAGCGCCCTGCTGGCGCAGTGGGGTGTGCAGGTGACCGAGGCTGCTGACGGTGGCCAGGCCCTGGCCGCCGTGGCACAAGAGGCCGCCGCTGGCCGGCACTTTGACGCTGTGTTGATGGACCTGCAAATGCCCGGCATGAGCGGCTTTGAGGCCACCGCGCTGCTGCGCCAGCAGTACACGCCCCACCAGTTGCCGGTGATCGCGTTGACCGCTGCCGCACTGGTCAGCGAGCGCAGCCAGGCTGCGGCCATCGGCATGACAGATTTCCTCAGCAAGCCGGTGGACCCGCAGCGCCTGCGTGCTGCCCTGCTGCGGGCGCTGGACGCCGCGAACGACCGTTTGAACCAGGCCACGGCTTGAACCCGACAAGCGCCTGACGGCGCCGGCTGCCCCCCCCCCACGAACAGCATGCGCCTACCCCATAAACCGGGGATGGCTGCCCACCACGGTCTGCGTTAGCACTTTGGGTACAGTGTGGCCTTCTGCCCACTCCGGACCCCCGTGATGCCTTTGGCCCTTGTCGCCTTGCTGGCCACCGCACCCGCCGCCGCCGCCGCAGTGCCTGTGGCGCAACACACCCGCACTGCCAGCACCACAGTGGCACGCTGCAGCTGGGACCAACCCGGCGACAAACCCTTCATGGGCGACCTGGTGGCGGCGGTGGACCGCTACCGCGACATCCCGGCACCAGTGCGGGCCCGGTTGCAGGCGCGCATGGCCAACCGGGCCTATGACGAGATCGTCAGCATTGGCCGCGATGCGATCAGCGGCAACGCGCTGTACCGGCCCGAGATCCGCGACATGCACTTTGGCAGTGGCCAGGTCTGCGCCACAGTCAACCGGGCGCAGTGGGCCCGCAATGCGCAAGAGCGTGGTCTGGTGTATTGCGAGGCCAGCCACTGCATTCTGGTGCCCACGGTGTGCCGCAACGTCAGCCGCATCAGCCGCATCGGCGGCAGCACCCGCACCGGCAGTGGGCCGGATGGTGGTGTGGCGGCGGCTGGCGGTGTGGGTGGCGCTGTGCCTGGCGCTGCACCTGGCGCTGCGCCGGCAGGTTTGGCGGGCGCACCAGGCCTGGCCGAGCGGACAGACGGCAGCCCGGCCGCTGCCAGCGGGGCGGTGGTTGATGGACAGGCGGGTGGGCTGCCGGGTGGGCTTTCAGACGGGCCAGCAGGCGGGCCAGCAGACGGGCCATTCGCCGCCTTGCCGGCCGGGCAGATCAGCGCCAACACCGCCGTTGTGGACCCGGTGGGCGCGCTGGCCGGGGCCATTGCACCGGTTGACGGTGGTCTGGGTGCGCTGCTGGGTACTTCAGGTGCCGGTGCCGGTGCGGGGGGCGTTGTGGGCGCTGCCGCAGCTTATGCCGGTGGCAGCGTGGCGCTGGGCGGTGGCAGCTTGATCGACGCGCCCACACCCGCCGTGCCCGAGCCCGGCAACCGGCTGCTGCTGCTCAGCGGCTTGTTGGCGCTGGGCGGCTGGGCTTACCGCAGGGCAGGCAGGGCGGGCAGGACAGCGCGCCCAAGCGCATCAGTCCAGCGTGACCTCGGTGCGCACCGTGCCGGCGCGGTCGGCGCTGGCGGTCAGGGCAATGCGGGTGCCGCGCTTGGCGATCACCACCCACTCGGCCACGGCCCGGTCTGCGGTGATCTCACGGTTGGGCAAAAACGCCTGCAGTGAGCTCTTGGGGCCGTGGCCCTCTAGCTGCGCACCCTCGATGCGGTGTTTGCCGGTCTGCAATGTCACGCCTGCTGGCGGGTGCAGCTCAAACACCACACCACGCACGGTCTTGCGTTCCAGCGCGCGCTTGGTCACATAACTGGGCAGGTAGCCGGCGTTGGCCACCGCAAACCGGATCCGCCAGGTGTCACCCCCGAGTGAGCGCACCTCGGCGCGCAGCAGCTCCAGTTTGGGCAGGCTCAAACCAATTTGCGTCAGCCAGGCCGGGAAACGCGCCGCCTCACGCTCACGCAGGTGGGGCGGCGGGTTGCGCCAGTAGTTCAGCCGGTCCCAACCACCCAGCTCCACCATGCCCAGCTGCGGGTGGCGGTAGGGGTACCAATCGACATGGGCCAGGCCGTTGCACTCTTTGTCGCTCCACTGGATCAGTTTCAGGTCGTCCTCGGGCGGGTGGTCGCGGTACCAATGCACATAGTCGTAATCGGTGATGCCGGCCTCTTTGTTGGGGGCCCAGATTTCCACCGTCCAGAACAACGCGCCCAGGTGCTCGTACAACCAGTCCTGGGTGCCGGTGATGACTTCCTTCGGGTGGTATTTGAAGTCGTGGTAAGTGCTGATGGCGGGGTAGCCGGTGAGCTTTTCACCCAGTGCCGACAAGCGTTTGATGATCCACAAATCCTCGGGCGTCATCTGCTCGTCGCTCATGGTGCCCATGGGCCGCAGGATCACGCCCGAGTGGGTGTGGAAGCTGACCGCCGCGCCGATGTTGGGGTGCTTGACGACAAAATCCACCATCGCCCGCACCTCGGGCTCGCTGGTGGGGTAAGGGCCGGCGCCGGTCTGCTCAAACTCCTGCCGCCACATGGACGGGAAATTGCGGTTCAGGTCCAGCCCCTCGCGGTCGGGGTTGACCTTGACTTGCAGGCCGTCGTAGTGGTGCAGCGTGCCTTCGGGCATCACCCGGTAATAACTGCCGCCAAACTCACCCGGCTCACGCGGGATCATCAGCCGGGCGTCTTGCGGGTGGCACTTCCAGGTGCCGTGCGGGTCAGGCATGCGCATGTGCAGCACCCGGCCATCACCGTCAACGTCCTCCGCCGTCAGGCCCTCGATCGGCGCTTCATCAAACGGGTAGTTGCGGGTGGACGAGCGGATGTAGCGCGGTTTGTCGGCCAGCGCCAGCTCGGCACCATCAGGGTTGAGGCGCGGGCACAGGTAGATGACCCGGGTGTCCAACAACTGGGTCACGTTGGCATCGGTGCCATGACCCAGCACCAACTGGTGCAGCCAGTACAGGCAGGCGGTGGACGCGGTCAGCTCGCCGGCGTGGATGTTGCCGTCCACCCAAAACGCGGGCTTGTCCACATCGGCACCGGTGGCCACGTTGGTCAACACCACCAGCCAGATGTCACGGCCTTCAAAGCTCTTGCCCAGTGAGCGCAATTGCACCAGGCCTGGCCTGGCGTCCACATAGGCTTGCAGCAGGGCGGTCAGCTCGGCGTGGCGGTAAAACGTGTCAAAACGGGGGACGGGCAAGGGCGTGGGCGGGACTGCAGAGGTGGACATGGCGGGCCGTTTTTGTAACAAATCGTGAGTGTCGCAGAGGCCTGTTCAGCGGCCGGTGCTGAGGCGCTGGTGCGCCAGTGCCGGCAGTTGCTGGCGCACTGCGGCCAGCCGGTCACGCTGCAGCACACCGGCCACCACCGCCTCGCCTTCGGGCTGCACGGCCAGCAGTTCGCCCCAGGGGTCAGCCAGCAGGCTGTGGCCCCAGGTGCGGCGGCCGTTGTCATGCAGGCCGCCCTGGGCCGGGGCCAGCACATAACACTGGTTCTCCACGGCGCGGGCGCGCAGCAGCAACTCCCAATGCGCCTGGCCGGTGGTGTGGGTGAAGGCCGAGGGCACCAGGAGCAGGTCACACGGCGGGGCCATCAAGCGGCGGTACAGCTCGGGGAAACGCAGGTCGTAACAGACCGACAAGCCCACGCGCCAGCCGTCAATGTCCAGCGCCACCGGGGTGTTGCCGGCCTCCAGCACCCGGCCTTCGTCGTAACACTCCTGGCCGTTGTCAAAGGCAAACAGGTGGATCTTGTCGTAACGCGCGGCCAGGTGGCCGTCTGGCGCCCACACGGTGCAACTGTTGCGCACCCGCTGCGGGTCTGCGGTGCGCAGGGGCAGGGTGCCGCCCACCACCCACAAACCCAGCCGTTGCGCGGCCTCCGCAAGAAAAGCCTGGATCGGGCCATCGCCGGGTGCCTCGGCAATGGCCAGCTTGTCGCGGTCACTGCGGCCCAGCAGGCAAAAGTATTCGGGCAGCGCCACCAGCCGTACACCGGCGTCGGCGGCCTGCGCCATCAGCCGGCCGGCCGCCGCCAGGTTGCGCGCCACGTCGGGTGTGGAGACCATTTGCAGGGCGGCAATGTGCAGGGAGGTGGTCATGGCGGCAGGGGTGGTGAGGGGCGGCAGGGCAAGCCGGCATCATGGCCCGGATGCGGCGGGCTTGGGTGCTGTTGCAGCGTTCGCGGCGGCCGTCGCGGCAGCAATCGCGGCGGCATTCGCAGCGGCATTGGCAGCGGCCGTCGCGGCAGCATTCGCGGCCGCGCGGGCCGGTGTTGCATCCACCCCGGCCACCGCCGCCGCCGGCAGCGGCACCAGCAGGCCACGCGCCACCCGCTCCATCTTGGGGTCGTCCCAACTGCCGGTGATGCGGAACTCTCTGGCGCTGACCTGGCGCAGCGGCTCACGCAACAACCACTGGCCTACAAACGCGCCCAGGCCGATGGCCGGGTTGATGGCGGCATAGGCCAGTGAGGCGCTGGCGGTGTTGAGCTCGGGCACGGCCACCACATGCAGGTCTTGGGTCTCGCGGGCAATGTCGGCCTGGCCAGCCATCAACAGCGTGGCTTGTGGGCCGCGGATGCGCAGGGTGTCGGTGCGGGCCACACCGCGCTCAATCTGCACCTCGCCGGTCAGGCTGTCAAAGGCAAAACCGGCCTGCAATACATCGCTGAAGTCCAACATCAGCCGGCGTGGCAAGGCCTGCAGGCTGAGCACGCCCAGCAGCCTGGCGGCCCCGGGGTCCAGCTCTAAAAACTGGCCCCGCACCAAATTGAGCCCCAGCGTGCCGCCCAGGGTGGGCAGGTCAAACGCCAGCGGTGAGCCCAACCAGGCCAGCTTGCCGGTGACCGTGCCGTCAGCCCCTTTCAGACCTGCGCCCAACCCCAGGCGCTGCAGCAGCGCACCGCCTTTTTTGACGTTGAGGGTGAAGTCCAGCCCCATGCGGCGCTGGGCCTGGCCAGCCAGGGCTTGCCACTGGCCGGTGGCGCTCAGGTCAGCATCGTCGTTTTTCAGGTCCAGCCGCTGCAGCAGCCAGGCGCTGCGCAGGTCGGCAGTCTGGCCAAGGCCTGGGCCGGCGTTGGCGACGGACCCCGCGCGGTTCACCGCCTGCACTGTCAACTGGCCCAGTTTGTGGCCACGCAGCTCAAAGTCTTGCACCTCGATGTCCAGCGCCGGCACGCTGCTGGCGCGGCTGCGTTCCAGCAGGTCGGCCACCGATTCGGTCACCACGTCCGCTCCGGCCTGCGGCAATGACAGGCGCGACAACCTGGCCCGGATGCGGCCGGCACCGGCACCGCCCGGGCCGCCGCCCGGGCTGCCAACAGCACGCGGCTCACGGTAGTCCAGCGTGCCGGCGGCCTGGTCGGCACTGCCCTGTACCCGCCAGCCTTCGTCGCCGGGCGTGATCAGGCGCTGCAGCGCCAGGTTGACACCGGTCAGGCGGCGGCCACCCACCAGCAGGTCCGGTGTCTTGAGCTGCACCGATTGCGGCAACCAGCCGGTGTCTTGCGCGGTGGCGGCGGTGGCCACCGGTGCGGCAGCGGGTGCGGCAGCACCGGCAGGCGGCGCAACAAGCGGTGCCGCCGCCAGGTCCAAGGCCTGCCAGGCATCGGCATCCAACTGCGGCACGGCCAGCACCACGCGGCCACCGGGCACCGGCTCGGGCAGGGCGCTGTTGTAGGCCGCTGCCATGCGCGGCACCCGCAGGCCGCCGGGGCTGCGGTCCAGTTGCAGCTGGGCTTGCAGCAGGCCCAGTTCCAGCCGCAGCCACTCGGGCTGGCCGGACACGCTGAGGTGCAGCGGCAGGCTGGTATCGGCCAGCTTGCGCAGCGGTGCGGGCAGGTTGATGGCCATGCCGGTGAGGCCGCTGCTGAGCTGCCAGTCCAGCTGGCCGGGGCGCACATCCACTTGCGCCTTGTAGTTGGCCTGGCCTTGAAGATGCGCGGCCAGGCGCGCCAGCGCGCCTGCGTCAGCCCAGCGCCGCAGGCCGTCGGCCGTGGCGCTGCCGGCCACGTTGAAGCGCAGACCACCATCGGGCTGGGTGCCACCCTCAATCAGCGCATCACCGCCGGCCAGTTGGCTGCGCAGCGCACTGACCTGCACCCCTTTGTGGGTGGCCTCAATGCGGCCGCGCGCATTGGGCAGCAGCAGGCCGTCGGGCGCCAGCCGCAAATCATTGCCGGCCAGTTGCACGCTGGCCTTGACTTGGGCTTCGCCAATCCGGCTGGTGCTGCCCAATGGGATGTTGAGTTGCAGCTTCAAGTCAGCCGCGCCGCTGGCCGTGGCCTGGGCCAGCGCGTCACCGGTCCAAGCGCCCAGCGGGGTGGTGTTGAGGTAGCGCAGCAGGTCAGCCGCCGGGCCATGCACCTGGCCATCCACCTCCAACAAGGCCTTGTCCGACAGCTCGCGGATGCGGCCCTGCACATCGCTCAGCACCAAGCCCCACAAGCGGCCGCTGGCTTGGCGAAATTCCATCGCATTGCGCTCAAACACCAGCTCACCGCTGACATTGCCGATGGCCGGCCAGGGGGAGTCCCAAGCCGGCTCGGTGCCGCCTGGCAAGACCGACGGCACCGGCGCCAGCGTGGCGTCTTGCACCCGGGTGGCAATGCGGAATTCACCGTCACGCTTGTTGACGTAAGGAAAGTCCCACAAGTCACCTTTGACGCGGAAGTTGACATCCCGCAGCACCCCCGCCTGCACCGCCCGCTGCACCCAGGCCCGGGTGTGCTGGCCAATGCCCAGCGGCAAATAACGCGCCACCTGGGTGGCCCGGGCTTCGGTCAGGCTGCCGCTCAGCTCCAGCAGCCCGGGCAGCCGGCCGCCTTTGCCAAACCCGCTGCCGGCGCCGCTGTGCCAGGTGGCGGCCAGGGTGCCGGTGGTGTCGGCGTTGTCAAAACGGGTGTTGTGCAGTGCCAGCTCAATGCGTGGGGCGGGGGTGGCGGGGGTGGATGCCGCACCCGCTGCGGCTGCAAGCACCGGGGTGGCTGGGATGACACGCCAGCGCAGGTCGCTTGAAAAATGCGCCAGCGGCACGCTGGACTGCTCAAACACGCCGGGCAGGTCAATCACACCATTCAGCAAGGTCAACTGGGCCTGGCCACCGGTCTCGCTGACCTGGATGTCCAGGTCGGCCCCACGCCAGCCGGGCCGGCCGATGCCACCCGGCTCGGGCGACGGCGCAGCGCGGATGGCCAGGCCCTGCACCTTGGCCTGGGCGCTGAACGCGCTGGGGGCGTCCAGCGGCCCGTCCCAGCGCGCCTGCAGCGGTTTGACGGTGCCCACCGGGTCCAGCTGCTGGAGCAGGCTGCGCAGGCCGGCGCCAATGGGCAGGCGCTCGGCCAGTGCGGCCAGGGCTTCCAGGTCCAGCCGGTCGGCGTTGATCTCACCGCCGGTCACCGGGTGGCTGACACCAGCCTGGGCTACCGCCATGGGCTGGGTTTGGCGCCACTGCAGGCCCAGTTGGCTGGGCGCCCAGGCCGGGCCATCGGCCCGGGTAAAGGCCAGGCCCTGCACCGCCAGCTTGACACCGCTGGCGCTGCGACTGGCCACAAAACGGCCGCTCAGGGTGTTGAAGGCCAGTGGCTCAAGATCAGGCGCCAGCCGCACCGACACACCTTGCAGCGCGGCGTCCAGCGTCAGCGCCAGCGGCAGGCCCTGGTCCCAGTCGACCCAGGCACGCAGGCTGGCCTGGCCTTGTTGCAGATCCACCGGCAAATCGACATGGCGACGCAACTGGCGCACATCGGCCTGCGGCAGGTCGGCATACAGCGTGCCCTGCCAGCGCTGCCAGTCACCGGCGCGTGCCAACAGCGGGCCTTTGGCCTGGGCCCGCAGCGAGAAGCGCTGGCCCCAGTCGGCCGGTGGTGTGGCGTCCAGCCGCAAGTCATGGTGGCGGCCGCTGTTGCGCAGCACCAGCAGCACGTCGGCCAGTTGCAAGGCGGGCGCGGTGCGTTGTTCGTCCACCCACCGCAGCAGGCCACCACGGATGACGATTTCATGCTGCTCAAACAGCCAATCGGCGGCGGCGCTGCCGTCCACCCCGGCGTCGCTGGGCTCGGTGGCCAGGCCGGCGATGTCCAACCCGGCCACGTGCAGCCGGCCCTGCGCATCGCGCCGCACCTCCACCCTGGCGTCCTCGATCAGCAACTGGGCAAAACGCAGCCGGCCGGCCAACAGTTGCGGCACCGCCAGCGCAGCCGACACCTGCGGCAGGCGCAGCGCCTCACGGCCACGCACATCGCGCAGCACCACGTCTTGCAGCACAAACGCCGGCACCCAGCCGGCGCTGTGGACGGCAATGTGGCCAATCTGCACAGGATGGCCCAGCGCCTGGCTGGCTTGGCGCTCAATGCGCGGACGCCAATCGTCCAGACGCGGCAGAATCAGCCAGTGGAGCGCCAGCCAAGCCGCCAGCAACAGCACAGCGGCCAGCACCACCAGCCCGACCGACAACCGCAACAGCGCGCGCCCCAAGGCCCACCCGCCCCAGCGGGACGACATCAAGCGCCCGCCTTGGCAGGCAGGCCGCGCAGCGCAGCGACAAATGACGAGAGGGACATGGATGAGCAGCAAGCACCGGCACGCAGCGTGGACGATCCACCAGCCGCTTTGCCAAAGCGGGCATGGCCTGGTTGCCCGGTGCGGTGAGGCCTATTCTGGCCGGTGCAACCGGTGGGTTGTGGCCTTGATCAGCACCAATTCAATTTAGCACAGAGCCCCCGGCCGCCCATGGGTTCCGACCTTCACACAGCAGACACGAACGGCGCCGGCATGGCCGGTGCCAGCGCCGCCCACAGCCGCTTTGTGCAGCGGGTGCGCCGACGTTATGCCGATGTGCTGCCGCTGCTGCCCACCGGCTTGCCGGACAGCATCACCATCACCGCGCTGGTGCGGCGGCTGCAGGCCGACGGCCGGCCGCTGGCATCGGCCCTGCGGGTGGCCCGCCAACTGGTGCTGGAGCGGCTGGCGGTGCTGGATGTGGAGCAGGGGGCCACGCTGGGCCAAGTCACCGGCGCCATGACCCACCTGGCCGAGGCCACGCTGGAAATGGCCCTGGCCGCCGCCCGCACTGACGAAGACTTGCGCAGCGGCCCAGCGTTGGACAGCCAGGGCCGGGTGATCGATTTCTGGATCATCGGCATGGGCAAGCTGGGTGCGCGTGAGCTCAACGTGTCGTCCGACATTGACCTGATCTACGTCTACGAGGACAGCGGCAACACCCGCGCCGGCAGCGCGCATGAGTACTTCACTGCGGTGGCCAAAAGGTTGTACGCGCTGATTGGCGACACCACCGAAGACGGTTTTGTGTTCCGGGTGGATTTGGCGCTGCGGCCCAACGGCAACTCCGGCCCACCGGTGGTCAGCTTGGCCATGCTGGAAGAGTATTTTTTGGTGCAGGGCCGCGAGTGGGAGCGCTTTGCCTGGCTCAAGAGCCGGGTGGTGGCGCCACGGGCGGCGGTGGTGTCGGGCCGGGCGCTGCCGCTGCGCAGCCTGGTCAGCGCGTTTGTCTACCGGCGTTATCTGGACTACGGCATTTTTGAGGGCTTGCGCCAGTTGCACCGCAAGATCCGCGACGAAGCCCAGCGCCGCGCGGCCGGCCGGCCCGAGCGGGCGAATGATGTCAAGCTGTCGCGCGGCGGCATCCGCGAGATTGAATTCATCGTGCAGTTGCTGCTGGTGGTGCGGGGTGGGCAGTTCCCCGAGATCCGCACCCGGTCCACCCTCAAAAGCCTGCAAAAAGTGGCCGCCTGCGGGCTGATGAAGCAAGAGACCGCCGCCAAGCTGGCTGCAGGCTATGTGTTTTTGCGCCAGGTGGAGCACCGCATCCAGTACCTGGACGACCAGCAAACCCATTTGCTGCCCACCAACGATGCCGACCTGGCGTGGATTGCGGCGTCGCTGGGTCTGGTGCCGTGCCCGCCCCAGACCGCCATGCAGTGCCCGCCCCCCGGGCAGGTGGGTGGCGCCTGGTCCAACCCCGAGCAACCTTGCCCGCTGCTGGACCGCCTGTGCGAGATCCGCGAGTTGGTGGCCACTGAATTTGACGCGCTGTTGCACGACGGCCAGGCGCCCCAGACCAGCAACGGTGCGCGCAACGCCTGCAAAGCCTGCGGCGGGCCGCTGGCGGTGGACAGTGCGCAACTGCTGGACCGCCTGCCGCCCGCGCTGAGCCAACGGGTGCGCCAATGGCGTGAGCACCCCCGCGTGCGCGCGCTGCGTGACGACAGCAAACTGCGCCTGGGCAAGCTGATCGAGCGCACCGCCGGCTGCATGGCCGACGGCAGCTGCAGCGAGGCCGCTGCGCTGCGCTTCATCGACTGGTTGGAGCCACTGCTGCGGCGCGAGAGTTATCTGGCCCTGCTGGTCGAGCGGCCCGAGGTGATGCGCCGCCTGCTGCGCCTGCTGGGCCTGGCGCGTTGGCCGATGCAGTATTTGATGCGCCACCCGGGCGTGATTGACGAGTTGTCTGACGCCCGCCTGCTGGCCCAGCGCTTCAACCCGGCCGACTACTGCGCCGAGCTGGACAGCCGCCACCAGGCCTGGCAACGCGGCGGTGAGGACAACGAAGACGCCCTGCTGGACACCCTGCGCCATGCCCACCATGCCGAGGTCTTCCGCACCCTGGTGCGCGATGTGGAGGCCCTGATCACGGTGGAGCAGGTGGCCGACGATCTGTCGGCCCTCGCCGACGCCACGCTGGACTGCACCCTGCGCTGGGCCTGGCCGCGGCTGCGCCAGCACCACCGTGCCGTGCCGCACTTTGCCGTCATCGCCTACGGCAAGCTGGGTGGCAAAGAGCTGGGCTACGGCAGTGACCTGGACGTGGTGTTTTTGTACGACGAAGCCGATGAAGCCGGGCCGGAAGAACGCAACCGCGCACAAGAGGTCTACGGCCACTTTGTGCGCAAGCTCATCACCTGGCTGACGCTGCGCACCGCCGCCGGTGAGTTGTTTGACATCGACACCGCGCTGCGGCCCAACGGCAACTCCGGCCTGCTGGTCACGTCCATCACCAGTTTTGAGCGCTACCAGGTGGGCCGTGGCAGCAACACCGCCTGGACCTGGGAGCACCAGGCCCTGACCCGGGCCCGGTTTTGCGCCGGCTCGGCCGATTTGGGCGCGCGTTTTGACGCCGTGCGGCGCCAGGTGCTGGCCGCACCTCGCGACGCTGCCGAACTCAAACGCGAAGTGCTGGAGATGCGCGACAAGGTGCGCACCGGCCGGCCGGTGCGCGGCGGGGTGTATGACGTCAAACACAGCCCCGGCGGCATGATGGACGCTGAATTTGCGGTGCAGGCCCTGGTGCTGACCGAAGCGGGCCGCCACCCCACGCTGCTGGACAACGCCGGCAATATCGCCCTGCTGCAGCGGGCCGAGGCCGCCGGTCTGTTGCCGGTTGGTGTGGGCGGTGCGGCGGCCAGCGCCTACCGCGAGCTGCGCCGCGCCCAACACACCGCCAGGCTGGACGAGCGGCCGACCCAGTTTGACCCGGCCACCCTGGCCACCGAGCGCGATGC
>JAYVLI010000200.1:0-4552 GCA_043759535.1 Betaproteobacteria bacterium | reverse complement strand
TTGAGCTCAATTAGATTGAACCACCAGGGCTCTGACCATCGGAATTCACCCGAATTTCGTTTCAAAACAACGGGTTACGAGTTTTGCATGGCCGACTAGGTATCTCTGGCACTCACGCCGGCAATTTGATAATCACCGGCCAGCAGCGTCAGCGGGCTGATGCTGACATATCTGAAATGGCCCACTGCGGCATTTGCATTGGTCACCGTGGCGCTGGCCAGCAGCGTGCCGTTGGCCGAGAACAAGGCCACCGGGTTGTTGTCCACCATGTTGCTGGTCGGGTCAGCGTAATAACCCAGGCCGGTCACCGTCAGCGCGCTGAGCACCCGGAAGTTGTTGGTGAAGTTCCAGCTGCCATTGGTGTAGCTGTTGCCGGCCTGCGCAAACTCCCAACCCGGGCCGGCCTGGGCAGCGGTGGACACGGCGACGGCAGCCAGCATGGCGATCTTGAGGAAAATGGTTTTCATGGTGGTGGTCTTGAACGGCGATTGAAATGGATGGTGGGTGCGGCAAGGGCGGGCTGTGATATCTGCACGTTTGCTGATACTGCTGCCCGACGTTGGAAACTGTGAGCAACAAACAGTCCATGCCGCGCCCGCAGGCCATTCAAAATAGTTTGTGCCGCACCAGGTTGGCGGCTTGCAGACAAATTGCACCGTGCAGAAATAAACACTGGCGCAATGCTTTGGCCAGCCGCCTGCGCGCCGGGTGTGTACAAATCGACCAGGTTGCCGCCGCAGACTTGATCCCCTGAATGAGGGGGGTGGTGCTGGCCCAGCTGGTGGGCGGAGGCAAGGCGGGGCGGTTGACGGGGTGGTGCTGTCAACAAGGCCGACACGGCGGCAATGGGGCGGCGGTCAGCAGGAAATCTGCCGGAAATACGCCGGCGTGGCCGCAAGCCAGTGGCGGCTCAGCGGTAGCCGGCCCACCCCACATTGGTGGCCGCCGGGTGGCTGCGGCTGACGATCAGGCCGGACTGCAGGTACAGCGCATTCAGCAACCGTGTGGCGCGCACACTGCCGATGGCGTGCCAGGCGGCCAGCTCGGCCAGATTGCAGGTGCGGCCACGCAGGTGCTGGATGCACAGCGCCATCGCGCCGGGCACGGTCAGCCCGTCCAGGTCCAGGCCGGGCGCCACCCGGTAAGCGGCCTGGCCGGCCAGCTCGGGCAGCAGAGCGCCGCGGGCGCCGCGCAAGGCCACCGCCCACAGCAGCGGGTTGATGGGCTCGGCCTGGCTGGTGTCCTGCACCGTGGGGCCGGGTGGGCGCACATGGCGCACCTGCAGCGTGGCCAGGTCGGTTTGCAGCAGCTGGGCCAGCGGCACCGGCTGAGGCGGGCGCAGCGTGGTCTGGGCCAGCACCTCGCGGGTCATCGGGTAGACGGTCAAGGTGACCGGCAGGCCGCCTTGCAGCAGGTCAATGGCCAGGGTTTGGGTGTGGCGGATGGCCGCAGCCAGTACCTCCAGCAGCTCACGTTGCGGGCCGCCCGCCTCAAAGCGCTGCAAGTCTTGCAGCAGTGACGGGCTGAGCGAGGTCAGCGCGGTGTGTGCCGCTTCGCCGGGCGGCGCTTGGCGGTCAGGGGCGTCCGGTTGCGGGCGGGGTGGCAGCATGCAAAAAATCGAAGCAAGACATGGATCGTAAGACGGCGCCCGGGCCGCTGGGGCGCTCACTGTGACGGGCTGTTTCAGTGCCCGGGCCGCCTGGTGCCCATCAGCCCTGGTGCGTGGCCAGCAACGTGTTGCGTGCCAACACAAAAGCCTGCCAGAAACGCGCGTCTTGTGCGCTGGCAAAGTTCACGCGCATCAGGCTTGTGTGGCGGGGTGTGGCATGAAACAGGCTGCCCGGTGCCACCAGCCAGCCGGCGGCGGCCAGGTGTTGCGCCAGTTGCTCGGTGTCGACACCGGCATCCACCCAGCCAAACAGGCCTTGTGGCGGTGCGGCAAACACACAGCCAGCGTCTTGCGCCAGCCGCACCACACGCTGGCGGGCGGCGTCCAGCTGGTTCTGTACCCGGTCTGCATGGCGGCGCAGCAGGCCTTGGTCCAGGCACCAGGCCACGGCACGCTCTTGCAAGGCAGGGGTGGTCAGGGTGCCCAGCAGTTTGGTGTCGATCAAGCGCTGCGCCAGCGCTGGTGCGGCAGCCACATAACCCACCCGCCAGTTGGGCGCCAGAATTTTGGAAAAACCCGAGATGTAGACAGTGCGCTGCAGCCCGTCCAGCGCGGCCAGGCGCGGGGCGTGGGCGGGTGCCAGCCAGGCGTAGGTGTCGTCCTCGACGATGGTCAGGTCGTGCGCCTCGGCCAGTTTCAGGATCTGGTGCGCGGCGGCCAGTGACAGGCTGTGGCCGGTGGGGTTGTGCAACACCGACACGGTGACGTAGAACCGCGGCTGGTGCGCCGCCAGCAACTGCGCCATCACGGCCAGGTCGGGCCCGTCCGGGCCGCGAGGCACTGGCAGCAGGCGCATGCCTTGGCGCGTGAGGCGGGCAAATTCAACCGCCCAGCCGGGCTCGTCCACCAGCACCGCATCCCCCGGCTGCAGCAGAGTGCGGGACACCACGTCCAGCGCATGCGTGGCGCCCAGCGTGGTGACGATTTGTGCTGGCGCCGCAGCAATGCCCAGCTCACCGCCCAGCCGGCGCGACAAGGCCTGGCGCAGGCTGGCGTCCCCGGCCGGGTCACCGTAGCGCAGCGCCTCGGGCGCCTGGCTGATGGTGCGGCGCAGCGCGCGGTCCAGCAGCTTGGCGTCCAGCCAGCTCTCGGGCAGGGTGCCCATGCCCGGCCCGCTGGGTGACTGGCCATGCTGGAACATGCTGCGGATCAGCGCCGTGGCGTCCACCGGTGCCACCAGCGGCAGGCTGGGCTGGCCGTGGGCGGTGGCAGCGCGGCCGGCACCGCCAGCACCACGCACAGCGGCGTTGGGCTCACGCACAAAAAAGCCGCGCTGGCGGCGGGCCTCCACCAGGCCCTGGGCCTGCAACTGGTCATAGGCCGCCACCACGGTGCTGGGGCTGACGCCGTGCGCGCGCGCGCCTTCACGCACCGACGGCAGGCGGGCCCCGGGCGCCAGCGCGCCGCGCCGGATGCGCTCAGCCACGCGCTGTGCCAGCGCTTCGCCCAGGGTGTGCGGGCCATGGCGGGGACGGGCGGCCTTGCTGGGTGCGGTGGGCGGTGCGGGCACTGCTGGCGGCGTGGCCAGCACCGGTGGCAACAGGCTGTCGGGTGGGTTGCTCATGGTGTTGGGTCCACGCTGTGGCGATCGGTGGTGGTGGTCGGTGGTGGTGATCCGTGGTGGTGCAGGCCGGGTTGCTGTACCACCGCAAGCACCAGTACAGATCAAGAAACTGTACTGCAAAGTGTACTGTTGCTGTGCTGTCCACAGCCTTAGACTGGTGGCATGCCAGCGCCGCTCACCACCTCTGCCAACCCCGCCAGCTCCCGCACCGCCGCCGCTGCGTCTGGCCTGTCACCAGCCACACGGGGCTGGCTGTTGGGCGCCCTGGGTGTGCTGGTGTTTGCGCTCACCATCCCCATGACCCGCCTGGCCTCGGGCACGCTGGCCGCGCCACAGTTGCCAGCCGTGTTTGTGGCCATCGGCCGGGCTGCGCTGGCGGGTTTGCTGGCGGCGGCCTGGCTGCTGGCCATGCGGGCGCCGCTGCCGCGGGCGGCGCAGTGGCGCCAATTGGGGCTCACGTCACTGGGCGTGGTGTTTGGCTTTCCGCTGTTTCTGGGTCTGGCGGTGCAGCGGGTGGACGCTGGCCATGCAGCGGTGGTGTCAGGCTTGCTGCCCATGGCCACCGCCGGCATCGGCGCGCTGGTGTTGCGCCAGCGCCCCAGCCCGGCGTTTTGGGCCTGCGCGCTGCTGGGTGTGGCGCTGGTGCTGGGCTTTGCGGTGTGGCAGGGCGGCAGCAGGCTGCAGTTGGCCGATGGCCTGCTGCTGCTGGCGGTGCTGTGGGGTGGTTTTGGCTATGTGATGGGCGCGCGGCTGTCGGCCCCGCAAGGCGATGGCTTGCCGCCCATGCCGCCCCAGCAGGTCATCAGCTGGGTGCTGGTTTGCTGCCTGCCCATCACCCTGCCGGTGGCCTGGGCCACCTGGCCTGAGGCGCCGGTGCGGCCCACCGCCTGGGCTGGCTTTGTCTACGTCAGCGTGTTTTCGGTGTGGTTGGGCTTTTTTGCCTGGTACCGTGGTCTGCAGCTTGGCGGTATGTTGCGGGTCAGCCAAATCCAGCTGCTGCAGCCGTTTTTGTCGATCTGGCTGGCGCTGCCGGTGTTGGGTGAGCGGCTGCAGCCCAGCACCGTGGCCTTCTCGCTGGCGGTGCTGTGTACCGTGTTCCTGTCACGCCGCCTGGCGGTGGGTGCGGTGCCGCAGCCGCGTTAGCGGCGGTCTTGCGCCCACACTTCGCGCCACTTTTCAGCCGTGCTGCCCATTTCAAGCCACCCACTTTTCAGGAGACAGGCCATGAGCCTCTGGACCCAGGCCCGCCGCAGCGCGCGGCTCAACCCGTCGATCATCCGCGAGATCCTCAAGGTGACCGAGCAGCCCGGTGTGCTGTC
>JAYVLI010000199.1:0-8796 GCA_043759535.1 Betaproteobacteria bacterium | reverse complement strand
TAGCGGATCTTCAGTACGTGGGTTTTTAAACGGCCAGCGATTTGGATCTGGATTTCGTCTGAGTATTTCCTCAGCAAAGAAAGCTTCAGCGGTCGAGCGACTCGACTCGCGATTCAACCAAGCCTGCTTACTCCAGCTCTTTCGAACTTCTCGACGCAACTGAATTAACCGCTCGGCCGACATCAATGCAATGCTAATATTTCCCTGACATTCCGCCGCAACGCTGAACGCCAGCGCCACAGACTTCAACGAGTTTTCAAAGGCACTGCAGTAACCAACTAATATATCTCGCAATAATGGGTCACCAGATTCACCTCTGGCCCAATTTCGATATTCAACTACTTGATCAGCCAGTTCCTTGATACCGCTCACGCGCTCCTCATCTTCGGCACTCAGATGTCGACGCCCATCGAGAAGCCCCCTGTCACCCTTTGCAATAAAATAGCGATGGGTCAACTCTTCAGCAGTTTCAAAGCCGCTCCAGAGCACATAAATTGCGCCCTGCGAAAGAGTTTTTCGATTAAATTCGACCCAAACCCTATCAATCAATCTTTCAGCTGAAAATTGTTCAGGAGCCCTATTCAAACCCGATGGCATTGCTATCCTCGATCGATCAACCAAGTGGCTTTACCGACAACCCTACGTCACACGCTATCCAACCTGCTTGACATGTTTTGCCGCCTCTACCAGGCCACGAAGCGCAGCGTTCAGCTCTTGGGCATTTGGAAACGCGTCCAGCAGGTCCGAATCAATTTCAACCAGCCGTTTAGCCCGCATTGCGCGCTCGTAGTATTTGCCGCGAACAGGCTCCTGCAGGGCAAACAAGTCGGCGTAGTCGTCCCGCATG
Organism: Betaproteobacteria bacterium; assembly: GCA_043759535.1. GTDB lineage: Bacteria > Pseudomonadota > Gammaproteobacteria > Burkholderiales > Burkholderiaceae_C > Pseudaquabacterium. The sequence goes on along the minus strand of JAYVLI010000199.1, from coordinate 7,949 downwards.
CCGTCATCGGTTGTGTCGTTCATAGGTTTGCCTTTCGCCAGATGTGGCGCTGCGCGCGCTGATGATGCGTGTCCCTGATTCACGCTCTGTCGTCACCACCAACAACAGGCGCAATGCGTGCGAGTAGCCGATGGTGAGCCAACGATCCTCAATGCCCGAAGGTGCCGTGTCGAACACCGTCAATGCAAGCGGGTCAAGCAAGGCGCCGACAGCCTCATCGAGGGCGACCAGATGCTTCACGAGGTTGCTGGCGGCCTTGCTTTCATCCCACTCAAAGCCTTGCATGGACCAACCAACTAGATGTCAAACAACAGACGCGACGGGTCTTCCAGCGCGTCTTTCATGGTCACCAGGCCCAGCACGGCTTCGCGGCCGTCAATGATGCGGTGGTCGTAGCTCATCGCCAGATAGTTGATGGGCCGCACCACCACCTGGCCGTTCTCCACCACCGCGCGGTCTTTGGTGGCATGCACGCCAAGAATGGCCGATTGCGGCGGGTTGATGATGGGCGTGGACAGCATTGAGCCAAAGGTGCCGCCATTGCTGATCGAGAACGTGCCGCCGGTCAGCTCGTCGATGCCCAGCTTGCCGTCTTTGGCCTTCTGGCCAAATTCTGCAATCTTTTTTTCGATGTCGGCAAAGCTCATCTGGTCCACATTGCGCAGCACCGGCACCACCAGGCCACGTGGGCTGCCCACCGCAATGCCGATGTCAAAGTAGCCGTGGTAGACGATGTCGTTGCCGTCCACGCTGGCGTTGATGACAGGATATTTTTTGAGCGCCGCCACCGCCGCCTTGACGAAGAAGCTCATGAAGCCCAGCTTGACGCCATGCTCTTTTTCGAACTTGTCCTGGAAACGCTTGCGCATGTCCATCAGCGGGGCCATGTTGACTTCGTTGAAGGTGGTGAGGATGGCGTTGGTGGATTGCGATTGCACCAGCCGCTCGGCGATGCGGGCACGCAGGCGCGACATCGGCACCCGCTGCTCAGGGCGCTCACCCAGGTTCATGCCAGCCGGTGCGGCCACATTGGGCAGCAGCTTGGCGGCAGCCGGGGCCGGTGCGGCGGCGCGGGCGGGTGTGGGTGCAGATGCCGGTGCGGCCACCGGTGCAGCGGCAGCAGCGGCCACCGCGTCCAGCACATCACCCTTGGTGATGCGGCCATCTTTGCCGGTGCCGGCCACGCTGCCAGCGGCCAGCTTGTTGTCGGCCATCAGCTTGGCGGCGGCGGGCATGGCCACGTCGCTTTTGCTGCCACCGCTGGTGGCTGCTGCTGCGGCAGGCGCTGCTGCTGCGGCGGGTGCAGGGGCGGCAGCCGGTGCCGCAGCGGCGCCAGCCTTGGCCTCGGTGTCGATGCGGGCGATGACCTGCTCGGCCACTACGGTGGCGCCGTCTGCGCAGATGATTTCTGCCATCACGCCAGCGGCCGGTGCCGGCACTTCCAGCACCACTTTGTCGGTCTCGACCTCGATGATGATTTCATCGATGGCCACGGTCTCACCGGGCTTTTTCTTCCAGGTCAGCAGGGTGGCCTCGGCCACGGATTCAGACAGCTGCGGGACTTTGACTTCTACGATTGCCATGTTGTTTCTCTTTGATTTGTGGGGCAGCCACCAAGCGGACGCCGCAGCGCCGGCTTTGCCGGTCTGCTGGCGTCGCCCCCTTGAGGGGGAAGCGCCGAAGGCGCTACGGGGGTGAGCCTTGAACGGGCTTACTTCGTCAGCACAAAGCCCTTGAGCTTGCTGAAGGCCTGGTCCAGCAGCGCTTTTTGCTGCTCTTGGTGCAAGTGGGCATAACCCACCGCCGGGGAGGCGGACGCCGCCCGGCCGGCATAACCCAGCTTCTGCCCGTCCATCAGGTTTTCATGCACATAGTGCTGCACAAAGAACCAGGCACCCTGGTTTTGCGGCTCGTCCTGGCACCACACCACATCGGTCAGGTTGGGGTACTTTTTGACCTCGGCCGCGAACGCTTTGTGAGGGAAGGGGTACAGCTGCTCCACCCGCAGGATGGCCACATCGTTGGCCTTGCGCTCTTCGCGCTTCTTGACCAGGTCGTAATACACCTTGCCCGAGCAGGCAATGATGCGTTTGACCTTGTCGTTGGCGATCTCGGCGTTTTGCTCCGGGATCACGGTCTGGAAGCTGCCTTTGGTGAAGTCAGACAGCGGCGACGTGGCGTCCTTGTTGCGCAGCAGTGACTTGGGCGACATGATCACCAGCGGCTTGCGGAACTGGCGCACCATCTGCCGGCGCAGCACATGAAAGATCTGGCTGGCCGACGTGGGCTGCACGATCTGCATGTTGTTGTCGGCCGCCAATTGCATGAAGCGCTCCAGCCGTGCCGAGCTGTGCTCAGGCCCCTGGCCTTCATAACCGTGCGGCAGCAGCAGGGTGATGCCGTTGGAGCGGCCCCACTTGACCTCACCCGACGCGATGAACTGGTCGATCACCACCTGCGCGCCGTTCACAAAGTCGCCAAACTGGCCTTCCCAGATGGTCAGTGTGTTGGGCTCGGCGCTGCTGTAGCCGTACTCAAAGCCCAGCACCGCCTCCTCGGACAGGATGGAGTCGATGACGGTGAACGGCGCCTGGCTGTCGGCAATGTGCTCCAGCGGCACGTAGGTGCCCACGTCCCACTTTTCGCGGTTCTGGTCGTGCAGCACGGCGTGGCGGTGGACAAACGTGCCGCGGCCGCAGTCCTCGCCTGACAGGCGCACCGCATAACCGCTGGCCACCAGTGAGGCATAGGCCATGGTCTCGCCCATGCCCCAATCGACATTGATCTCGCCCCGGCCCATCGCGGCGCGGTCAGCCAGCACTTTTTCAACCAGCGGATGCACCTTGAAGTTGGCGGGTACCGTGGTCAGGCGCTCGGCCAGGCGCTTGATCTCGGCCAGTGGCAGTGCGGTGTCGGCGGCGTCCGTCCATTTGCGGCCCAAAAACGGCGCCCAATCGACCGCGTACTTGCTTTTGAAGTTGGTCAGCACCGGGTCCATGGTGTGGCGGCCTTCGTCAAACGCGGCGCGCAGCTGTTTGACCATCTCCTCCGGGCCACCCTCAGGCAACACGTTTTGCGCCACCAGCTTGTCGCCGTACAACTTGCGGGTGCCGGGGTGCTTGGCAATCACCTTGTACATCAGTGGCTGGGTGAGCGACGGAGTGTCTTGCTCGTTATGGCCCAGCTTGCGGAAACAGATGATGTCAACCACCACATCCTTCTTGAAGTGCTGGCGGTAGTCCAGTGCAATCTGGGTACACAACACCACGGCTTCGGGGTCGTCGCCATTCACATGCAGCACCGGTGCTTCGATCATCTTGACGACGTCGGTGCAATACAGGGTAGAGCGTGAATCACGCGGGTCACTGGTGGTGAAACCGATCTGGTTGTTGATCACCAGATGCAGCGTGCCGCCGGTGTAATAACCCCGGGTCTGGGCCAGCGCCAGCGTTTCCATCACCACGCCCTGGCCGGCAAACGCGGCGTCACCATGCACCAGCACCGGCAGCACTTGCGCGCCGGTTTTGTCACCACGGCGGTCCATGCGGGCCTTGACTGAACCTTCAACCACCGGATTGACGATCTCCAGATGGGACGGATTGAACGCCAGGCTCAAATGCACCGGGCCGCCGGGGGTGGTGATGTCGCTGCTGAAACCCTGGTGGTATTTCACGTCACCCGATGGCAGGCTCTCCGGTGCGGTGTGGTCAAACTCGGCAAACAAATCCTTGGGCATCTTGCCCAGGGTGTTGACCAGCACGTTCAATCGACCGCGGTGGGCCATGCCAATCACCATCTCCTGCACGCCCTTGGCGCCAGCGCGCTGCACCACCTCGTCCATGCTGGCGATGAAGCTTTCGCTGCCTTCCAGGCTGAAACGCTTCTGGCCCACATATTTGGTGTGCAGGTAACGCTCAAGCCCTTCAGCGGCGGTCAGCCGGTCGAGGATGTGTTTTTTCTCGTCGATGCTGAAACTGGGCTTGCTGCGGATGGACTCCATGCGCTCTTGCCACCAGCGTTTCTCAGCGGGGTCGGTGCAATGCATGAACTCGGCGCCGATGGAGCTGCAATAGGTCTCGCGCAAGGCCCGCATGATTTCGCGCAGCGTCATGTTTTCGGACTTGCCGAAATACGTGTTGGCGGCGCTGAAGGTGATGTCCATGTCGGACTCACTCAAGTCATAAAACGCCGGCTCCAGCTCAGGGATCTTGGGGCGCTCGGTGCGCTTGAGCGGGTCCAGATCGGCCCAGCGTGAGCCCAAAAAACGGTATGCCGCAATCAGCGACTGCACATGCACCTGCTTGCGTGCCACGGCCAGGTCGGCCGAGCTGGCTTTCAGTGCAAAAGCGTTGGCCTTGGCCCGCTGGGCAAACGATTCAACCACCGGTGCATGCGCCACATCATGTGACGCTGAGCCATCGGTGGCGGGCACGTTTTGCAGGTTGTCAAAGTAGGCGCGCCAGGTGTCGGGCACGCTGGCCGGGTTGTCGAGGTAGGACTCGTAGAGCTCTTCGACATACGGGGCATTGCCCCCAAACAGGTGCGAATTGGACCTGAGTTGCTGCATCATCTCGCTGTCACCTTTTGCCCCGGTTTCCGGGGCTTCGATGGGTTGTAAACCTTCCGCAGCCCGGTTCAACCGGTTGGCGGATTAGCGACCCGCCTCGCTGTGTGGGTTGATTGGCAAACATCAACCTGCAAGAGGCCCGAAAGGACTGTGGTACTTCTGGGGCGGCACTGTAACACCCCGTCTTTGCTGCCCTGGCTGAGGATTAGACCGCGCCAGTCCTTTTGATTTGCTGACAAAAGCCGGGTTGCGGCCGGCAAACTCTGGCCTTCATGGCCTATCCGGTGACCCCCTCGCTGGTCCACTTGCAGCCCCAGGCACCGGCCAAACCGGACCCGGGCGCAGCCTGCAATGGTTGCGGGGTGTGCTGCGCCTGGCAGCCCTGCCCCCTGGGTGTGTTGGTGAGTGGCCGGCGCCACGGCGCTTGTGATGCGCTGCGCTGGAGCGACGCTGAATTGCGCTACCACTGCGCCATGGTGGCTGACCCGCGGGCGGTGTTGCCCCGCTTGCCCGCAGTGCTGCGTGCGCCGCTGGTGGCGCTGGCCCAACGCTGGATTGCAGCGGGCGCGGGCTGTGACTGTGACCTGGAAGTGGAGACCGGCGCGGCGCCCGATCAGGCCACCACGGCACCCGACTCCAGATAGTCACACGCCAGGTGCGCCAGCGCCCGCACACCGGGCAGCAGGCAGCCCTCATCCACATAAAAACGCGGTGAGTGGTTGGGCGCTGCCTCGGTGGGTTTCTTGTCATGCGGCGTGACGCCGATGAAGAAAAACAAGCCGGGTGAGACACGCTGGAAAAACGAGAAGTCTTCTGAGCCCATCACCTTGGGCACCAGATGCAGCATGTCGGCACCGGCCACCCGTTGCAGCGTGGGCAGCATGGCCTCGGTGAGGGCCGGGTCATTGACAGTGACCGGGTAGTTTTTCTTGATGCACACCGTGCAGCCGGCACGTGAACCTTTGGCAATGGCTTCGGCCAGGTAAGTGACCCGCTCGTGGATGTCGTCGCGCATGGTTTCGTCAAAGCTGCGGATGGTGCCGCGCATCTCCACCGAGTCCGGGATGATGTTCTCGCGCAGACCGCCTTTGATGGCGCCGATGGTGACCACCGCCGGCTCTTGCGTCAGGTCGATCTGGCGGCTGACCACGGTCTGCAGACCCAGCACCACCTGGGCGGCGGTGACGATGGGGTCGACCCCGGCCCAGGGCATGGCGCCGTGGGTCTGGCGGCCGTGGATGGTGATTTTCAAATTGTCGGCGCTGGCCATGGTGGGTCCGGGCCGGTAGCCAATCACGCCCAGCGGCAGGCGGGATGTGACATGCAAGCCAAACACCACCGCCGGGCGCGGGTTGTCCATCGCGCCCTCGGCCACCATCATCTTGGCGCCGCCGTCTTCACCCTCGGGCGGCAGTTCTTCCGCCGGCTGGAAGATGAATTTGACCGTGCCATGCAGCCCCGCCCGCACACCCGCCAGCACCTCGGCCACGCCCATCAGGATGGCGGTGTGGGCGTCATGGCCGCAGGCATGCATCACGCCCACTTGCTCACCGTTCCACTCTGTTTTGACCTTGGAGGCGAACGGCAAGTCCACCTCTTCGGCCACCGGCAGTGCGTCCATGTCGGCGCGCAGCGCGACCACCGGGCCGGGCAGGCCGCCGATCAGCAAGCCCACCACGCCGGTGTGGGCCACACCGGTTTTCACGTCATCAAAACCCAGCGCCTGCAGGTGCTGCGCCACGATGCCGGCGGTGCGGAACTCGCGGTTGCCCAACTCGGGGTTGGCATGGAAATCACGGCGCCAGGCCACAACCTTGGCTTGTGCGGCCTGGGCTGCAGCGTCAATCAACATGGCCAGACTGCTGGCGGCGACGGGCGTGGGTGCTGTGGGTGCTGTGGGTGCGTTGGGTGCGGTGGTCGTGGTGGCCATGGCGTGCTGTGTGCCGGTCAGGCCATCGCCACGCCGGTTTCCACCAGGCCCAGGCGCTTCTTGGACACCGCCATCTCAGCCCGCAGCTTGGCCACAAAGCTGGCCACCGGCAGCACCTTGTCCACCGCGCCAATGCCTTGGCCACAGCCCCAGATGTCTTTCCAGGCTTTTTTGGCGTCACCGCCAAAGTTCATCTTGCTGGGGTCACTCTCGGGCAGGTTGTCGGGGTCCAGTCCGGCGCTGCGGATGGACGGCGCCAGGTAGTTGCCATGCACGCCGGTGAACAGGTTGCTGTAGACGATGTCGTCGGAGTTGCTGTTGACGATGGCCTGCTTGTAGCCGTCTACCGCACGGGCTTCTTCGGTCGCGATAAAGGCCGAGCCGATGTAGGCAAAGTCAGCCCCCATGGCCAATGCGGCCATCACTGCATCACCGTTGGCAATGCTGCCTGAGAGCGCCAGCGGGCCGTCAAACCACTGGCGAATCTCTTGAATCAGCGCAAACGGGCTTTTGGTACCGGCATGGCCACCAGCCCCTGCGGCCACCGCAATCAAGCCGTCAGCGCCCTTCTCGATGGCCTTGTGGGCAAACTTGTTGTTGATGATGTCGTGCAGCACCACGCCGCCCCAGGCATGCACTGCGTCGTTGATGTCGGTGCGCGCACCCAGGCTGCTGATGATGATGGGCACCCGGTACTTGGCGCACATTTCCATGTCGTGGTCCAGCCGGTCGTTGGTTTTGTGCACGATCTGGTTGATGGCAAACGGCGCGGCTTTTTGCTGCGGGTTGGCTTTGTCCCAGGCGGCCAGCGTTTCGGTGATTTCGGCCAGCCAGTCATCCAGCTGGGCGGCCGGGCGGGCGTTGAGTGAGGGCATGGACCCCACCACACCGGCCTTGCACTGCTCGATCACGAGCTTGGGGTTGCTGATGATGAACAGCGGTGAGCCGATGATGGGCAGCGGCAGGTTGGACAGGATGGCGGGCAAGGGCACGGGCAACTCCGGACGAGGCATGTTGAAAAAATGCTGGCCAGTGTGCGGTTGCACCTGGCCGGCCACTATCACGGCGGGGACAGCCGGTTTTGGGGTGGCAGAAAACGCGTTAAAACGCGTCCAACGCCATTTCGGTGACACCGGCAGCGCCCTCAACAATGCTGTCACGCACACCAGGCGCCTTGCTCAGCAGGTGGTCGGCGTAAAAGCGGGCGGTGGTGATCTTGGCGCGCATGAACTCGGGCTCAATGCCATCAGCCAGCTTGTCCTCGGCCACCAGCAGCGCACGCGCCAGTTGCCAGCCGGCCATCAGGTTGCCGGCCAGCATCAGATAGGGCACGCTGCCGGCAAACACCGCGTTGGGGCTGGTTTTTGCGCCTTTGGCCATGCCGTCAGCCACAAAGGCCACCACGTCCAAAAATGCCAATCGCGCCGCAGTGAGGCGTTTGAGCACCGCCCG
>JAYVLI010000198.1:0-40398 GCA_043759535.1 Betaproteobacteria bacterium | reverse complement strand
CATACGCTTTAAAGCGCTGCGCGGTGTTGTCAATAAACCATGGCGCAACTTGCCCGTCGATGCTGATGCCGTTGTCGTCGTACAGCGCAATCAGCTTGTTCAGCTTCCAGGCGCCTGCCAGCGCGGCCGCCTCGTGGCTCACGCCTTCCATCAGGCAGCCGTCGCCCAGGAACACATAGGTGCGGTGGTCGACCACCGTGTGGCCGGGGCGGTTGAACTCGGCGGCCAGAAGCTTTTCGGCCAGCGCCATGCCCACGGCGTTGGCGAAGCCCTGGCCGAGCGGGCCGGTCGTCGTCTCGATCCCCGGCGTGACGAAGTGCTCGGGGTGGCCCGGCGTCTTGCTGTGCAGCTGGCGGAAATTGCGCAGCTCGCTCATCGGCAGGTCGTAGCCCGTGAGGTGCAGCAGCGCGTAGATCAGCATCGACCCGTGGCCGTTGCTCAGCACAAACCGGTCGCGGTCAGCCCAGTGCGGGTTGGCCGGGTTGTGTTTCAGGTGCCGGCCCCACAGCGCCACCGCGATGTCGGCCATGCCCATGGGCGCGCCGGGGTGGCCGGAGTTGGCCTGCTGCACCGCGTCCATCGCCAGGGCGCGGATGGCGTTGGCCATCAAGTCGGCCATCAACGCGGCTTGCTGGGGCTTGTCTTGCTTCTGGGTGGTGGCCATGCGCTGCGCCCGGGGGCGTCGGGGGGAAGGTGTCGGTCGGTCAGGCCGCGTGTGTGTGGGCCCGGCAAGACGCTGGATTTTAGCGACGCGGTTTTGCAAGGTTTGGCCGAGTGGCAGCACCCTAAACTGCGCCGGCCATGACACCGCCGCCAAGCAATATCCCCGCCCTGATCCTGGCCGCCGGCCGGGGCGCACGCATGCGCCCGCTGACCGACCACACGCCCAAACCGCTGCTGCAGGTGGCCGGCCGGCCGATGATTGAGTGGCACTTGTTGGCGCTGGCCGCTGCCGGTGTGCGCCGGGTGGTCATCAACTGCGCCTGGCTGGAGCAGCAGATTGCGGCGGCGCTGGGCGACGGCAGCCGCTGGGGTTTGCAGATCCGCTACACGCTGGAGGGGCGTGACCACGGCGGTGCGCTGGAGACCGCCGGTGGCATCAAAAACGCGCTGCCGCTGCTGCTGGATGGCGCCAGTGCGGCGCAGCAGGGCTGCTTTTGGTTGGTGTCGGGTGACATCGTGGCGCCGGGTTTCCAATTTGACGCCGGCCGGGCGCAGCAGTTTGCGCAGGACACAGACGACGCCCACCTGTGGCTGGTACACAACCCAGACTTTCACCAGGCCGGTGACTTTGCGCTGCATGCCGGCCGGGTGCAGCGCCCACCCACCGGCCAGGCCAGGCCGCTGACCTACGCTAACCTGGCATTGGTGCGGCCAAGCCTGGTGCAGACGGTCAAGCCCGGCCAGCACGCCGCGCTGGGGCCGCTGTTGTTTGACAGTGCGGCCGCCGGTCGGCTGGCCGGCACGCTGTGGGCAGGGGATTGGCACAACGTGGGCACACCGGCGCAGCTTGCAGCGTTGAATGCCCTACCCAGCAGCCTGGAGAACCGCGCATGAACTTGATCCCCTCCGCACACACGAGCACTCCCTGGAAGATCGCCGTTATCGGCGCCGGCCCGGCCGGCCTGGCGCTGGCCCTGCAAGCCGCACGCAGCCTGCCCAGCGCCCAGATCACCGTGTTTGACGCCCGCCCGCTGGACAAAGATGTGGCCGGTGACCCCCGCACCCTGGCTTTGGCGCTGGGCAGTGTGCAACTGCTGCGCCGGCTGGGCGCCTGGCCCGAGGCGCTGGCCCAGCCGATCACCGAGGTGCTGGTGTCGCAGGCGCCACCCACCATCAGCCTGCCGTGGTTGGCCTCTGCCGTGCGGCTGCGGGCAGTGGACGAGGCGGTGCCCATGCTGGGCGCGGTGTTGAGCTACGGCGCGCTGGTCAGCACGCTGCAGCAGCGCTGGTTTGCGGCCGAGGCTGCCGCGCCGCAGCGTCTGCACAGCCGCTTTGGCCAGCCGGTGGTGGCGGTGCGCAATGTGCCCGCCAGCACCGAGGCCGGCCCTGCCGTGGAGGTGGACGCCGGCATTGCCGAGCAGTTTGATCTGGCGGTGGTGGCCGAGGGCGGTGTGTTTGCCGAGCAATCGCGCAAAGCCGTGACGCACGACTACCAACAGACCGCCTGGGTGGGCACGGTGCAACTGGCCGGCGCCACAGCCGGCCTGGCGGTAGAGCGCTTCACCCGGGAGGGCCCGCTGGCGCTGTTGCCGCTGCCAACGGCGTTGGCGGCAACGGCCACTGCGGCCACTGCGGCCGCAACACCAGCCGCGCCGGCCGGCACGGGCCGCGCCGCCATGGTCTGGTGCGTGACCACCGACGACGACCCGGTGGCACCACTCACCGACAGCCAACGCATCAGCGTGCTCAACACCCTGCTGCCCGACGGCGCCGGCACGGTGGTGGGCATCTCGCCGCTGAAACGGTTTGCGCTGGGCTTGAACGCCGAGCGCACCCTGGTGGACGGTGCCATCGTGCGCATCGGCAATGCCGCGCAAACCCTGCATCCGGTGGCCGGCCAGGGCCTGAACTTGGGCCTGCGGGATGCCGCCGCGTTGGTCTTTGCCTTGCGCAGCGCCAGCCCGGCCGGCCTGCCGGCGCTGCTGCGGCGGCTGGAGTGGCAGCGTGGGCCAGACCGCTGGAGCATGATTGTTGCCACTGATTTTTTGGCCCGCAGCTTCACCTGGCGCTGGCCCGGCCTGCCGGCAGTGCGTGGCCTGGGCTTGGCCGCCTTGCAGGCACTGCCACCGGTCAAATCAGCCTTGGCGCGGCAAATGATGTTTGGCCGGCGTTAACGCCAAACCGCCGCACCGCCGCACCGCCGCACTTTGGCACGGCCCGGCCCAGGGTGCTAAGCCAAGCCGTTGCGCCGCCGGTAGATGGTGTTGCGGCTGATGCCCAACTGGCGCGCCGCTGCGGACACATTGCCACCCAGCGCAGCCAGCGTGCGGGCGATGGCCTGGCGCTCCAGCTCTTGCATGTTGCTGGGCTGCAGCACCGTCTGCGGGTCGGGTGAGGCTTGGGCGATGGCCGGGTTGCTGCTGTTCTGTGCCGCCGCCCAACTGGAGACGGCGGCAGCGGTCACGTCTCGCCTGGCCTCGCACTCAAAACGCGCCTGCACCTGCAGCCCCACATGGGTTTGCATCTCCACCATGTCGGGGCCGCGCTGGCCCGTGGTGCAGGCAAACAGCGCGTGCAGGCGGCGGTCAAACAGCTCGGCAAATGCCTTGCCCATCAGCCCGGTTCGGGGCTGGCACAGCAGGCGTGCAGCCACCCGGTTGGCGCCGCAGATGCGGCCCTCGGGCGTGACTGCCAGCAGGCCCTCCAGCGGTGTGCCCAACAGCTCCGCCCTCGGGTGGAAGCGCACCAGCAGCCGGTCGGCCGACGGCTGGAACAGGCTGTTCTCGATCGCCGCTGCGGCGTCCACCACCAGCGAGAAGATGTCAAACGACGGCACGTTGTCGTAGGCGGTGATGTCGAGGGCGCCCAGCCGCTGACCGGCGGGTGAATCAATCGGCGCAGCGACGCAAAAGTAGGGCCGCATGCTGTTGAAAAAATGCGCCTCACGGCCCACCAGGTACGGCAAACCGTCGGCAATGGCGATGGCCGGCGCGGTGGTACCCACGCAATGCTCAGCCACGTTCACACCCTTGCGGCTGCCGGCCAGCAACACCGCAGGCGTGCTGGCCTCATGGCACAGCCGGTCAATCACCACACCGCGGTTGTTGAACAACAACACCGCACAACCGGTGCCGCGCACGGCGTGGGCCAGGCGCTCGGTTTCGGGCCGGGCGGCCCGCACCAGCGCACCGTGCAACTCATCCAGGCTGGCCAGCAAGGATTTGGACACCAACTCAAAGTGGATGTGCTCGGTCTCTTGCATGCCGGCAGCATGGCAGCGCTGCCACGAGCGCAGCAGCGGTGATTCGTCCTCGCGCGGTTGCAACCAGGGCGACACGCGGTAGTGGCTGCGCACACGCTGCAGGCGGCTCTCGTCGAGCGAACTGTTGGTCATTGCGGATCCTGAAATGCGCGGCAGCGCCAGCACGGTGGAGGTGTTGCATGCTGCAACAGGTCCGCTGTTGCAACAGGCCACAGGTGGCCAATCACCACACTGTAGACAGACCACAGCCCGCCCGAGAGCTAGGGAAAGCCCGCTGGGGATGGACAGTGCCGGCCGCAACCATGAGCATTGCTTGGGTTGGATACCGTTCCGACCGCAGCGGCTGCAAGCCGTTCCACAAGAGGAGACACACACCATGGCAATGATCCGACCGATGTTCCGGCCGATGTTCCGGCCGATGTTTTGGCGGATGGCCGCCGGCGCCGCACTGGCCACGCTGGCCGGCGCACTCGCCGCGCCGCAAGCGCTGGCCCAGTCCGCCGAAGCCCTGAAAGCCGACGGCACCAACCCCGGCAGCGTGCTGACCTACGGCATGGGTTACAACAACCAACGCTACAGCGCGCTCAAGCAGATCAATGCCAGCACGGTGGACAAGCTCACGCCCATCTGGAGCTACAGCCTGAACAACCCGCAGGGTCAGGAAAGCCAGCCCATCGTGTTTGACGGGGTGATGTATGTCACCACCCACAGCACCACCATGGCGCTGAATCCGCTCACCGGCAAGCAGTTGTGGAAGGTGGAGCATGAGCTGCCGCAAGACGTGTTCAAGTACGCCTGCTGCGGCATCCTGAACCGCGGCGTGGCCATGTTGAATGGCACCATTTACCGCGTCACGCTGGATGCCCACGTCATTGCACTGGACGCCAAGACCGGCAAACAACTGTGGAAAAGCAAGGCCGCCAATTACCAGGACGGCCATGCCATGACCAGCGCACCGCTGATCGCCAATGGCGTTGTGATGACCGGCATTGCCGGCGGTGAATACGGCACCCGTGGCTTTGTCGACGGCTGGGACCCGGCCACCGGCAAACAACTGTGGCGCTTCTACACCACCGCCGCCCCTGGCGACAAAGGTGGCAATACCTGGCCTGGCGACACCGCCAGCAAGGGCGGCGCACCCACCTGGCTGACCGGCACTTATGACCCCGAGCTGGACCTGGTGTACTGGGGCACTGGCAATGCCGGGCCGTGGAACCCGCAGGTGCGCATGGGCGACAACCTGTATGTGTGCTCGGTGATCGCCTTCCGCCCCAAGACCGGCGAGATGGTGTGGCACTACCAGTTCAGCCCCAATGACCCGTTTGACTACGATTCCACCGAGGTGGGCATGCTGGTGGACCTGAAGGTGGACGGCCAGAACCGCAAGGTGCTGGCGCAGGCCAACCGCAACGGCTTCTTCTACGTGCTGGACCGTGCCAACGGCAAGCTGCTGGCGGCCAACCCGTATGTCAAGGTCAACTGGGCTGACAAGATCGACATGGCCACTGGCCGGCCGGTGGAGTCGGCTGTTCTCAAGAGCATCCGCGCGGGCGGCGACGAGGTGGTTTGGCCATCGGTGCTGGGTGGCAAAAACTGGACGCCGATGTCGTGGAACCCAGCCACCGGCCTGGCCTATGGCAACACATTGAATGCATCTTGGCCGTACCAGATCGTCAAGCCCGAGTACAAGCGCGGCGAGTGGTTCTTGGGTGTCAATTTCCGCGGTGTCAACCTGCCTAAGGATCAACCCCACGGCTACCTGAGCGCGATCGACCCGATGACCGGCAAGAGCAAATGGCAGATGGCCTGGCCTGGCCAGCCCAGCATGGCCGGCACCTTGTCCACTGGCGGCGGTTTGGTGTTTACCGGGGCGGCCACCGGTGAGTTCATGGCGGTGGACGCCAACAACGGCACCAAGCTGTGGGAGTTCCAAACCGGCAGCGGCATCATCGGCCTGCCAGTCACCTGGGAGCAGGGCGGAAAGCAGTACGTCAGCATCGTGGTGGGCGCCGGCGGCGTGTGGGCGTTGTTGGGTGACGAGCGCATGGCCGCCACGCCAGGCGGTGGTTCCGTCTGGACGTTTGCGTTGCGCTGAGCATGGGCCTGCGTTGTTTGATGCAGGCGGCGCTGCTGCTGGCCTTGCCAGCAGCAGCGCTGGCCCAAACTGCGGCCCCCCGCTTCGACATGATGAAGGTGGAACTGGGGCGTGAGCAGTACAGCCGCACCTGCGCGCAGTGCCACGGCCGCAACATGGTCAACGCCGGCACCACGGTGTATGACTTGCGGCGCTTTCCGGTGGACGAGCCGCAGCGCTTTTCAAGCAGTGTCAGCCAGGGCAAGGGCAACATGCCCTCATTCAAAGATGCGCTGACGCCCGATCAAATTGACGCGTTGTGGGCTTACGTGGGGAGCCGCGGTGGCAAAGAGCCTTGATGTACGCCGGCCGCTGTTGGTGCTGGCCGCCACGCTGCTTGCAGCCAGCGCCAGCACCAGCGCTGCGACACTGACCGTGTGCATGGCGGCGGACAACCCGCCGCTGTCGCACATGGTGAGCGGCCAGCCACGCGGCCTGGATGTGCGCATTGCCGAGGCTGCCGCCGCCCTGCTGGGCCGCGCATTGGTGGTGCTGCCGTTTGAGACCAGTTACGAAAAAGAAAGCTCGCTCACCCATGAGGTGAACGCGCTGCTGTCGTCGCAGCGCTGTGATGCGGCCAGTGGGTTTCCGCTGCTGGCGGCTGATCTGGGCCCGGCCACCCGGCCGACATCCCGCACACCCGATTACCCCGGCGCGCCACGCAAACGCGACCGCCCGTTTGTGCCACTGGGCACACTGGTACCCAGCCGCGCCTACCAGGCGGTGGCCTTGGGTGTGGTGCAACCGGCGGGCGCACCGCCGCTGCACCGGCTGACAGATCTGGGTGAGCGCCGCCTGGCTGCCGTCAGCGGCACCCTGGCCAGCGCAGTGGGCATGACCTGGCGCAACGGCCTGCTGCGGCCGAGGCTGGTGTCACTCAACCAGCGTGAAGACGCACTGGCCGAGCTGGCCCAACCCGCGCCACCCACCGGCCGCCGGTTTGAGGCCGCGTTTGTGCCACTGGCCATGTTTGACGGCTGGTTGTTGCTGCACCCGGGCCAACCGCTGGTGGCTGCCGCCTACCGCCGGCCTATCGGCATCAACCTGGGGTTTGTGACGCTGGACAGCGCCACCGAGGTGCGCGCCGCGCTGGACCGGGTGATCACCGACGCCCTGGCTGACGGCCGCCTGGCGCGCTGGGCCACCGACGAAGGGGTGAGCTTTGCGCCACCGGTGGCGCCTGATGTGGGACGCGGCCCCAGCCTGCTGGATTTGGCGGCAGATTGACCCTGCGGCCTGGCGCCGCAGCCTCAATCTGCCAAGGCTCAAGCCCCGGTGGGGTAGGCGCGGAAGCTGGCGCCAGCGCCACTGCTGTTGTCCAGCACCTGGCAGCTCAACTCGGCCCCGGCCGAATACGCCGATTGCGCCGGCAAAGCCTGCGGCAGCACCCGGTAACCCTCGGGCAGGCCAGCTTGCAGCAGCTTGCCCACCTGGCTGCAATTGGCCATGACCTGGCATTTGCCAGGCAGGGCGGCCTGGTTGGTGACCAGACAGCCGGCGTAGTTGAGCGCCATCGCACTGCCAGCGGTGTTGGCCAGATGGTGTAGCGCGGTGGCGTCGGCCTGGGCCTGCAACTCGGCCAGCGCTGGCAGCGCGGCGGCCGATGCGGCACCGGTGATGGCCAGGGCCATGAGTTGCTCGATCAGCGTGAATCCGCAGGCTGGGCGTGGCATGGTGTCCCCGGGGGTTGGTGGCATGGGCAAACAGTGCCGTGCAGTATGGCTGCTGGGTTTTGTGGTGGTCATCCCGCGCCTGGGCGGGCGCCACCGGGCTGGGGGGTGGGCCAAATCACGCAGCAGCCAGGCCGCCGGTGGTCTGGCTACTCTGCGGCGATTTTGAGAAACAGCTCACGGTCGGGCGCAAAGTTGGCGTGCAGCGGCAGCAGCGCACCACCCAGGGCCCGCGCGTCTGAGCCGATGGTGCCGGCCAGCAGCGCCGGGCGGGTCACGCCCTCCCAGCTGTAGCGGTCCAGTGCGGTGGCCAGGGCGGCCTGCAGCGCGGCTTGCAAGGCGCGGCTGAACGAGCCGTCCAGGATCACGCTTTCAAGATCGAGCAAACAGGCTGCGCCATTGACCGCCAGCGCGATGGCCGCTGCAGCGTCTTGCAGCCAGGCCTGGGTGTGCGGTGCCCACGGTGGCTGTAGCGCCCGTGCATCGGCCACGGCGGCAATGTCCAGCCCGGCGGCCTGGTACAGCAACTCCAGGTTCAGCAGTGAGGCCACGCTCAGCAACTGCGGTGGTGCGGGCAGGCCGGTGCCGTCTGCGGGCACTGCCACGGTGCGGCCCGAGGCCCGCCCGGCGGCTGTGGCCAGCGGCATGGACCCAATAGCGCCCGCGTTGCCGTGCAGGCCGGCGCGCAAGTGGCTGTCCAGCACCAGACCCCCGCCGATGAAGGTGTCGACAAACACATACAAAAAGCTGGAAATGCTGCGGCCACGGCCGGCCACCAGCTCGGCCACGCAGGCGGCCGCAGTGTCTTTGAGCAGGGTGACCGGCAGGTCGGTCAGTGCGGCCACTGCGGCGCGCAAATCAGTGCTGGGCCAGACGTTGGCCACCTCCTGCGGCATGTCCAGCAGGGTCTGCCAGCCACCCAGGTTGAACGGTGCGGCAATGCCCACGCCTTGCAGCCGGTCGTGCTGCGCCGGGCTGAGCCATTGGCCGATGTCGGCCAGGCGGGTGCTGATCTCGGCCAACAGCGCGGCCGGGTCAGGGTAGTGGTAGTCTAGCTGCCAGCGCCGGCGCACCGTGCCGGTGAAATCGACCAGCAGCACGTCCATGCTGCGCCGGCCCACCTTGATGCCGATGGCATAGGCACCGTCGGGGTTGAGCGACAGCGGCACCGACGGCTGGCCCACCCGGCCGCGCTGCGGCGCACCACGCAGCAGCAGGCCATCGGCCTCCAGCCGCTTGGTGATCATCGAGACCGTCTGCGCGGTGAGCTGGGTCTGGCGCGCAATCTCGGCACCGGGCAAGGCGCCGTGCAGGCGGATGGCCTGCAGCACCACCCGTTCGTTGTACTGGCGCAAACCGCCCTGGCTGGACCCGCGGGGTTTCAGCCGAGCGGCGGCGGCCTCGGTGACTGGGCTAAAGCCCGAGGCATCAGGCACGCAAGGCCTCGGCAATCACGCCTTTCTTGAAAATGAAGTTGGCGTAGGGCTGCAACTCACCGGTCAGCACGATGGCAAAGGCGGTTTGCACCCGGTCATAAAAAGCAAAACGTTCCATGGCCTGGCATTGTGCTGGTGTGGCCTGGCCGGCTGCGCCAAGCGCCGCGATCACCTCGCGCTGCAGCGCGCTGCAATACCCGTCAGCCGTGCCGCTGACCTGCATATAGGCCACTGGCTGCGCCACGCCAGCATCCAGCGGCAGCAGTGACAACACCGCCGCGCTGGCGCGCTGCACACCCACGCCGGCCAAGCTGATCACCGGCTTGCCGGCGCTCAAACTGGCGGCAGTGAAGTTGGCATCGGCCAGGACGATCTCATCACCATGGCCCATCTCGGCCAGCACCTTCAGCAGGGCTGGGGTCAGCAGGGGGTCAATGCCTTTCAACATGGTGCGGACATCAAGCCAAACAGTCTGCGGGGATGTCGTCCGGCGCCATGGCACCGGTCATCACCGCCACCGTGTCGCTCATGCTGATCTTCTTGGGGTTGAGTACCGCTGCACGCCGGCCCAGCCGCGCCACATGGATGCGGTCAGCGATCTCAAACACATGCGGCATGTTGTGGCTGATCAGAATGACCGGCAGGCCTTTGTCGCGCACCCGGCGGATCAGCTCCAGCACCATATTGCCCTCCTTCACGCCCAGCGCGGCGGTGGGCTCGTCCAGGATCACCACATGCTCGGCAAACGCCGCCGCGCGCGCCACCGCCACACATTGGCGCTGGCCGCCGGACAACGTCTCCACGGCCTGCGTCATTGAGCGGATGCCCACCTTCAGCTCGTTCATGCGCTCGATGCTTTGCTGCAGCATGGCTTTTTTGTCCAGCATGCGCAGCCACTGGCCCAAAAAGCCGGGGCGGCGCAGCTCACGGCCCAAAAACAGGTTCTCGGCAATCGTCATGGCCGGCGCCACGGCCAGGTCTTGGTACACCGTCTCGATGCCGACACGGCGGGCGTCCATCGGGCTTTTGAACTGGATGCGCTGGCCGTCCAGCTCGATGCTGCCCTCGTCGGGGATGGTGGCGCCCGACAGCGCCTTGATCAGGCTGGACTTGCCGGCGCCGTTGTCGCCAATCACTGCCAAAATTTCACCGGCACGCAGCTCAAAATCGGCACCGTCGAGTGCGGTGACCTGGCCGTAACGCTTGATCAGGCCGGTGGCCTTCATGACGATGCGCGGGTTGGCGGAGGTGCTCGGGGAAGTGGTTGTCATGGTCATGGTCCTTTCAGCGAGCGCCCTTGCGGGACAGTTGATCCACCGCAACAGCCGCAATCACCAGGATGCCGGTGATCAGCACCTGGTAGACCGAGGCCACGCCCATCAGTGTCAAGCCGTTGCGCAGCACACCCACCACCACCGCGCCCACCAGCGTGCCCAGGATCACGCCACGCCCGCCAAACAAGCTGGTGCCACCCAGCACCACGGCGGTGATGGCGTCCAGGTTTTCAGTCTGGCCGGCATTCGGGTCACCCACCCCGGTGCGGGCCACACTCAGCAGGCTGGCAATGCCGTAAAAAATGCCGGCCAGCACATACACACCCAACAGCACCCGCTCGGTGGGGATGCCGGTGAGCCGCGTCGCTTCCGAGTTGTTGCCCACCGCGTAGACATGGCGGCCGGGCGCCGTCTCGCGCAGCCAGAACCACACCGCCAGGTACAGCGCAATCATCAGCACCACCCCAAAACCCACCTCGGTGCCAGCGATGGAAAAGGTATTGCCCAGCCAGGTCATTGCCGGTGGCACATCGGTCACCGTCTGGGCGTTGGAATAGAGCTGGGTGATGGCAAACGCAATGTTCAACGTGCCCAGCGTCACGATGAAGGGCGGCAGCTTGACGCGCGTCACCAACAGGCCGTTGAGCAAGCCAAACAGCGCGGTGACAGCAATGCCGCAAAGAATCGCCAAGGGTGCAGGCAGGCCAAAATCAGCCGCAAACTTGGTCATCACGATGCTGCCCAGCGCCATCACCATGCCGCAGGACAAATCGATGCCGGCGGTCAACACGATCAGCGTCTGGCCAATCGCGATCACCCCCACCACCATCACCTGCTGCAGCACCAGGCTGAGGTTGGCACCGGTCAAAAACCGGTCGGTCTGGGTGGCAAAAAACACGCAGGCAATCAGCAGCGCGATGAAGGGGCCGAGTTGGCCGATGGGAGGTAGCTTCATGTCAACAGCCCCGGTGGATGTGGAGGCGCACTGGGCGCCAAGGTGTTTCGGTCAAGCCAGGCGCACGAAGTGGCGCCCGTCAAACAGAAGCCGCAGAACCGGCTCTGCCGGGCTGCTGGCTTCCGCCCCCTGGGGGGAGCGGCGCAGCCGCTTCGGGGGGGGTCAGCGTTTTCCCCAGCAGAGATCGGTGCCGGTCTTCACGTCCTTGCTGTCCACCCCGGTCATCGCCTTGGCCGAGATCAGCGTCACGCCGGTGTCGGTGTAGCCCGCCACTTTTTTGCCACTCTTGGCGTATTCGATGCCGGCGTCCACACCCATCGCCGCCATCTTCAGTGGGTATTGCTGGCTGGTGGCGGCAATCACGCCGGCGCCCACGTCTTTGATGCCATCGCAGCCACCGTCCACCGAGACGATGACCACGCCCTTGTCCTTGCCGGCTTTTTTCAGCGCGTTGAAGGCACCTGCGGCGGCCGGCTCATTGATGGTGTAGACCAGGTTCACGTCCGGATTTTTTTGCAGGCAGTTTTCCATCGCGGTCTGGCCTTTGGCGCGGTCACCAAAGCTGTCGGCCATGCAGACGATCTCGGCAGCCTTGCCCAGTTCGTTGCTTTTGGCATCGGGTGCGGCCAGGCCAAAACCCTTCAAGAAGCCGTTGTGCCGCTGCGCACCCACCGGATGGCCGGGGAACAGGTCCAGCGTCACGATCTTGGCCGGCTTGCCTGGTGCCGCAACAGCGAGTGCCGCCTTGGCGTACTGGCCAATCAGCACACCGGCTTTGTAGTTGTCAGTGGCAAACAGCGCGTCGGTGGCGTCCACCGGGTCGGTGGGGCTGTCCAGTGCAATCACCATCACGCCCTTGTCGCGCGCCTTCTTGATGGCCGGCACGATGGCCTTGCTGTCGCTGGGCGTGATCAGGATGGTCTTGGCACCGGCCGCAATCATGTTTTCCATCGCCGTCACCTGGCCGGCGTTGTCACCGTCGGTCTTGCCGGCGCCGCTCAGCAGCTTGGCGCCTTTGGCTTTTGCGGCGGCGTCTGCGCCCTCTTTCATCTTCACAAAGAAGGGGTTGGTCTCGGTCTTGGTGATCAGGCCGATCACCGGCTCGCCAGCGGCAAACGCGCTGCTGGCCGCCAAGGCCAACACGGTGGCCGATACAACAGTGATCAAAGGTGTACGCATGCAAGTCTCCTGGGGGTGGTTGACACGGGGCCCAGCTGCGCCATGTCACCGCATGGAGTCTGGCCGGGCCGCCGACCGCTGGGGATTGAGCGGATGGCCAGATTTTGAACGCCAATATTTAATAAATCAAGTTGATTGATTAATGGAAAACCCCAGTCTGGTGTCTGTGCTGGTGGCCGGACACTGTGGCCATGGCGACACGCCTGCCCTGCTGGCAACTGTGCGCCCAAGTCCCCTCTCAACCTTGCACCCCAACCCGGAGACCGCCCATGTTCATCGTTTGCGGCGAGGCCTTGTTTGACGTGTTTGCCACCGGCGCCACCCCTACAGGCCTGGGTTTTGACGGCCGCATCGGAGGCTCCCCCTTCAACGTGGCGCTGGGCCTGGCCCGGCTGGGCCAGCCGGTGGGGTTTTTTGGCGGCATCGGCACCGGTTTTGCTGGTGAGCGGTTGATGCAGGCGCTGGCCGACGAAGGCATTGCCAGCAGCGCGGTGGCCCGGGTGGACGCACCCACCACCCTGAGCCTGGTGGGGCTGGACGCCAAAGGTGTGCCCAGCTACGCCTTTTATGGCCACGGCGGCGCTGACCGCCAGGTGCTGCCGGCTGACCTGGCGCGTGTGCCAGCCAGCGCCAAGGTCTTCCACTTTGGCAGTTATGCCATGGTGGTGCCACCGGTGGCTGGCACCCAGCGGGCGCTGGTGGAGCGTGAGCATTTGCGCAGCCTGATTGCCTACGACCCCAACATCCGCAGCAATGTCGAGCCCGACCTGGGCGTCTGGCGCGATGCCCTGCACTGGATGCAACCGCGCACCCATCTGCTGAAGGTCAGCGATGAAGACTTGGGCCTGCTCTACCCCGGCCGCAACATCGCGCAATTTGCCGCTGACGCCCTGGCCGCCGGCACGCCGCTGGTGGTGGTGACACGCGGCGGCGAGGGCGCTGTGGGCTTTACCGCCAGGCACACGGTGGTGATGCCACCGGTGCCGGTGACGGTGGTGGACACAGTGGGCGCGGGCGACACCTTCCAGGCCGCGCTGCTGACCTGGCTGGCCGAAACCGGCCGCGCCACACCGGCCGGTGTGGCCGCACTGGACGCTGCCAGCCTGCAGCAGGCCCTGGGCTTTGCCGCCCGGGCTGCAGCCATCACCTGCGGCCGACGCGGTGCTGACTTGCCGCGCCGGGGTGAGGTGGATTGAGGCGGGACGGCGCCGGAGTCAGCGCACGGGTCCGCGTACGGGTCAGCGCAGAGGGTCAGCGCCAGGGGTCAGTGACGGCCCACCGCGCCAAGCGTTGGCAGCATCAGTTCAGCAGTGACTTGGCCAGGTTGCGCAGCGCTGCAGCGTCCATCACCTTGAGGCCGGGCTGCGATTCACACAATTGCGCCACCCGGTTCAACAGGCCGGCGGCAAAACGGTGGGCCGCAGCCATGGTTTCTTCGTCGGTGTCGTAGGTGTCGTAGGCCTCAACGGCCACGCCGCTGTCATTGGCGATGGCCTTGATGTCGATTTTTAGGGCGGGTGGTGTGGCCATGGGCGTGCTCGCGGTTGTAGAAGGCAGCACTTTATTGCAGTGGTCCACGCCCGCCGCCGGACCTGGCCCGTCCTCCGCATCACCGATGCACCGGCTGGGCGTCACATGCGCAGCGCGGCGCTGCGATAGGCTCATGGCCCATGCCAACGCACTTGCCGCCGCCCCTGCCAGGCGCCACACCGGGCCCCGCCAGCCCTGACCACCAACGCCGCGCCTGGTGCCTGGGTGCTGCTGCCGCGCTGGGCCTGGGCGGCTGTGCCAGCCCACCACCGCCTGCAGAGGCGCGCCGGCCCGGTGCGCCGCAGCCTTTTTCAACCAGCATCGGCACCGGCGGCCTGCCAACCGGTTGGTATGTTGATCAATTGCGCCGCAACCTGCCGGCCACCCACTACGCGCTGACCGACCGCGACGGCCGCCGCGTGGTGCATGCGGTGGCCGAATCGTCCACCTCGGCACTGCGCTGCGCGGTGGACATCAACCCGGCGCAACAACCCTGGCTGGAATGGGCCTGGCGGGTGGACGCCGTGCCCGCTAACGCCACCGTGGCCGACGATGACCGCGACGACAGCCCGGCGCGGGTGATGGTGGCGTTTGACGGCGACCCGGCACTCATCCCCCTGCGCGACCGGCTGTTTCACGACCAGGTGGAGCTCTTCACCGGTGTGCTGCTGCCGTTTGCCATGCTGATGTACGTGTGGGACGGCCAAGCGCCCACCGAAAGTGTGCTGACCTACGCCCGCAGCAGCCGCATCCGCTACCTGGTGGTGGAAAGCGGCAGCGCCGCCACCGGGCAATGGCGCCACTACCGCCGCAACGTGGTGGACGACTACCGGCGCGTCTTTGGCGCTGCACCCGGCCGCATCAGCAGCGTGGGTGTGGCCACCGACAGCGATGATTTAAAAATACGCACCGAGGCCTGGTTTGGCGATGTGCGGTTTGACAGCCGGTGAGGCTGGGCACTCAACGCGGCCGGCTGTCGCGCAAGCTCAAGCCCACCGCCGTGAGCAGCAAAAACAGCGTGGCCACCCGGGGCATGTCCAACAGGCTGTCCACCCCGCCCACCACCCAGAACCCCAGCAACGCACCGGCCAGCGCGGGCGCCAGTGGATGGCGCCTGGCCCGGCCCAGCGTGAGCCTGGCCAGGGCCGCCACACTCAGCAAGACCAGCGCCGCCAGGCCGAAGTAGCCCTGCTCAAACAGCAGATGCACGGCCATGTTTTTGGCATGCCAGGGCATGTGGTTGCGGTCACTGGAGAAAAACCAGCGGGCACCGCCGCGCTCAAAGCTGCGGTTGTCCAGCAGCTCACGGCCGCTGGCGTCGCGCAGCGAAATCTCGCGCACCTCCATGGGCTGCAACGCACCTTCGGCCGAGAGGGAGAACACCGTGAAACGCGGCGCGTACCCCTCATCCTGCGGCAAGGGCCCGCCTGACAGCGGCAGGCTCACGGTCTGCCAGGCGCCGGGCACCACACCTTTGGACAGCACCTGCAACTGCGCCGTCTGGCAGCCGCCGTCGTACAACAGGTGCTTGATGCAGACATCCACATGCAGCAGAGGCTTGTCTTGGGTGCGCAGCGTGATGCGCGCGGTGAGCTGGCCCAGCGGGCGCTGGATGCGTTGCGACAGGCGCAGCAGGCGGCCCCAGCTCATGTCTTGCTTGCTGGTGACAAACCGCATGGCGGGCTGGCCGTCGGCCAGCACCAGGCGCAGGTCGGCAGGGCGGTCAGCCTGCGCAGCGTTCAGGGCGTAATGGTCCAGATAGCGGCCCAGCCCAACACCCCACCAGCGCGCCGGCTCGTTGGGCAGGCGTTGCAAGGTCTCGCGCCAGTGCTGCACGCGGCCACGCTCGTCGCCGTCCACCTCCGCCACGCGGCCGCTCATGTAGGCGCCCCCGGCAAACACAGCCACCACAGCCGACCCCACCACCACGGCCGCCAGCAGCCCGGCCTGCCAGCGCAAGCCGGTTGGCCAGGCGGCTACCGGCCAGGCAGCACACAGCAGCAGCAGCAGCGCCACGGCCGCCACAGGTGGCAGGGTGCGCGACAGCGCCACATCGGGCGCCACGCCCCAGAACCAGGCCACCTGCACCGTGCTGGCCAAGGCCACCAGCAGGCAGGCTGCCGCCACCACCAACAGGGCCGCCGGCTGGCCAGTGCGGGGCGCCAGCAGCGCCGCCGCCAGGCCCAGCAGCACCAACCCGCCGCACAACAGGTAAGGCCCTTTGGGCACGGCAAGGGCGCCCAGCAGCAACAGCGGGCCCAGCACGGCGGCCAGGGCCAAGGCCAGCAGCTTCAAGCGCAGACGCAAGCCCGGCAGTTGCGGCCCCAGCACCAGCAGCAAGGCCACGCTGCCCAACAAGGCCAACATGCCGCGGTAGCCGGCTTGGGGGAACACCGCCGCCGCCGCCGCCACGCCGCCCAGCAGCAGCAGCGCGGCCGTGCCCAGGCGCTGCACCCCAGGCGACGGTGCGGCACCGGGCAGCCGGGTGGGGCCGCTGACCGCCTGCAGTTGCTGCAACACCACCATCAGCCCCACCGCCAGCGGCACGGCCAGGAAGACGATGCGGGAGAAGGTGGTGACCGCCGCATACGCCCCCAGCAGGGTGATGGCGCAGCCCAGCAGCCAGACGCCGCGCTGGCGCGCTGTGAGCAGCAGCCGCACAGCAAACGGCATGGTCAGGGCCAAAAACCCGTCCAGCGCCGCGCCGCCCACATGCATCTCCCAGAACAAGCCGGTGGTGCGGTAATCCGTTGAAAAATTGAGCAAGCCCGGGTACGCCACCCGCTCCCACAAACAGCCCAGCGCGGCAGCCCCGTGGCCCAGCGCCAGGCCCAGCGTGAGGTGATCTGCGGCTGCTGTGCCCGCTGGCGGGCCGGTCTGTGCGGATGCTGCTTGCCCGGTGGGCAGTGCCGGCTGGCTTGCCGCCTGGGGCGCAGCAGCCCGGTTGGCGGCATGCAACCACAGCGGCAACAGCAGCAGCAGCGCCACCGTGGGCTTGCTGAGGCGCAGGGCGTTCATCGGGCTGCGGTAAGCGCCCCACCAATCCAGCTGCAGGCCACCCGCGTCCGCCACGCCACGCCAGGTGGCCAGGGCCACAGAGGCCGTCCACAGCGCGATCCAGAGCCAGCCCAGGCCCAATCCGAACTCCGGCCGGCGTGCTGTTGATGCCGGCATGCCGGCCCAGCGGGCATAACTGCCAGCAGCAGCGGCCAGCACCAGCAGATCGGTCTCTTCCACCGTGATCCAGCCGGACCAGGCCGCCAGACCCAGGCAAGGCACCAGCGCCGGCAACCAGACCAGCCAGCCACCCGGCCAGGCCCAGGCCAGCGTGCTGGCCGCCGTAAACAACAGCAAGGCCGCCAACCCGCCCAAGGGATGGTGGGCGGCCAGCCAGGCCCCCAACACAGCCGCCAGCAAGGCCACCAGGCCCAGCAGCAGGCGCAGCGCGGCGGCAGCGGCGGTGCTGGTGGTGGGCTGGCGCACCGCTGCGGCGGCGCTAGGCATGCTGCGCAGCACCGGTCAAACCACCCACAAACACCCGCAACTCCCCCGCCGCCATCGCCGTCCAGGCCTCGCCACGGGTCAAGGGCTGGGTGGCCACCAATGCCACCCGGTCACCCGGGGTGGTGAGGGCGGCAAAGTCCACCTGCACATCGTCATCGGCCAGATGGGCGGCGCCAAACGGGTGCTGGCGCACCAGCCAGTGCAGTTGCGTGCTGCAGTGGGCCCACAGCGCCTGGCCGTTGCTGAGCAGGCAGTTGAACGTGCCGTGGGCGGCGGGCTGGGGCAATAGCTCAGCCAGGGTGCGGGTCAGCTCGGTGATGGACGGCATGGCCGCATGCGCCTTGGCCAGCTCTTGCAACAGCCAGCAAAAGGCCAGCTCGCTGTCGGTGTCGCCCACCGGGTGAAAGCTGGCGTGCAGGCGCGGGAGAAAGGACTTCAGATCGCCGTTGTGCGCAAACACCCAGTAGCGGCCCCACAGCTCACGCACAAACGGATGGGTGTTTTGCAGCGCCACGCTGCCTTGGGTGGCTTTGCGGATATGGGCAATGACGTTGCCGCTTTTGATCGGCAAACGCTTGACCAGGTCCGCCACAGGCGACAAGCGTGCGCTTTGGTGATCGACAAACAGGCGCACACCCGGGTCTTCAAAAAAGGCGATGCCAAAGCCGTCTTTGTGCTCGTCGGCCCGGTTGGCCAGGCCGGTGAAGGAGAACATCACATCGGTGGGCGTGTTGGCATTCATGCCCAGCAGTTGGCACATGGGGCGGCGCTTTCAATGCCCGCCGGGCAGCAAGAGCCGGGTCAGGCCACGCACCGACACCAGGTTGCCGGGGTTGGCGGTTTCTTCCAGCACCCTGGCCATGCCACGCAGGATGCGGTCACTGCGTTTGGCGCGCCAGATCAGCAGGTCGGCCAGCCAGGGGTGCTCATTGACGCGGTTGGCGCGCTGGTACAAATCGAACCGGGGTTTGAGCGCCAACAGGCCGGCCTCGTAGCGTTGGCGGGTGGCCAGGTCGGTTGCGGCCGCGTGCTGCGCACCGGCGGCAGCATGCGCGGCATGCGCAATCAAGGCCTCGGCCGCCAGCAGGCCGGTTTCCATTGCCTTGCCAATGCCCTCACCGGTGAAGGCGTAGGTGCTGCCAACCGCCTCACCGGTGACCAGCAGGCCGGGCCGGCTGTAGCGGGCGCCGTCCAGTGAGCAACGCAGTGGCGCACCTTTGATGGGGCCCAGCAGGGTGCCACCGGCCATCAGCTCAGCGGCCGGGGCATGCACCTGGGTGAAGGCTTGCAGCATGTCGTGCAGGTTGACGTCGGCCATGGTGGCGCGGCCTTTGGCCGGCTGGGCATGGCTGTGCGCCAGGCCCACGCCGATGTTGAACGTGCTGTCGGGGCCGGGAAAGATCCAGCCGTAGCCCTTGCTCAAGCGCTTGTGCCACACCACCTCCAGCGCCGGGTTGCGGGCGGCCATGGCGGGGTGGCGCACATAAGCCCGCAAGGCCACACCGGTGGGGGTGTGGCGCTCACACAGGCCGGCGGCCATCAGCGCTTTGGGCACGGCGCCGGTGGCCAGCACCACCCAGCGGGCGTGGACCTCCACCAGGCCCAGCGTGGGGGATTTGAGGCGGGCGCCGACCACCGGCGCGCTGTTGCTGTCGGCGCCGCCGGGCGTGCTGGCTTGGTTGTGCGTCTCGTCCAGCAGCGGCGCCTCAAAACGCCAGGGCGCAAAAAACTGCGCGCCGGCACGCTCGGCGGCGCGTTTCAGAATGTCGTCCAGCTGCTTGCGCGGCAGCACGGCCAGGCGGCCGGGCACGTCTACCCGGCCACCACGGGGCGCAATGCAGGCCACATGCGGCACGCTGCGGGCCTGGGCCATGACCTCGGCATGCACACCCAGGCGTTGCAGGGCGTGGTGGGCGTCGGGGATGAGGCCATCGCCACACACCTTGTCGCGCGGAAAGGCATGCTGGTCCACCAGCACCACCTGCAGGCCTTGCCTGGCCAGCCACAACGCACAGGCGCTGCCGGCGGGGCCGGCGCCCACCACCAACACATCACAGCGGGGCGGCGGCAGAGAGGGCGACAAGGACATGGACAAGGCAGTTGGCAGTGTGCGGACAGGCGATTTCATTGTAGGCAGCACGCTGCAGGCCCCACTGGCCGGCTGCCACCCTGCTGCAGCCACAGCCACCCTTTTGAATCTTGCAATGCACCGGCCCGCCTGCAGCAGCCACACTCGCTGCCCAAGACCGCAACAGACCGCACGCCCAAGCCCAGGAGACCCGCTTGAACAGCACCCAAAGCACCCCGACAGCAACCGACCTGCGCAGCTGGATTGGCCGCAGCGAGACGCTGCACAACACCATCCAGCCCACCCCCGTGCAGGCGCTGGCCGCCACGCTGGACCACCCGGCCGCCCCCGTGCCCGCCGGCACCCCGCTGCCGCTGTTGTGGCACTGGTTGTCCTTTTTGCCACTGCACCAGCACAGCGAGATCGGTGCCGACGGCCACCCCAGACGTGGCGGGTTTTTGCCCCCGGTGCCGCTGCCGCGTCGCATGTGGGCGGGCAGCCAGTTGGCGTTCCGCAGCCCGGTGCGGGTGGGTGATGTGGTGGCCCGCACCAGCACCATCGAGGATGTGCGCACCAAAGACGGCCGCAGCGGCCGGCTGGTGTTTGTCAAAGTGCGGCACGAGTTGCGCTGCAACGGCGCAACCGATGCGGCCATCGTGGAGTTTCATGACATCGTCTACCGCGACGCGCCGGGGGTGGGGGATGTGCCCGCACCGCCGCAACAAGCCGCCACTGGCGCACCGTGGCAACGCCAGGTGTTTGCTGATGAAGTGCTGCTGTTCCGCTACTCCGCACTCACCTTCAACGGCCACCGCATCCACTACGACCGACCCTATGCCACCCAGGTGGAGGGCTACCCCGGCCTGATCGTGCATGGCCCGCTGATCGCCACCCTGTTGATGGATTTGCTGCGCCGCCAGAGGCCTGAAGCCGACGTGGCCAGCTTCACTTTCAAGGCGGTGCGGCCCACCTTTGACCAGCACCCGCTGCAGGTCAACGGCGCCTTGCAGGCCGACGGCAAAACCGTCAAGCTGTGGGCCCAAGACCATGAGGGCTGGCTGACGATGGACGCCACCGCCACCCTGCGTTGAGCACGCCAATGGAAACCGTCGCCATGAACCCCAGAACCTATTTGTTTGTGCCCGGCAACCGGCCCGAGCGTTTTGCCAAGGCCCTCTCCAGCGGCGCCGACGCGGTGGTGCTGGACCTGGAAGACGCAGTGGCGCCAGACGCCAAGCTGGCTGCCCGCCAGGCCATTGCCGATTGGGCTGCCGGCGCGTCCGCAGCGGAGCGCCAACGCACGGTGGTGCGTATCAACGAGGCGGCGTCAGCGCTTTTCACCGATGACTTGCGCATGCTGGCCAGCGCTGGTTTGCCGGCGGTGATGCTGCCCAAGGCCGAGTCCGCCGCCCAGGTGCAGCAGGTTTGTGCCGTGTTGCCCGGCGCCCAGGTGCTGGCGCTGATCGAAACCGCCGCCGGCCTGGCCGCTGTGGACCAGGTGGCGCGTTGCGCCGGTGTGCAGCGCCTGGTGTACGGCACGCTGGACTTCGCGCTGGACCTGGACTTAGACATCAACGACGCGGCCGATGGTTTGGCGGGCTTTGCCGGACTGGCGGACGGCGCCAGCCGCATCACCCTGGCGTCCCGCCTGGCCGGCCTGCCGGCGCCGGTGGCCGGTGTCACGCCGCAAATTGACGACGAAGCCAGGCTGCTGGCCGACCTGGCCTGGGCAAGACGCTTTGGTTTTGGCGCCAAGCTGTGCATCCACCCCAGGCAGGTGGCACCGCTGCACACCGCGCTGGCGCCCAGCGCCGCGCAGCTGGACTGGGCCAGGCGCGTGCTGGCCGCTGATGCCGCGCAACCCGGCGCCGCGCAGCTGGACGGCCGCATGGTGGACAAGCCGGTGGTGCTGCAGGCGCTGCGCACCTTGCAGCGCGCGGGGGGTCAATAACAAGCCGCTGCAGCGTTCTGGCTCAAGCCATCAAGCCGCCACGCCCAGCACCAGCGACACGGCAGCCAGGTTGGCCACGCTGGCGCTGTCGCCAGTGGCGCCGGCATACACCTGCTGGCAGACCGGGAAGATGGTTTGAAAGCTGATCTGGCCATTGGCGTCGGTCACCTGCACCCCCCGCAAGCAGTTCTGGTTGGTGACACCGGCCGAGTACATCGAGTACAGGCCGGCGCGGTCACAGTGCCACCGGTAGATGGCCTAACCCGCCAGCCACGCGCACGACGCACCGCTGTTGGCCAGGGTCAGTGTCAGCGTCAGCGGCACACCGGCCGCCGTGCCACTGAGGCCGCCAATGCGGCTGCGGATGTCGCTGTGCACCACCTCACCCAAGCCCAGCACATTGGCCAGGCTGCTATTGGCGCTATTGGCGCTGTTGGTGCCGTCAGCCGGGTAGGGGCCGGCGGTTTCGTCCGGAATGGTGTTGCAACTGGTGACGGTGCCTGTACTGCCCGCGCTGCCAGTGCTGCCGGTGCTACCCGTACTGGCTGTGCTGCCTGCATCGCGGCTGCCACCACCACCGCAGCCCAGCAGTGGCAGCGCGCTGGCCAGGCCCGGGCCACCCAGCAGGCGCAGGCCTTGGCGGCGGCGGGCCAGCAGTTGCATCTGGGGCCAGTCGGCCTGCAGGCCGTGGGGGTGGCCATGGGTCATGGATGCGTGCCGGCGGGTTGGTGGTGATGGACTGGCATTGGATGGGGCTTGTGTTTCGCTTTGTTTTCTAAAAGGTGCAATCAACACATATTTTGCCAATCAAGCGCCCAACAGCGGCCGTCGCCCGCGCAGGCGCTCAACACACCTCGATCACCACCGGCCCGGCGGCGGGTGCGGCGTCGGCCAAGATGATGGCGGCCAGCGCGGCCTGGCACGCCACCTGCGCGTCCTCTACGTTGGCCGCATGCACCCGCAGCAGCGGCGCACCGGCCTGCAACCGGCTGCCCAGCGGCAGGCAGTGGCTGAAACCCACCCGTGGGTCCACCAGATCACTGGCGCGGCGGCGGCCACCGCCCAGTGCCACCACAGCCAGGCCCAGGGCGCGGGTGTCCATCGCAGCTAACACGCCGCTGCGCGGTGCGGGCAGGTCCATTTGCACTGGTGCAACCGGCAATTGCGCGTCGCGCAACACATCGGCCGGGCCGCCCAGGCCGGCCACCATGCGGGCAAAGTGCTCGGCGGCGCGGCCGCTGGTCAATGCCGCGCTGGCTTGGCTGTGGGCTGCGGCCAGGCTGGGCGCCAGGCCGCCGCCGTGCAGCAGTTGGGCAGACAGTGCCAAGGTCAGCGCCAACAAGCGCGGGTCTTGCTGCGCGCCGGTCAAAAAGGCCACGCTCTCGGCCACCTCCAGCGCATTGCCAGCGGTGTGGCCCAGCACCTGGTTCATGTCGGTGATGAGCGCACGGCACGGCAGGCCGGCGCCGGCGGCCACCTGCACCAGGCTGCTGGCCAGCGCGTGGGCGTCGGCCAAGTCCGTCATGAACGCGCCGTTGCCCAGCTTCACGTCCATCACCAGGCCTTGCAGGCCGGCGGCCAGCTTTTTGCTCAGGATACTGGCGGTGATCAGCGGCAGCGACTCCACCGTGGCCGTCACATCGCGGATGGCATACAGCCGCCGGTCGGCCGGTGCCAGGTCAGCGCTCTGGCCGATGATGGCGCAGCCGGCCTGGCGCAGCACCCGCAGCAGGTGGTCGGGGCTGGGCGTGGTGGTGTAGCCGGGCAGGGCTTGCAGCTTGTCCAGCGTGCCACCGGTGTGGCCCAGGCCACGGCCGCTGACCATGGGCACCACCCCACCACAGGCCGCCACAATGGGCGCCAGCAGCAGGCTGACCTTGTCGCCCACACCGCCGGTGGAGTGTTTGTCCAGCACCGGGCCGGGCAGGTTTGCGCTGCGCCAGTCATGCACCTGGCCTGAGTGCGTCATGGCGTGGGTCAGCGCCACACATTCATCGCGCCCCATGCCGTTGAGCAGGACGGCCATGGCCAGTGCGGCCACCTGGCCCTCACTCCAGCTACCGTCCACCAGGCCTTGCACAAAAGCCTGGATTTGCGGCGGGCTTAAAGCGTGTCGGTCACGCTTGGTGCGGATGATTTCAGCAGGCAGCATGGCGGGCGATTCCACACGCAGCGGCAAACGCTGCTGGACTCAATAACTGCCAGCCGCAGCGGTATTGCCAGGGCCCCGGGCCAGCAGCACGGCCTCGATGTCGCCCAGCAAGCCACTGGCGCCAAAGCGCAGGCGTTGCGGGGTGAGTGCAGCCGCACCCAAAATCTCGCGCACCAGGGCGATGTAAACCGCTGCGTCCGCCACGGTGCGGATGCCGCCCGAAGCTTTGAAGCCCACCGCCGCCCCACGCGGGTGGGCGGCGATGGCTTGCAGCATCAACCGGGCGGCGGCGGGTGTGGCGCCGTTGGGGGTTTTGCCGGTGCTGGTCTTCAAGAAATCCACGCCGGCGTCCAGCCCCAACTGGCAGGCCTGCTGGATCAATGCGGGCGTTTTCAATTCACCCGATTCGATGATCAGCTTGAGGGTTTTGCCGGCGCAGGCCTGGCGCACCGCCGCCAGCAGTGTGGCGATGGCGCGCAAGTCAGCCGGGTCACCACCCTGCAAGGCGCGCCAGGGCAGCACCAGGTCCACCTCGTCACCGCCGGCTTTGATGATGGCGTGGCTGTCGGCCAACGCCACGGCCGCCAAATCCAGCCCACCGCTGGGGAAATTGGCCACCGCCGCAATGCGGATGTGGGCCGGCACCAGCGCCCGCGCCTGCGCCACAAAACGCGGCCAGACACACAGCGCTGCGGGTGGCCCGGCGGGGCCTGCAGAGCCTGCGTGGCCTGTGGCCCGGGCGGCCAGGGCGTTGATGGCGGCGGTGTCGTCGGCATCGTTCAGGCTGGTCAGGTCCAGGCAAGCCAGCGCGGTGCGCGCGGTGTGGGGTAGGTCAGTGGTCATGTGGGGCCTTCACCGGCGGTCCGCCGCCGTGCCGGGGTCGTAGTCGGCTATTTTGATGGGGCTGCGTGCGGCCAGGTAGGCACGCAGCACCTCTGCATCGTTGAAGCCGGTGTCGATGTAGCCGGGGTGGCTGTGCAGCTTGGGGTACCCATCACCGCCAATGGCCGTGAAGTTGTTGATGGCCAAGCGATACCGGCGCTGGGGGTCAATCGGCTGGCCGCCAACCCGGGCCTCTTGCAGCACACCGGCCTCGGTGCGCAGCTGCAGGTTGGCGGTTTGCGGATAACCGCCCGAGCCGGGTGTCATCTTGGCGGCGGCTTGCAGCCAGGCCAGCAGCTCGGTGCCCGTGAGGCTGACCACGCCCACGGTGTTGGCGAACGGCTGCACCTTCATCACATCGCGGTAGCTGATGGCGCCGGCCGGCAGTGAATCGCGCACCCCACCGGCGTTGATCAGCGCCAGGTCGGCACCGGTGCGGTCCATCATGGCGCGGGCGATCAAGTGGCCCAGGTTGGTGGGCTGCAGGCGCACATGGGCGCGGTCACCGTCCAGCACGCCGTCTGCGCTGCCCACCGGCACATTGAGCTTGCTCTGGCCGGCTTGCTGAAACGGCAGCAGAAATTCGCGCAGCGCCGCAGCTTCGGCAATTGGCGCGGTGTAGGTGGCGCCTTTTTTGCCATCAGCCAGACGGGCTTTCAAGTTGACCGGCAGCAACTGGTAGCGCAGCAGCTTGACCTTGCCGGCCTCGATCACAAAGTCGGCCCGGCCCACGTATTTGCCCCATTCATGGGCCTGCACAATCCACGCGCCGTTTTGCCGGTCGGGTGCGCAGGGGGTGCCAGGCACGTAGTCGGCGTTGCGCTGGTTCTCGGCCTGCATGCACACCGGGTTCTGGCTGTGGCCGCCCACCACCAGGTCCAGGCCGTGTACCGCACGCGCCATCTCCACATCACCGGGGGCATTGACACCGCGGTTGGCGTCGGGGTAGTGGCCCATGTGGGTGGTGGCAATCACCATGTCGGCCTGGGCGCGCAGTTGCGGCACCAGGGCGGCTGCCTCGGGGATGGGCCGCCGGATATCAATGCCACGGATGTTGTCGGGCAGCACCATTTTGTTGGTGTCGTCGGTGGTCAAGCCCAGCACCGCAATCTTGTAACCCGCCCGCTCAAAGATGCGGTAAGGCTCAAACAGGCGGCTGCCATCAGCACGGTAGATGTTGGCCGCCAGCATCGGGAAGTTGAGCCAGCCACGCTGCTTGGCCAGCACGGCGGGTGGCTTGTCAAACTCATGGTTGCCCACCGCCATCGCGTCATAGCCGATCTGGTTCATGCCTTTGAAATCGGGCTCGGCGTCTTGCAGGTCACTCTCGGGCACACCGGTGTTCACATCACCACCGTCCAGCAGCAAGGTCTGGCCACCGGCAGCGGCCACCTCGGCGCGCACCGCGTCAATCAGCGTCTTGCGGGCGGCCAGGCCACCTTCACCGTCGGCATTGGTCCAGAAACGGCCGTGGTGGTCGTTGGTGTGCAGGATGGTGAGGTGCAGTGGTGGGCGGGCGGTGCTGGGCGCGGGTGGTGTGGTGCAGGCGGCCAGCAGCAGGGTGGTGGTGCTGATAAAGGCGGTGGTGGTGGTGACACGGCGCATCTCAGACCCCCAAGGCCGGCACCACCGCCGCCAGCAGCTTGGCGGCCAGCGCGGCGGTGGCGTTGGCGGTGTGCAGGGTATGGGCGTGGCTCAAGGTTTCGGTGGCCATGCCGGCGCCCATGTTGGTGAGCATGGACAGGCCCAGCACCTTGAGGCCGGCATGGCGCGCCAGGATGGTCTCAGGCACGGTGCTCATGCCCACGGCCTGGGCGCCCAGCACACGCAGCATGCGGATCTCTGCCGGGGTCTCGAATTGCGGGCCCAGCACCCAGGCGTAAATGCCCTCGTGCAGCTCGATGCCGGCTTCGGCCGCCGCCGCTGCCGCCTGGTCACGCAGCGTGGCGTCATAGGCCTTGCCCATATCGATGAAGCGGCTGGCACCGGGCTCATCGTGCAGCGGGCTGCGCTGGGTGATGTTGAGGTGGTCGCAAATCAACATCAACGAGCCGGGTGGCATGTGCGGCTCCAGGCTGCCGGCCGCGTTGGTCAGCAGCACGGTGCTGCAGCCGATTGCCGCCAAGGTGCGGATGGCGCCTTTCATACCGGCGGCGTCACCGGTTTCATACGCGTGTTTGCGGCCGCGCAGCAGCACCACCGGGGTGTTGCCCATCATGCCCAGCCGCAGGCTGCCGGCATGACCGGCCACACCCAG
This sequence comes from Betaproteobacteria bacterium, assembly GCA_043759535.1. Lineage (GTDB taxonomy): Bacteria > Pseudomonadota > Gammaproteobacteria > Burkholderiales > Burkholderiaceae_C > Pseudaquabacterium. The sequence goes on along the minus strand of JAYVLI010000198.1, from coordinate 13,481 downwards.
CACCGGGAAGGCCGGCAGCTCGGCATAGGGGATGTCCAGCGCAGCGGTGACGAGATCGGCAATGCCGTCCCAACCCGAGCCCAGCACGATGGCCAGGCGCGGGGCGTGGCCGGGGGCCAGGGTGTGGATGCGCTCCACACTGCGGTGGATGGCGGCTTGCAGGGCTTGGGGCGACAGGGTGTTCATGGGGATCACTCAGCAAGGTGGCCGGGGCCAAAACTGTGGGGCAACAATTGCCCGAGTGTGAACCGGCCGCGCAGCGTGTGCATGTCAGCAGCCCAGATGGGCGCGTCGTCCGCAGCAAATTCACGCAGGCGTTGACGGCAACCGCCGCAGGGGGTGACCGCCGCGTCGTCATTCCCCAAACCCACACCCGCGACCACCCCCACCACCACCGCCGCCACGATGCGCTTGCCACCGGCCATCACCAGATGGCCGATGGCAGTGGCTTCGGCGCACTGGCCTTGCGGGTAAGCAGCGTTTTCGACATTGCAGCCGGCGTGGATGCGGCCTTGTTCGTCCAGCAGCGCAGCGCCCACAGCAAAGTTGGAATAGGGCGCGTAGGCGTGGGCGCGGGCGCTGCGGGCGGCGGCCAGCAGCGCGGCCAAGGGGATGCCGTCGTCGTTCATCGGCCGAGGTTAACTGCTGACCGGGCATGGGTCCGCGCTGGCGGCGGGGCAAAAACACAAGTCTTGATGGATGCGCCGCATGGGCCCCAGCACCCGTGTCCCCGTACAAACGTCCCGGTACACGCGTCCCCGCACTGGCGTCCGGTGTAAGCGCTTGCGCTGCGCCGTGTTAACAGTCCGCAAGCCCAAATCCTTCGCCCACAGCAGCCTCGGCCATGCGCTGGTCGTAGGTGGCCAACGCCGGCGCGAGACCCTGCCCACGCAAGAAATCCAGGGTCGCCAGGTGCAATGCATCCAGTGTGCGCACCGGCCTGGCGAACGGCAACAGCGCGCGGGCCAGCACTGGCGCAGACATCTCCACCAAGTGGATGCGGTCCACAAGTTGGCGTGCATCAACACCATGCGACGCCGCCGCGCCACGCGCGTGCAGGCGGTTGAAGACCTCGAACTCCAGCAGGCGGCTGGCCACCAGCGGCTGCGACCAGAGGGTGTCTGGCGGTGAGCGGTCTTCAGCAAACAAGTAGGCCAAGACGACCGAGGTGTCCAGGTAGATCAACGCTCGGCCCGGCTGCGGTCAAGATCACGCAGCAGATCGGCCAGCTTGGCCACCGGCTTGCGTTGCGGCAGCCGCGCTTGGGGCGCCACCTTGGCAGGGGTGAGCAACCCCTGGCGCAGCAGATCGCCCAGGCGCTGCTCGATCAGAGAGGCATCAGCCCGCACGCGCGGCGACACCAGTTCAGCCACCACCTGGCCACGGTCAGTGACCAGCACGGTCTCGCCGGCGGCGGCGGCACGCACGTACTCGCTGAGCTTGTTCTTCAGGGCTTTGATGCCGACGGTGTGCATGCGGCGCAATGTAGCTACTGGTGGCTACGCCGTCAAACCACGGGGCAAGCCGTGGCTGGATGGCGCCTCAACGCGTCTTGATGTAGGGCACACCCAGCGCGGCTGGCGCACGCGCGCGGCCAATGAAGCCGGCCAGCAGCACCACCGTCATCAGGTAGGGCAGGGCCTGGATGGCCTGCACCGGCACCGCACCACCACCCAGCGCGGCCGGCAACACCACACCTTGCAGGCGGATGGCCACCGCATCCAGAAAACCGAACAACAAACAGGCCCACAGCGCGCCCACCGGATGCCATTTGCCAAAAATCATCGCGGCCAGCGCCATGTAGCCGCGCCCGGCCGTCATGTTGGGCACAAAGTTGGCGTTTTGCGCCAGCACCAGATAACTGCCGGCCAGCGCGCACAACACACCGTTGCCGGCCAGCGCGCCGTAGCGCAGGCCTTTGACCGACAGGCCTGCCGCGTCCACCATGGCCGGGTTCTCGCCGGTGGCCCGCAGCCGCAAGCCAAGGCGGGTGCGGTACAACAAACCCCACACGGCGGGCACCAGCGCCAGCGCGGCATACACCAGACCGTTGTGGCCCAGCAGGCCGGCGGCGATGACGGTGCCGACGAACGGCACACCCTGCAGCCACGCTGCCAGCCCGGTGAACAGCGGCGTCAGCCGCACCGCGTCCGGCAAGGGTGGTGTCTGGCCACCCTGCTTGAACCAGGCAATGCCCAGCACGATGGACAAGCCCGCCGCAATCATCGACACCGCCATGCCCAGCACCACCTGGTCACCGGTGTGGCTGACGCAGGCATAACCATGCACCATGGACAAGGCCACACCCACCAGCAGCGCGGCCAGCAGGGCCAGCGGCAAGGAGCCGGTGAAAGCGCCCACCGCCCCTGCGGCAAAGGCGGACAGCAGCATCTTGCCCTCCAGCCCCAGGTCGATGACACCGGCGCGCTCACTCAGCACTGCTGCCAGCGCGCACAGGATCAGCGGCGTGGACACCCGCAGCGTGGACGCCAGCAGGCCACCGATCAGCGCCTCATCCATGGGCTGGCCCTGCCGCTGCGGCGGTGGCCGGCTTGGGCGCCAGCCAGCCGTAAATCCGCGCCAGCGTGGGCGCGGCCACCTGCGCCATGGCGCCTGAGAACAACACGATCAAACCTTGCAACGTGGTGACCATGTCGCGGCTGAAACCGGGGATCTCAAACGCCAACTCGGCGCCGCCCTGGTACAGCGCGCCAAACAACAACGACGCCAGCAGGATGCCCACCGGATGGTTGCGGCCGATCAGTGACACCGCAATGCCGGTGAAGCCGGCGCCCATCACATAGTCCAGCAGCAAGCGGTGCTGCACACCGGCCAGCTCATTGATGCCCACCAGGCCGGCCAGCGCACCGGAGATCACCATGCCCAGCAGTACCTGGCCACGCGGGCGGATGCCACCGTAGTGCGCAGCGTCGGGCGAAAACCCCACCGCACGCAACTCATAACCAGCGCGTGAGCGCCACAAGAACAGGTACACCAGCACGGCAGCCAGCAAGGCCAGCAACACGCTCAGGTTGAGCGGTGTGCGCGGCCATCCAACCCCGATCCAGGCCAGCGCCTGGTGTACACCGGGCATGTGCGCCGCGTCGGGGAAAGGCCCAGTCTCCACCGTCATGCTGCCGGGTGCTTTGAGCACATTCAGCAGCAGGTAAGCCAGCAGCGCCGACGCGATGAAATTGAACATGATGGTGGTGATGACGATGTGGCTGCCACGCCAGGCCTGCAGCGCGGCCGGCACAGCAGCCCAGGCCGCACCGGCCGCAGCAGCCGCCAACACCATCAGCGGCAGCAGCACCACCGCCGGCAGATGGTTGCCCAGCGCCAACGCCACCACCGAGCAGCCCAGCCCGCCCATCATGGCCTGGCCCTCACCGCCGATGTTGAACAACCCACCGTGGAAAGCCACCGCCACCGCCAGGCCGGTGAACACAAACGTGGTGGCGTAATACAGCGTGTAGCTCAAGCCCGCCGCGCTGCCAAACGCACCTTTGACCAGCAGTGTGAGCACCTGCACCGGCGACAAGCCGATGCCCGCCACCACCACTGCCGCCACCGCCAGCGCGAGGCCCAAGTTGACCAGCGGCAGCACCGCAATGTCGATCCAGCGCGGCAACTCCACAGGCTGGCTCATCTGCAAACCTCCGCGCTGCGCGCTGCGGTGCTGTCGCCCTTGGTGCGGCCGGGCGGGCTCAAACTGCGCTCTCCTCTTGCGCGCCCGCCATCAGCCGGCCCAGCACCGCCTCGGTGCAATCGGCAATCGCCAACTCACCTGCGATGCGGCCTCTGTCCATCACCAACACCCGGTCGGCCAAGGCCAGGATTTCATCCAGCTCGCTGCTGACCACCAGCACCGCGCCACCGGCGTCGCGCATGGCGCGCAGGCGGCCGTGGATGAACTCGATGGCGCCGATGTCCACACCCCGGGTGGGCTGGCCCACCAGCAACACGGTGGGCGGCAGCTCAGCCGCCAGGGCCTCACGCGCCAGCACCAGTTTTTGCTGGTTGCCGCCGGAGAACTTGGACGCCCGCAGGTCCGCGTTGCGCGGCCGCACGTCGTAAGCGTCCATCATTTGCGCGGTGCGGCTGCGCATGGTGGCGCGCTTGAGCCAACCCCAGGCGCTGGCAAAACGCGGGCTGCGCTCATAACCCAGCACTGCTGTCTCCCAGGCTGCAAACGGCAGCACCATGCCGCAGCGGTGGCGGTCTTCCGGCACATGGGCCAGACCAGCGGCGCGGGCGGTGGACGGGTCTAACCAGCGGCCGGCCGTGAAGGCCTGTTGGCCCAGCGTCATGGTGCCGGCTTGCGGCGCGGCCATGCCGGACAACATGGCCAGCAACTCACTCTGGCCGTTGCCCGAGACACCGGCAATGCCCACGATCTCGCCAGCACGCAAGGTGAGCGACACACCCGCCAGGCGCTGCACACCCAGGCTGTCACGCCACTGCAGATCTCGCACGGCCAGCAGGGTGGCGCCGGGGGCTTGCGGCAGCCCACCGGCCACCACCACACGGCCCAGGTTGACCCGCCGGCCCACCATGGCCTCGGCCAACTGGTCCAGGCTGCAGTCGGCAATCGGCCCGTCAAACACCACCGCACCGGCGCGCATCACGGTCACCGCGTCACACAAGGCCATGATCTCCTTGAGCTTGTGGGTGATCAGCAGCAAGGTGGTGCCGGCATCCCGCAGGCGGCGCAGGGTGACAAACAGTTGTTCGGTTTCTTGCGGTGTCAGCACCGCCGTGGGCTCGTCCAGGATCAGGATGCGGGCGCCGCGGTACAGGGCTTTCAGGATCTCCAGCCGCTGGCGCTCACCCACCGGCAAGTCCTCCACCGCCGTGTCTAGCCGCACCTGCAGGCCGGTGTCGTCCATCAAGGTTTGCAGCGCAGCGCGCACCAGGGCGCGGGCGGGGCCTAACCTCCAATGCGGCTCGGCGCCCAGCATGATGTTGTCGAGCGCGGAGAGGGGATCAACCAGCATGAAATGCTGATGCACCATGCCAATGCCCAGCGAGATCGCCAAGGCCGAGCCGGTGATGCGCACAGGCTGGCCCTCAATCTGGATGCTGCCGCTGTCGGCTTGGTAAAAGCCGTACAAAATGGCCATCAGCGTGCTTTTGCCGGCGCCGTTTTCACCCACGATGCCATGCGCCGTGCCCGCCGCCACCCTCAGGTTGACCGCACGGTTGGCCTGCACCGCGCCAAAGCGCTTGCCGATGGCTTGCATCAACACGGCGGGTGCAGACGCAGCCACGTGGGCGCCTGCAGCGGTGGTCGGCATCAGATCGCTGTCAAAGCCGCTTCAGTATTTGCAGCTGTTGTCGGTCATGTAATCAGCCACCTTGATCTTGCCGGCAATGATGTCGGCCTTGGCCGCGTCCACCTTGGTCTTCATCGCGGCGGGCACCAATTTCTCGTTGTACTGGTCCATCGCGTAGTCCACGCCGCCTTCTTTCAAGCCCAGCACGGTCACGCCCGGGTTGGTCTTTTTGGCCAGGTTGTACACCGCCACATCCACCCGCTTGACCATGCTGGTGAGCATGGTGCCGGGGTGCAGATGGTTCTGGTTGCTGTCCACGCCGATCGCCAGTTTGCCGGCGTCTTTGGTGGCCTGGTAGATGCCCACGCCAGTGCCACCGGCGGCGGCAAAAATCACGTCCACACCTTTGGCAAACTGGGCTTTGGCCAGCTCGCTGCCGCGGGTGGGATCATTCCAGGCCGACGGTGTGGTGCCAGTCATGTTGGCGGTCACGTCCACCTTGGGGTTGGCGTATTTGGCGCCCTGCTCATAACCGCACTGGAAGCGCCGGATCAGCGGAATGTCCATGCCGCCGATAAAGCCCACCTTGCCACTCTTGCTGGCCAGTGCGGCCATCATGCCGACCAAAAAACTACCCTCTTGCTCTTTGAACACCACCGATTCGACATTGGGCAGCTTGACCACCGCGTCAATGATGGCGAACTGCAGCTTGGGGAAATCTTTGGCCACTTTCTCCATCGTGGAGCCCTGGCCAAACCCCACACCGATCACCGGTGAAGCGCCTTTGTCGGCCATGCGGCGCATGGCCTGCTCACGCTGGGCTTCGTTGGCGATTTCAAAGTCGAGATAGGGCTTGCCGGTTTCCTTCTTCCAGCGCTCGGCACCCGCATAGGCAGCCTCGTTGAACGACTTGTCAAACTTGCCACCCATGTCGTAGATCACGGCCGGGTCAGCCCAGGCGCCGGTGGCAAAAACAGCCAGGCCAAAGCCCAGGCAAGAGGTGGCCAGCACAGCGTATTTCATGGTGTTGATGTCTCCGGGAGATGGGCTTGTTGGGCTGCATGCACAGCGGCTTGGCGGGCAGGATAGCAAGACTCAAGCCGCCGGCCGTCTGGGGCTTGCCAGGCCCGCAGCCCGCAGCGCCGGCCAGCCTCGGGCCTGTAGCATCTTGCGATGTTGACTGACACCACACCGGCCTTGCCACCCGACCTGTTGCAGCGCGCCCGGCAATTGCCCAAAGTGCTGTTGCATGCGCATCTGGACGGTGGCCTGCGCATCGCCACGCTGCTGGCCTTGCTGCATGACCGGGGCATCACCGCCCCGGCCGATGACGGCGCCGGCCTGGCCGCCTGGTTTGACGCCCGCGCCAACGCCGGCTCGCTTGAAGCGTATTTGAGCGGCTTTGCCCTCACGGTGGCCGCCATGGCCACACCCGAAGCGCTGACCCGGGTGGCGTTTGAAGCGGCTGAAGACGCACTTGCCGAGGGCTGCGTGCTGGCCGAGTTCCGCATCGCCCCACTGCTGTTTGAGCCGCACGGCATCCCCGCTGATGCGGCGGTGGCTGCGCTGCTGCGCGGCTTGTCGCGCAGCGCACTGCCCTGCGGGCTGATCGTCTGCGCCATGCGGCAAGAACCTGACGCACAAATTGAGCGTGCGGCCGCGCTGGCGCTGCGTTGGCATGCCCAATCCACCGAAGCCGGCCAGGCCAGGGTGGTGGGCTTTGACTTGGCCGGGCCAGAAGCCGGTTGGCCCGCCAGCCGCCACGCCGCGCTGCTGCGCCGGGTGCGCGCCGCCGGCCTGGGCCTGACCCTGCACGCCGGTGAGGCCGATGTGGGCGAACGGGTGCTGGACGCCGCCAGGCTGGGCGCGCAGCGCATTGGCCACGGGGTGCGGTTGGTGGATTTGCTGGATGCCCAGGGCGACCCCGCCCATGCTTCGCAAGCCGCCGCCGTGCTGGCCGAGCTGCACCAGCGCGGTGTGCATCTGGAGATCTGCCCCACCAGCAACCTGCACACCGGCGCTGCCGCGTCCATTGCGCTGCACCCCATCCACGCGCTGTGGCGGGCGGGGGTGAGTTTGTCCTTCCACACCGACAACCAGCTGATGTCCCGTGTGGACCACAGCACCGAGGCGGCACGGCTGGTGCAAGCGGGCTTTGGCTGGGGCGACTTGCTGCAGATGGGCTTGGATGCGGCGGCAGCGTCGTTCATGGGCGCCACAACGCGTCAAAACGCCATGCAGGCCTTGCAGGGCTGGGCGCAGCAGCAGGGTTTGGTGGCCACCCGGCGCGAAGCCACGGCACCCGGCGCGCACCAAAGCCAGTGACGCGCAACCCCAACAAGGGGCAAACCCGGCTGGCGGGCCGCAGCGCCAGCGGCGCAAGCTGGCCCATCACTTTTGGCCGCTTCAGTGTGGCTGGCAGACAACTTGCATGTTGCGTGCGCAGCACATGGGTGTCTTGCTGACACGTTTCCCTGAGACAGTATGTGCAGCGCGACGTTGCTGCAAAGCGTCCCGGCCGTGATCGGCCCGTTAACCCAAATCAAGGAGTGAATTGATGACCCAGCACTATTGGAATGGCTTCATGCGCAGCGCCATGGGCGCCGCCGTGGCCATTGTTGTGGCTGCGCCGGCACTGGCGCAGAACACCACCGGCGCTGTTGGCGGCACGGTGGTGGGCAGTGACGGCAAAGCCGTCTCCGGCGCCACCGTCACCATCACCCACACCGAGTCCAAAACCGTCAGCACCACCACCACCGATGCCAACGGCCGCTATGCCGCCCGCGGCCTGCGGGTGGGCGGGCCTTACACCATCACCATCAGCAAAGACGGCAAGACCGATCAGCGCGACGATGTCTTTTTGGCGCTGGCTGAAACCCTGGCGTTTGATGCCCAGCTGGGTGCGGCCACCAGCACGGTGGTGGTCACCGGCCAGGGCGTGAGCAACACCTTCAACCGCGCCAACATGGGCGCCGGCACCAACATCAGCAGCGCCCAGTTGAACGCGTTGGCGTCCATCCAGCGCAGCCTGCAAGACTATGCCCGCACTGACCCGCGCATCTCGCAAACCGACAAAGAGACCGGCAAGATCTCGGCCGCCGGCCAGAACAACCGCTTCAACTCACTCACGATTGACGGCGTCACCACCAACGACACCTTTGGCCTGGAGGGCAACAACCTGCCCACCCTGAAGCAGCCGATTTCGATTGACGCCATCCAGTCGGTGCAGATCAACCTGAGCAATTACGACGTCACCCAAAAAGGCTACACCGGCGCCAACATCAATGCGGTGACCAAGAGCGGCACGAATGAGTTCAAGGGCAGTGTGTACTACGTCTACCGCGACGACAGCCTGACCGGTGACCGCTTCAACCGCACCGACGGCAGCTACGCCGCGCCGCCCAAGTTCAAGGAAGATGTCAAGGGCTTCACGCTGGGCGGGCCGGTGATCCCGGACAAGCTGTTCTTTTTTGCCAGCTACGAAGAACTCAAAAGCACCCGCAACGCGCCTGACTTTGGCCCGGTGGGTGACAGCAAGACCAACGTGGCCATCACCACCAATGCCATGACGCAGGCCGCAGCGATTGCCAAAAGCGCCTACGGCTTGGACGTGGGCAACTTCACCATCCCCACCGGTGCCCAGTTGACGGTCAAGGATTCGCTGATCAAGCTGGACTGGACCATCAACGACAACCACCGCGCCAGCCTGCGTTACACCAAAACCGAGCAGAGCGAGCCGATCTTCCCCAACATCACGGCCACCGCGCTGTCGCTCAACTCCAACTGGTACACCCAGGGCAAGCGCATCGAGACCACGGTGGCGCAGTGGTTTGCTGACTGGACACCCGCGTTCAGCACCGAGGCCAAATTGAGCTTCCGTGACTACAACAGCGTACCGGCCAACAACGTGACGCAACCGCAGGTGGCGCTGAACTTCTTGAACGCGTTGCCTGTCGGTCTGCCGGCCAGCACGCCCAACAACCGCACGCTGTTCTTTGGCACCGAGCGCAGCCGGCAGTTCAACATCCTGCGCACCAAGACGACGGATGGTTACTTCTCGGGCACCTACACCACCGGCGATCATGAGATCAAGGCCGGCCTGGACATCAGCAAAAACGAAATCTACAACGCGTTTTTGCAAGACACCTACGGCAACTACAACTTCCGTTGTGTCAACAGCAGCAGCACCTACACCTACAGCTTTGGCGCCATCAACTGCGCCACCGCCACGGCACTGCAGGTGGAAGCAGCGGTGCTGGAGAACTTCCAGAAAGGCCGGCCCTTCACCTACCAGGTGCAGGCGCCCATCAACCCGACCGGCAGCCTGAATGACGGTGTGTCCACCTTCAGCCTCACCGGCACCGGGCTGTTTTTGCAAGACACCTGGAACGTCAGCAAGGCCTTGACGCTGACCGGCGGCTTGCGGCTGGACACCCAGTCCACCAGCGACAGGCCGCTGACCAACACGGCAGCCGCTGCGCCGGTGGTGGCCGGCAATGCCGCCACCAACACCCGCCAGACGGGTGGTTTTGGCCTGGACAACACGGTGACGCTGGACGGCGCGCAACTGCTGCAACCGCGCCTGGGCTTCAACTGGAACCTAGGGACTGAGAAAACCCAGCGCATGCAACTGCGCGGTGGTTTTGGCTTGTTTCAGGGCGCTGCGGCCTCGGTCTGGCTGTCCAACGGCTACTCCAACCCGGGCGTGGCCACCGCGTTGCGGGGTTGCGGCGGCAGCTTTACCGCCTGCCCGGCCACCGGCAATGTGTTCTCGCCGGATGTCAACAAACAGCCGCTGTACGCCAGCAACACGCCGGCAGCCAACGTTGACTTCATCCAGAAAGACCTGGGCCAGCCAGCAGTGTGGAAAGCCAATCTGGCGTTTGATACCGAGCTGCCCTGGTACGGCCTGAACGCCGGTGCCGAGTGGCTGCACACCCAGACCAAACAGGGCATCTACTACAAGCACCTGAACCTGGGCGCAGTGACCAAAACCGGCAGCGACGGCCGTGAGCTGTACTACAACGCCAACGGCTACAACACCGATTGCTGGACCGCCGCTGGCGCCACCACGACCGGCGGCACCTGCGCTGCGGTGCCGCTGGCCAAGGCATTGAGCAACACCAACTACAACAACGTGTTGATCGCCAGCAAGACCAGCCAGGGCGGTGGTGACGCGCTGACGCTGAGCCTGGGCCAAAGCCCGTGGCGCGGCTTCAACTGGCAGGCCGCTTACACCCGCACATCGGCCAAAGAGGTGAGCCCGCTCACCAGCTCGGTGTCCAACTCCAACTGGGCCGCGCGCTCGGTGTTCAACCCCAATGAAGAAGTAACGGCCAACTCGGCCACGCTGATCCGCGACCGCATCAACGGCGCGGTCACCTGGTCGCAGGCCTTTGTGGGCAGCTACAAAACCACGCTGGGCTTGTTTTACGAGGGCCGCAAAGGCCTGCCCTACAGCTGGACCTTCAACAACGATTTGAACGGCGACGGCCAGGCCGGCAATGACCTGATGTACATCCCCAAAGCCTCGGGCTCGGGTGAGGTGGTGTTTGCCGGTGGTGCGGCCGACGAAGCGCGTTTCTGGCAAGTGGTGGAGTCCAACCCCGAGCTGCGCAAGGCCAAAGGTGGAGTGGTCAAGCGCAACGGCAGTTTTGCGCCCTACGTCAACCAGTTTGATCTGCGCATGAGCCAGGAGCTGCCTGGCCTGATGCCCAAACACAAAGGTGTGATCACGCTCGACTTCCTCAACGTCGGCAACATGCTCAACAAGAACTGGGGCCGCATCGACGAGGTGGCGTTCCAGTCGGCCGGTGGCCTGGCGCGCAGTTTTGTCAACTACAAAGGCCTGGACAGCGCGGGCAAGTACATCTACTCCACCATGCCCGCCACCGAAGACCTGAGCACCCGCCAGGCCAAGGGCGAAAGCCAGTGGGCCGTGCAGGTGACTTTGCGCTACGAGTTCTAACCCAGTTGTGACGCGGCCGGCGGTTTACCGCTGGCTCAATGCTTGGGCCATGAAAAGGTGCCGTTCTGCCGGCACCTTTTTTTTTGACCGATCGGTTTTGATGCGCAGCGCGCGGGCCCGGTGATCACACTGCAGGCCTGGCCACATGGCCTCCATTGAAAGCCCACCATGCCGCACACCGCCCAGCCCCGCACCCGCATCGCCCTGCTGGGCGCCGGCCACATCGGCCACACCATCGCCCACTTGCTGGCCGCCTGCGGGGATTACCAGGTGACGGTGATGGACCGCAACCCGGCAGCACTGGCCCGCCTGCAGCGCACCGGTGATGCGTTGGGTATCCAGACCCTGCAAGTGGACACCGAAGACAGCGCTGCGCTGTTGGCCGCACTGCGTGCCGGCGTGGCCAGCAAGGCTGGCGCATCCAGCCAGCAGACCGTGGGCCAGCGGACCGTGGGCCAGCAGATCGTGGTCAACGCGCTGCCTTACCACCTGGCGGTGGCCACCGCCACCGCCGCACAAGCCGCCGGCTGCCACTACTTTGACTTGACCGAAGACGTGGCCGCCACCCAGGCCATCCAGCAACTGGCGGCATCGGCAAGCCCGGGTGCTGCCACCGCCTTCATGCCGCAGTGCGGGCTGGCGCCGGGCTTCATCGGCATCGTGGCCCACCACCTGGCGCAGCGGTTTGAGGTGCTGCATGACGTGAAGATGCGGGTGGGCGCCTTGCCCGCCTTCCCCACCAACGCGCTGAAATACAACCTGACCTGGAGCGTGGACGGGCTGATCAACGAGTACTGCCACCCCTGCGAGGCCATCCGCGATGGCCAGCGCCTGGACCTGTTGCCGCTGGAGGGCCTGGAGCATTTCTCGCTGGATGGCACCGAGTACGAAGCCTTCAACACCTCGGGCGGCCTGGGCACGCTGTGCGCCACGCTGGCCGGCCGGGTGCGCACGCTGGACTACAAAAGTGTGCGCTACCCCGGCCACCAGGCGCTGATGAAAATGCTGCTGGAAGACCTGCAGCTCAAGGACAACCCCGAGTTGCTGAAAGACATCCTGCGCAAAAGTGTGCCCGGCACCATGCAAGACGTGGTGCTGGTGTTTGTCACCGTCAGCGGCCTGCGCCAGGGTCAGTTGGTGCAAGAGGTGTTTGCACGCAAGATTTTTGCCGACCGCAGCGAGGCGGCGCCACTCTCGGCCATCCAGATCACCACGGCTGCGGGCATCTGCGCGGCGGTGGATTTGTTCTGCACCGGCGCTTTGCCGCAAAGCGGTTTCATCCGCCAAGAGCAGGTGGCGCTGCCGGCGTTCTTGGTCAACCGGTTTGGCAGTGCCTACCAGCAGTCGCGGCAGGTGGAATCCATCGGTTGACAATCCCGCACCCTGACTGGAGCCAGCCCCCAATGACCACCACCGCCACCGCAGCCTCCCTGCTCACCACCCTGGGTGTGCCCGCAGCGCACTACACCGGCGGTGCGCTGACCGCCCGCTCGCCCATCACCGGCCAGGCCACTGGCGCGGTACACGCTGCCACGGCGGCGCAAACAGCCTTGGCCATCAGCCAGGCGCAGGCCGCATTTCTGGAATGGCGCAACACGCCCGCACCACGCCGGGGTGAACTGGTGCGGCTGCTGGGCGAGCAGTTGCGCCGGCACAAGGCCACGCTGGCCGCACTGGTCACGCTGGAGGCCGGCAAAGTGCCCAGCGAGGGCGCCGGTGAGGTGCAAGAGATGATCGACATTTGCGACTTTGCGGTGGGCCTGTCACGCCAGTTGCACGGCTTGACCATCGCCAGTGAGCGGCCCGGCCACCGCATGATGGAGCAGTGGCATCCGCTGGGCGTGGTGGGCGTCATCAGCGCCTTCAACTTCCCCGTGGCGGTGTGGGCCTGGAATGCGGCGCTGGCGCTGGTCTGCGGCAACCCGGTGGTGTGGAAGCCGAGCGAAAAAACACCGCTCACCGCGCTGGCCTGCCAGGCCTTGTTCGAGCGCGCGTTGGCGCGCTTTGGCGCGGATGCCGACTCGGCCTCCGGCCTCGGTGCACCGGCGCATCTGAGCCAGGTGCTCAACGGCGGCGCGGCGCTGGGCGAGGCCCTGGCGGACGACGCCCGGGTGGCACTGCTGTCGGCCACTGGGTCCACCCGCATGGGCCGGGCGGTGGGGCCCAGGGTGGCGGCGCGTTTTGGCCGCTGTCTGTTGGAGCTGGGCGGCAACAACGCCATCATCGTGGCGCCCAGT
>JAYVLI010000197.1:0-19039 GCA_043759535.1 Betaproteobacteria bacterium | reverse complement strand
CGTGATGTTGTACAGGTCGGGCGCAATCTTCAGCAGCTCTTCCAGCGTGCGCACACCGGCCATGCCGTTGCCGATCAACACCAGATTCATTTTTTTCATCGCTGGGCTTCCAAGATGCAATGCCTTGAATGCGATCAGGCATGGCAAGGCTGCCTGTGCTGGTGGCGCATCAAAAACAGGGGATTGGGGGAGACAGACCGGTCAGCCGATTGGCCAACTGCAATGCCCGGTGGGTAGACGGCCGTCTTCGTTGGCGGCTTACCTCGGTGGTGCGCAATGGCACCACACCGTAATTGCTAGCAAAAACCGCGCCGGTGCAGCGCTCGATATTTGCAAGCGGGTTTGCCCATAAAACAAGGGTCAGCAGCCCGGACGGCACTGAGTTGGTGCAATTGCAGTCTCACCGCACCATCCCGCCGCACCATCACACCGCACCGGCCCGCCGCACTGGCCCAGGCTGCCAGTTTGAAGCATTGGCGTGTGCTGATAGAGTGATAGCTTGTGCAGCTTTCGGGGTTTGCCGTGGCCAACAACGCCGAACAAGATCTGGTCTTTGAATCAGCAGCTGAGCTGTTTGGGCTGCTGTCTACCCCGGTGCGGTTGAAGATCATCAGCGCCGTCTGCAATGGTGAGCGCAATGTGTCTGAGCTGCTGGCACAAATCACCACCACCCAACCCAACATGTCGCAGCACCTGGCCACGCTGTACCGGGCCGGTGTGCTGGGCCGGCGCCGCGAGGGCACGCAGATTTATTACAAGCTGCAAAGCGACCGTGTGGCCACCCTGTGCCGCGCCGTCTGCAGCCAGGTGGCGGTGGAACTGGGTGATGGCGACAGCGTGCCCGCCAATGAGCGCTTGACGCGGGCGATGCACCGCTGAGACCTTGTTGCGGCTTTGGCGTTTGGCGTTTTGAGCGAGGCCTGGGCCGTCGGGTAACCGGCTGCCTCCATGTCACCCGGTCGGGCTGCGCCCACCCTCCTTCTGTACTTCCGGTAGCCGGTCACCCAACGCTCCAGGCCCACGCCACCACGGTGGCATGCCAAGTTCCAAACCCCGCAGGGCGCAGTGATGGAGGGCGCTGGACGGTGGGGCGTTGTGCGCAGCGGAATCAAGGAGGAGGCGGCGGCCGTTTGTGGCCGGCGACGGGGGACATCTGCGGAGTACAGCGCCCCGGCGGCCTGCGCAAGCGCAGTGCTGAGCGCCACACGCCAATCACCCGGTAAGACACCTCACACCGGCCGCTTCAGCACCAGCGTCAAGATGTCATAACTGGCCACCAGCTCACCCAACTGGTTGCTGACTTGCACGTCCCACGCCACCACACCTTGTGCCGGTTGGTCTTTTTTGGCGGGTTTGTCGGTTTTGCGTTTGCAGGTCAGGCGGGCCTGGATGGTGTCGCCAATGCCCACGGGTTTGATGAAACGCAGAGTGTCCAGCCCGTAGTTGGCCAACACCGGGCCTTTGGCTGGCGACACAAACAATCCGGCGGCGGCCGACAACACAAAGTAGCCGTGGGCAATGCGTTTGCCAAAGGGGGATTCTTTGGCCGCGATCTCGTCAAAGTGCATGTAGAAATAGTCGCCCGAGATGCCACCAAAGGCCACGATGTCGGCCTCGGTCACGGTGCGGCGGTGGGTCAGCAATGAGTCACCAATCGCCAGCTCATCAAACCATTTGCGGAAGGGGTGAAGCTCACTTTCCTGCACTTTGGCGCCGCGCATGTATTCACCGGTCACTGCGGCCAGCATGCTGGGTGAGCCCTGCACGGCGGCGCGCTGCAGGTAGTGCTTGACTGCGCGCAGGCCACCCAGTTCTTCGCCGCCGCCAGCGCGGCCCGGGCCACCGTGTTTGAGTTGCGGCAGCGGTGCGCCGTGGCCGGTGGATTCGACTGCAGACTCGCGGTCCAGGATATGCACCCGGCCATGCCAGGCGGCCAACGCCGGCACCACCCGGGCTGCTGTGCGCGGGTCTTGTGTGACCAGGGTGCTGACCAGGCTGCCTTTGCCACGGGCAGCCAGGGCCACGGCCTCGTCGATGTCGGCATAGCCCATCAGCGTGCTGACCGGGCCAAAGGCCTCCACATCGTGGACTGCGCTGTTGGCCCAGGCGTCGCGGCACAGCAGCAGTGTGGGGGCAAAAAATGCGCCGTCTTGCACACCCTCGCCTAACGGTTGAAAGCCATTGGCGGCGCCATGAACAATTTCGTTGCCGGCAGCCAGCACAGCCACCCGCTCGGCCACGTCAGCCTGCTGGGCTTTGGACGCCAGTGCCCCCATGCGCACAGCGTCCAGCGCCGGGTCACCGACCACCAATTTGGCCAGGCGCGCGGCGATTCGTTCAGCCACCACATCCAGGTGCTGGTGCGGCACGATGGCGCGGCGAATGGCGGTGCATTTTTGGCCGGCTTTGACGGTCATCTCCCGCACCACCTCGTTGATGAACAGCTCAAATTCGGCGTCATCTGGCCCCACATCGGGCGCCAGGATGGCGCAGTTCAGTGAGTCGGCTTCGGCACTGAAGGGCACCGCATTGGCAATCAAATTGGCATTGCCACGCAGCCGCGCCGCCGTGTCGGCAGAGCCGGTGAAGGTGACGATGTCCAAGCCGCCCAGCCGGTCCAGCAAGTCACCCGTGCCACCAATCACCAATTGCAGGCTGCCGGCTGGCAGCAGGCCAGATGCAAACAACAGGCGCACTGCGGCCTCGGTCAGGTAGCTGGTGGCGCTGGCGGGTTTGGCGATGCAGGGCATGCCGGCCAAAAACGCGGGCGCAAACTTTTCCAGCAAACCCCACACCGGAAAGTTGAAGGCGTTGATGTGTACCGCCACCCCACCGCGTGACACCAGGATGTGCGTGCCGGCAAAGCCACCCTGGCGGCCCAGTTGTACGGCCGGGCCCTCATGCAACGTGTTGCTGGACGGCAGCTCATTGGCGCCGATGGCCGCATAGGCGCTGAGCGTGGCGGCACCGCCTTCAATATCAACCCAGCTGTCAGCGTGGGTGGCACCGGTCAGGGTGGACAGGGTGTAGAGCTGCTCTTTGTGCGCCAGCAGGTAGGCCGCCAGCGCTTTGAGGCGGGCCGCGCGCTGCTGGAAATCCAGCGCCAGCAGCGCCGGTCCACCCGTGCGGCGGGCGTGGTCTAGCGCCTCGGCAAAGTCGATGCTGTCGGCGTGGGTGTGGAACACCGGCCGGCCGTTGATGGCGCTGTGCAGGGTGGTGGCGGGCTGGCTGCCAACCCAGCGGCCGGCAATCAGGCTTTGCAAGACGGGGCTGGCCTGGGTGGATGCAATGGAGGAGGACATGCGGACTTTCTGCTGCAGTGGATTGGAGGACGGAGGACGGGGCAACAGTCAAGCGCTGGGCCGCACCGCCGGGCCGCCCAGCAAGGCGCTCACGGCCTGGGCTTCACGCCGCAGTGCTGTGGCAATCGGGCCGTCTTCAGCGGGGTCAAAACCGCCGCTGGCACCCAGTGCGGTGATGGCGGCCACCAGCCCACCGCTGTGGTCAAACAGGGGTGCTGCCACAGCACTGATGCCACGCTGATAGGTGTCACGCACGCAGGCCAGTTGTTGGGCTTGCACCGCGCGTTGCAGGCGGCCAATCGGGTCTGGGTTGCCCAGTTGGGCGCGGGCTTCAGCAGGGGTGTCGGCCAGCTCCTGCTGGGCCAGCGCCAGCAAGCTGGCATCACCACCCAAGCCCAGAAACAAACGCCCGGTGGCCGACCACAGCAGCGACAACACCGAGCCCACCCGCACGTTCACCGTCACCGCCAGGCCGGGCTCTTCAAAACGCACGATGGTGGGGCCTTTGTTGCCCATCACGGCAATAAAGCAGGTCACGGCCAGGTCTTGGCGCAGCCGCCGCAGGGCGGGCTCAGCCAGGCGAATGGGGTCACATTGGCGCATGGCCGCCAAGCCCAACTGGATGGCCTCCGGCCCCAACTGGTAGTGGCCCGAGCCTGCGTCCTGCAGCGCAAAGCCGGCTTGCAGCAGGCTGACCAGGTAGCGGTGGACCTTGGCCGGGCTTTCACCCACCTGCGCGGCCAGTGCGGTAAGGCTGGCCCGGCCACCCAACTCGCCCAGGCCTTTGAGCACAGCCAAGCCAGTTTCCGCCGCTTGCACCCGCTGACGGCGCTGGCGCGGCGGGGCTGCGGGTGCGGTGGCGGGTGCTGCGGTGGGCGGTGTGGTGACGCGGCGGGTGGGCATGGGCAAGCGAGGGGGCAGCAGTGGGTGGCACAGCGCACCGGGTTGCTGACAGGCGCACCGGGTTAACGACAGGCCGGGGTTTACGCATTGCGTATCAAAATTACGCACATCACATTTCACCACGGCCCTTGCCGATTTGCACCATGACATCAACCCTGAGACGTGGCCTGCTGGCGGTGTTGGCCAGCGTGCTTGGTGTGGCCGCTGGCAGCGCTACCGCACAAGCTTTCCCGGCAAAAGCCATCCGCTGGGTGGTGCCCTACCCGGCCGGTGGTGGCTCCGATTTTTTGGCCCGCACCATCGGCCAGGCACTGGCCGCCCAAGTGGGGCAAACCGTGTTGATCGACAACAAGCCTGGTGGCAACACGGCCATCGGCGCCAGTGATGTGGCCCGCGCCGCGCCCGATGGCTACACCCTGCTGTCGGCCGACAACGGCACCATGGTGTTCAACCCGGCGCTGTACAAAACGCTCACCTACAACCCCAGCAAAGACCTGGCACCCGTCACGCTGATGGGCCGCTTCCCGATGATTTTGGTGGCCAACCCAGCGGCGGGTTACAGCAGCGCCAAAGACTTCATCGCGCAGACCCGGGCCAAGCCCGGCGCGGTCAACTTTGCCTCTGCCGGGGCGGGCAGCCCACACCACCTGGCGATGGAGATGCTGAAGGTGCAGGCCGGCTTGTTCATGGTCCACATCCCCTACCGGGGCGCAGCACCCGCCTTGGCCGATGTGGCCGGCGGCCAACTGCCGGTGATGATGACCGACCTGGCCGCCGGCAATGCGCTGATCAAGGCCGGCAAGCTGCGCCCGCTGGCAGTGGCCCACGCCACCCGGCTGCCGCAGTTGCCCGATGTGCCCACCTTTGCCGAGCTGGGCCTGCCCGGGGTTGAGGCCGCTGCGCTGGTGGGTTTGGTGGTGCCGGCCGCCACACCACCCGAGCTGATTGCCACACTCAACCGGCAGATGGTGGCGGCCATCCGCGACCCGGCCGTGAGCAAACGGCTGGTGGAGTTTGGGGTGGAGCCGGTGGCCAGCAGCGCCGCGTTTTACGCTGACCTGCTGAAGAACGAGACCACCCGCTGGCACAGGCTGATCCAGGACTTGAAGATCACGCTGGATTGAGAGCCCGGCCGCGCCAAACCCAACACACCAACAGCACGGCCATCTCTTGTAATGGATCAAGCCCCCAACCCTGCAGCACCGGGCTGCCCGGTAGGCCACGGTACGGCCCCTGGCCATGCTGCGCTGGCCACCGCAATCCACACCGCCCCCAACGGCTGCCCCATCAGCGCCCAGGCCGCTGCGTTTGACCCGTTTGCTGACGCTTACCAGCAAGACCCCCCCGACTCCCTGCGCTGGGCGCGGGCGCAAGAGCCCACGTTTTACAGCCCGCAACTGGGCTACTGGGTGGTCACGCGGTATGCCAGCGTGCGGGCCATTTTTCGCGACCACCACAGCTACAGCCCGGCCATTGCGCTGGAAAAAATCACCCCCACCGGGGACGCCGCCAACGCGGTGCTGGCCAGCTACGGTTATGCAATGAACCGCACCCTGGTCAATGAGGACGAGCCGGCCCACATGGCGCGCCGCCGCCTGCTGATGGCGCCCTTCACGCCCGAGGCGCTGGACCACCATGTGCCCATGGCCCAAGCTCTGGTGCAGCAACACATCGACCGCTTCATCAACGATGGCCAGGCCGACCTGGTGGACCAATTGCTGTGGGAGGTGCCACTCACCGTGGCATTGCATTTTTTGGGCGTGCCTGAAGAAGATATGGCGCTGCTGCGCCAATACTCCATTGCCCACACCGTCAACACCTGGGGCCGGCCCAAGCCGGATGAGCAGGTGGCCGTGGCCCACGCGGTGGGCAACTTCTGGCAATTGGCGGGCCGCATCCTGGACAAGATGCGGGTTGACCCAGACGCCCCCGGCTGGATGCAGTACGGCATCCGCATGCAGGCCTTGCACCCCGATGTCGTCACAGATTCTTACCTGCACTCGATGATGATGGCCGGTATCGTGGCGGCGCATGAGACTACCGCCAACGCCGCCGCCAACGCCATCAAATTGCTGCTGCAACACCCATCAGCCTGGGCCGCGCTGTGCGCCGACCCGGCCCTGCTGCCCGGTGTGGTGGAAGAATGTTTGCGCCACAACGGCAGCGTGGCGGCGTGGCGCCGGCAGGCGTTGCGCGATGTGGTGATCGACGGCCAGGCGATCCCCGCCGGCGCCAAGCTGCTGATCGTGATGGCCAGTGCCAACCATGACGGCGAGCACTTCACTGACCCTGACCTGTTTGACATCCACCGCGACAACGCCGGTGAGCACCTGACCTTTGGCTACGGCGCCCACCAGTGCATGGGCCAACACCTGGCGCGCCTGGAACTGCAGGTGATTTTGGGCGCCTTGAGCCGCCGCCTGCCGCACATGCAACTGGCCGCGCAACAGTTCAGTTATGTGCCCAATACCTCGTTCCGCGGGCCTGAGCATTTGCGGGTGCTGTGGGACCCGGCGCGCAACCCCGAGCGGCGTGATACCACGCTGCGCAGCACCCACAGCCCTGCCCGCCTGGGCCAGCCCAGCCGGCTGGTGCTGCCGCGCCAACTGGTGGTGCGCCAGCGCCGGGTGTTGGTGGGTGGCGTGGTGGCATTGAAATTGACCAGGCCAGACCGCTTGGCCCTGCCGGCCTGGGCGCCGGGCGCGCACATTGATGTGGCCTGTGGTGGCAGCGACAGCACGGCCAAACTGTCGCGCCAGTACTCGCTGTGTGGTGACCCGGCCGAGCGCGATGTGTATGAGATCGCCGTGCTGCACGATCCGGCCGGCCGGGGTGGATCAGCCTGGCTGCATGCCCATGCCCAGCCCGGCACGGTATTGGCGGTGCGTGGCCCACGCAACCATTTCAAGCTGGACCCACAAGCCCAACGCCTGTTGCTGGTGGCCGGTGGCATTGGCATCACGCCCATCCTGGCCATGGCACGCCACGCGCTGGCCGCCGGCCTGGCGCTGGACCTGCACTACTGCGGCCAGCAGCCCAGCGCCATGCCTTATCTGGCCGAGTTGCAGGCGCTGTTTGGCCGGCACCCCAGCCCCCACCAACATCTTCACCTGCACAGCACAGCCGACGGCAGCCGGCTGGACCTGGCCAGCCTGCTGGCCCAGCCGCAACCAGACACGCAGATTTACGCCTGTGGTCCACAACGCCTGCTGCAGGCGCTGCAGGCCGGCAGCCAGCACTGGCCTGAGGACAGCCTGCGGGTCGAGCACTTCCACGCCAGTGCGCCGGCGCCAGGCGGCGCGGGCAATACCGCCTTCAGCGTGACGCTGCAGCACAGCGGCCGCTGTATCCAGGTGGCGGCCGACCAAAGCCTGCTGGCCGCCTTGCGCGGCGCCGGGCTGGACATCCGCAGCGACTGCCAAGAGGGCTTGTGCGGTGCGTGTGAGGTGGGTGTGGTGGCCGGTGAGGTGCAACACCGCGACCAGGTGCTGACCCGCAGCGAGCGCGCCAGCAACAGCTTGCTGCTGAGCTGCTGCGCCCGCGCCAAAAGCAGCCATCTGGTGCTGGATTTGTAGCAGGCCCCAAGCCTGGGGCGCTGCAGCGTGGCGCACAGCACAATTGCACCCCACTCAAATCCCCAAGCGCAGCGCCAACCGCAATCTCAACACGGCCGCAACCATCGGTCGCAACCGCCCGTCGCAACCGCCCGTCGCAACCGCCCGCCGCAACCACCGGCCGCAACCACCATCCCATGACATTACCCCTGAGCCCTACCGCCGCCACCCAAGCCGTGTTGTGGGGCGGCCTGCTGCTGGGTGTGCTGCTGGGCGCACTGGCCCAGGCCACCCGGTTTTGCACCATGGGCGCACTGGCCGACTGGTTCAGCTACGGCGGCACGGCGCGGCTGATGATGTGGTTGCTGGCGGTGGCGGTGGCCGCCGTGGGCGCGGCGCTGTTGCTGCAGTTGGGCTGGCTGGATGCCACCCAGACCACCGCCTGGAGCAGCAAGCTGCTGTGGTTGTCTTGCGCCGTGGGCGGCACGCTGTTTGGCGTGGGCATGGTGCTGGCGTCGGGCTGTCCGCAGCGCAACCTGGTGCGGGCTGGCGCGGGCAGCTTGAAGGCCTGGGTCACCCTGGGTGCTGTGGGCCTGGCCGGCCAGATGACGCTGCGGGGTGTGCTGGCGGGGCCACGCAGCCAGTGGCTGGACCGCACCAGCCTGACGCTGGGCCACGCACAAGACCTGGGGTCAGTGCTGACGGGCGCGCTGGGTGGTGTGTTGTCCGCTGCAAGCTCGCGTTGGGCCGTGCTGGCCTTGCTGCTGCTGGGCGCCGCGCTGGCGCTGTGGCGCTGCCGCACCGCGCTGGACCGCAGCCACTGGCTGGGTGGTGCCGGCGTGGGTCTGCTGGTGACGGCGGCCTGGGCCTTGACCGGCCATATCGGCTACCTGCCCGAGCACCCTGAAACGCTGGATGCGGTGTGGCTGGGCACTGCCAGCCACCGGCCTGAGGGCCTGAGCTTTGTGGCACCACTGGCCCAATCGCTGGACTTGTTGACGCTCTGGTCTGACCGCAACACGGTGCCCACTTTTGGCGTGTTGGTCGCGCTGGGGGTGCTGCTGGGCAGCGCGCTGGCGGCCAGGCTGCGTGGCGAGTTCCGCATCGAATCGTTCAGCAACGCGGCTGATCTGGGCCAGCACTTGGCTGGCGGTGTGTTGATGGGTTTTGGCGGCATCACCGCGCTGGGTTGCTCCATCGGCCAGGGCATCACCGGGCTGGCCCTGTTGTCCAGCGGCGCGGGCCTAGCGGTGCTGGGCATGGTGCTGGGCACCTGGCTGGGTGTGCGCTGGCAAACCTGGCAGATTGAGCGCAGTGCTTGACGCACCACCACCACCAACCGCCTTCAGTCGCCGGCCGCCAGCCCCGCCGGCAGGCCAGCCAGCACCAGCCGTGGTCGCTGCGCAATCCGGCCCAGCTCTTTTTTGACCACGCCATAACACTCGCAGGCCCGCTGCTCCAGCCCGCTGCGCTGCAGCACCGTCAGATGGCCGCGCCGGTAGTGGATGCAGCCGGCGCGCTGCAGGTTGCCAGCGGCCAGGGTGATGCCCTCACGCCGCACCCCCAACATGCCGGCAATCATCTCCTGCGTCAGCACCAGCTCCAGTGCGGGCATGCGGTCTAGCGTACACAGCAACCAGCGGCACAACTGCTGCTCCACCGTGTGGTGGCGGTTGCACACCGCCGTTTGCGCAATCTGCGTGATCAAAGCCTGGATGTAGCCCAGCAGCACCCGCTGCAGCCCGCTCGGTTGGTCAAACAGTTGTTTGATCTGGCCGTGGTGCAGCCGGTAAGCATGGCCGGCGGTGTGGACCACCGCCGCGCTGGGCGTGGTGCCGGCACCGGTCAACAAGGCCACACCCACCATGCCATCGTTGCCCACACCGGCGCTCTCACACGCCGCGCCCGAGCGGGTGACATGGTGTAGCGACACGATGGCCGTGGTGGGGAAGTACGCATGCAGCAAGCGCCCACCAGGCTCATGCAGCCGGTCACCCAACAGCAGCGGCACCAACTCCAGCTGCGCTGTCAGCAGCGCCAGGTCGGCTGCCGGCAAGGCGGCCAGCAGGTGGTTTTGTGTCGGGCTGTGAACCGCCGGTGCGCTCACACCACCGGCCCGGGTGATCGCGCGGGGCTGGCCGTGGTGGGCATGGCGGGGGGTGTCGCTGATGACAGGCCCGGTGACACGTCCGTTGAAATGCCGCTTGAAACGTCAGGCGCCGGATAGGGGGTGGAGTCCAGCGTGGTTGGCGCGCTGGTGGTCAGCACCTCGGCGCCAATGCCGCGATAGCCGGTGAAGCGGCAGGCGGCATCAAACATCGGCTCACCGCTGACGCGGAAATGCTGGCGCCGGCCATCGCCATGCACACGGCTGAAGCCAAAGTCAAGAAAGGGCTGGCGCGCCGCAATCTTGGCCTGTAGCAGCGCCCGTTCGGTGGGGTCCCAGCCCAGCCCGGCCTCGCCGCCGGTACAGCCCAAAAACGCGCCCATGCCCAGTCCCATGGTTTCAAACACCGGGCCGGACACGCGGGTGAAATCACCGGTCTCGTTTTGCTCCCAGTACCAATCCGAGGCCAACTCGGTGAGGCGGCGAAAGCGCTCTTCACTGTCACGCAGCGCGGCGGTGCGCGCCAACACCGTCTGCTCCAGCAGCGTGTTGTGCTGGGCCAGGCGTTTGTGCAGCAGCCGCACCTCCAGCATGTTGCGGATGCGGGTTTTAACCTCCAGCAAATCAAACGGCTTGCTGATGAAATCTTTGGCGCCGGCCTGCAGCGCGCGCAGCTTGTGCGCCGGCTGCGCAGTGAGCACGATCACCGGCAGGTAGGTGTCGTCGTCCTCCTCCAGCTTGAGGCCCTCCATCACCTCAAAGCCGTCCATCACCGGCATCTGCAAGTCCAGCAGGATCAGGTCATGTTGGTGGCGCCGGTGCAGCGCGCACACCGCTTGTGGGTCCATCGTGGTGGTGAGGTTGGTGTAGCCGGCTTCATGCAGCAAGCGCTGCAGCAGCCGCACATTGGCCTCCTGGTCGTCCACGATCAAGATGCTGGCGTCCAGCAGGTCCGTGGCGGTCAACATTGCGGGGTCTCCTTCACGGTGGGTGGGGTAGGGCCGGGCTTGGCCAGCCGCAAAGCCACGTCCAGGGTGTCCATGAAATCATTGACCCGGATCGGCTTGGTCAAGTATCTGAAAAAGCCTGCCGTCAAGCCGCGGTCAATGTCATGCGGCATGGCGTTGGCACTGAGTGCGACCACCGGAATGTGCGCGGTGGCCGGGTCATTGGCCAGCACCCGCAAGGCATCAATGCCGCTGATGCCGGGCAGGTTGATGTCCATCAAGATCACATCGGGCTGCGTGGCGCGGGCAATGGCAATGCCCTGGGTGCCGTCGACTGCACTGAGCAAGCGCATGTCGGGCCGGCGCGCGATCAATTTTTCAATCAACAGCAGGTTGGCCGGGTTGTCCTCCACATACAGCAGCGTGCGCAGCGTGTGGTCGGCCTGCGGCAGGGGCTCAGCTGGCGCGCCGGGTTGGTCGTCGCTGGTGATGAGTTGGGGTGCCTCGGTGGCCAGCAGCTCGATCCAGAACACGCTGCCCACACCCACGGTGCTGGCCATGCCGATGGCACCACCCATCAACTCCACCAGGCGTTTACTCACCACCAGGCCAATGCCGGTGCCCTCTTTGGCACTGGCCTCCTGGCCCAGCCGGTTGAAGGGCTGGAACAGTTGGCCCAGTTGCTCGGCCGACAAGCCCAGCCCGGTGTCGCGGAAGCTGATGCGCACCCGGCCGGCGCTCACGTCCTGGCAGGTCACGTCCACCTTGCCGCCCAGCCGGTTGTATTTGATGGCGTTGGACAGCAGGTTGATCAGCACCTGTTTGACCCGTGTGCGGTCGGCTTTGACGTAGACCGGGTCAGTGCCTGCCGGAAAGCGCAATTGCACCTGGTGGGCCAGGGCTTGCGGCTCGCTCATGGCCTGGCAGTCGGCCAGCACCTCGGTCAGCGACATCGATTCTTGCGACAGCGACAAGCGACCCGATTCGATCAGCGACAAATCCAGGATCTCATTGATCAGCGCCAGCAAATACCAGCCAGCCTGCAAGATTTGCGCAATGCTTTCGGCCTGCGGCGGGGTGGGCAGCGGCGTGCCTGTCTCCATCAACTGCGCAAAACCCAAAATGGCATTGAGTGGGGAGCGCAGCTCGTGGCTCATGCTGGACAAAAAATCTGACTTGGCCAGGTTGGCTTTTTCAGCCGCTGATTTAGCGGCCTGCAGCGCGGTATTGCTTTCTTGCAGCGCACGGTCCAACTTTTTTTGCTCGGCCTCCACCTGCTTGCGGGCGGTGTTGTCGGTGCCGATCAGCAGATAGCCGATGATCAGCCCGTCGACGTCGCGCAGCGCGGTGACCGACACCACCGCCGGCAGCCGGCTGCCGTCCTTGCGGATGTAGGTCAGCTCATAAATGTCCTCCATGCCACGAGAGGCTTTGAACACCAGCGCCTCAAAGCCCGGGGCGATGGGCGTGGCCAGCTCGGTGCTCAGGGTCTTGGCGCGGGCCAGCAACTCCTCCGGGTCCGAGATGTCGGCCGGGGTGATGGTGTTCAGCACATCAGCCGCAGCATAACCCAGCATGCGCTCGGCGCCGACATTGAAAATCTGGATCACGCCATTGGCGTCGGTGGCAATGCTGGAGAAATTGGCACTGTTGAAGATGGCGTCTTGCAGCGCACCAGTCTCCATCACCGTGGCCTGGCGTTGCACGTCGTCCGGATTGCCAGCGGGCGCGGTATCGGGCTGGGGGCGGTTGGGCGTCAGGCGGTGGGTCGCGGCCATGCAGAGGCTTGGTTGATGTTGAAACGGGCTTGACGGGGTGTTGGCTTGCAGCGGTGAACGGCCGCAGTCAATGGCCGCAGTGCGTGGCAGCAGTCAATGGATGCCGTCAATGGCAGCAGCCAACGGCAGCAAACAAGGCGGGGGCAAGCCGGCGCACTGTTGCCGGGGTGCTGCGCCATGTCTGTGCGCTGGCGCACACGTGCGCCGCCGGCGCGTCAAGCGGCCGGGCTGGACTGGCTGGACTGACTGGATTGACGAAAGGCCATCACCGCCTGGTTGCGCAGGGTGCGCAGCAAGGCCAGTTCCCGCTCGCCCACCAGCAGGCCGCCGGGCTGGGCATGGTCGGCGTAAATCAGCGCAAAGGTGGCGCTTTTCATCTGCATGGGCAGCAGCAAAAACGACGGCGCCGCCACCTGCTGGCGAAACCAACCCGGCAGGCGCTGCGCCACGGCGGGCTGGCGGCTGTCGGCAATCAGGGTGTCGCGGGCACACAGGCAAACACCGCTGATCAAATCGGGTGTCTCGCCCGCAGCCCACTGCAGCGGCACCTGGAACAGCGGGCTTAAGGCTGCCGCCCGGTCGCCCAGGCCAAAACGACCGGTCAGGCGGTTGCTGGCCGGGTCTCGCAGACAAAACACCACCCGCTGAAACTGCAGCGCCCGCAGCATCGTCTCCAGCACCATGCGCAGCACCTGGTTGAGGCGGAAGCTGTCGCCGGCCAGGGTGTCGGTGATGTCGTGGATGCCGGCGGCCAGCAGGTCGGCCACGGCTGACAAGTTGGCCGCAGGTGTGGCCACCACGCCTGCCGCTGCCCTGGCTGCGGCAGCGCGTGGGGTGGGCACGGTCGCCGTCAGTTGGTGCTGGGCCAGCGGATCGTTGGCGTCGTTGGCACCGTTGAGCTTGGCGGCCGGCACATCCAGCAGGTGCCGTCCTCTGGATTCAGCGGGCAGCGCCAGTCCCATGGCGCCGGCCATCTGCGACAGCACCTGGCGCGCCTGGCCGGTGGCGCGCAGCAGGTCAGGCAGGGTCAGGCCCAGGCCGGCACCGTGGCGCTGGGCCACTGCGTCCAGCCGGGCCGGCAGGGCTGCTTCGCCGTGTTGCCACAAGTCGTTGGCCAGTTCGTTGGCGGCCACCGCCAGCCAGCGTTGCCGGTCAGGGCCGTGGGGCAGGCGCTGGTGCGGCGGCGGTGTGTCGGGTCGGCGCATGCAGCGCTGCAGGGATTCCGGCAGGCCCCAGTGGCGCGCCACGCCCACCCCCAGCGCCTCAAAACCCAGGCCCAACACGCTGCTGGCGGCGCGGTCGGCCAACAGGTCGGCATGCACCCGGCCGTGGTCCGACTGGCCGGCTGACTGTTGCAGCTGCAACTGGCTGCGGATGGCCGCGGCTTCATCCGGAAAGTAATACTCGGTCAGCAGCTTGCCCAGGTTGTAGAACATGGCGGCCAGAAACGACTCCTCGGCATCCCGTGCGCTGGGCGACAAGGCATGCGCCAGGTGGCCGGCCAGCATGGAGCGCAGAAAGTCCTCTTTCAGGCGCTGGGCATGGGCCTTGTCTTTCATGTGCTCCACCAGCACCAGCGACAAGGCCAGGTTGCGGATGCCCGCCAGCCCCACCAGCGCCACCGCCCGCGAAATGGTGCTGACACTGGTGCCACCACGCCGGTAGGCGGTGCTGTTGACCAGGCGCAGCAGCTTTTGCGTCAACGCCACGTCTTTCAAGATTTCGTCGGCCAGGCTGTTGAGGTTTTCGCTGTCCGAGCTGGCCATGCGCTGGATGCGCAGCACATGGTCGGTGAGCGCCGGAAAGTCACTTTTGTGGCGCATGCGGCGCAGCAAAAAATCCAGCGTGGCGTGCCCGCTGCTGGCTTCGGGCGGGCCGTCCTCAGGCGGGGCCAGCCATTGCAGCAGCGCGTCATGCAGGCTGGCCGCGCTCTCGAACCGGTTGGCCGGGTCGCGCGCCACGGCGCGCTGCACCAGCGTGCGCAGGCGGTCGTCGCCTTCAGCCTGCGCGGGCAGCAGCAGGTCTTCGGTCAGCACCCGGCGCAGCGCGGTGGCCACATCGTGGGCCACCAGCAGCGGTGTGCCGCACAGCAGCTCCCCCAGCACCAGGCCGGCGGCAAACACATCCATTTGCGGCAGCGGCGGCTGCCCGGCAGCGGCTTCGGGCGACAGGTAACCCGGCGTGCCGACGATGCAGCCGGCGTGGGGATCAACCAGTGGATCGTCCTGCCGATCCGCCAGACGTGCGGCAATGCCGAAGTCCATCACCCGGGCCCGCCCGCTGGCGTCGATCAGGATGTTGGACGGCTTCAAGTCGCGGTGAACGATGCCTTGGGCATGGGCCGCCCGCAGTGCGTCCACCACGCCCAACATCAGCGCCACCGCCTCACGCGCTGGCAGGGCGCCGCGTTGGCGCAGCAATTGGGCCAGGGTGCCGCCAGGCACCAGCTCAAACACCAAGCCGGGTTGGCCGTCAAAGCAGTCGGCATCAAACACCGGCACGATGTGGGGATGGGCCAGCCGGCTGACCGCCCGCGCCTCGTGCAACCACTGGTCCAGCGGCTGGGCGCTGTCCAGGCCGGTCAGCAGCTTGAGGGCCACTTCGCGGTCCAGCCGCTCATCATGGGCGCGCCAGACGGTGGCCTGCGCACCCCGACCCAGCTCACCCCGCAGGCAAAAGCGCCCCAGGCGCTGGCCGGCCTGGCGCACCGGCGGTGCAGCAGGCACGCTGTTGCGCGCGGCGGCTGCGCTCAGGGCGCTGCTCCGTCAGCAGGGCTGCGCCCTGCGGCGCGCCGTTGCAGCAGGTCCAACAGCTTGGCGTCGGCAGCGGGTTGGGTGGCAGCTTGGGTGGCAGCTTGGGCTGCCGCCACACCGGCTGGCGCCGCTGTCACCGGTTCGGCCAGCAGGTCCGCCAGCGACACCGTGTTGGCCTTGTCAACGTCTTGTGGCGACAAACCTTGCGCGGCCGCCTGCACATCTTGGAAGGTCACACCCAGGATGCGGCCGTAACGCTGCACCACCCGGTGCAGCGCGGCCGCACGGTGGGCGGTCGGCACGGCGCGGGCGTCCACCACCTCGTTGGCGCAACTGCCGGTCAGGCGCAACAGGTCATCATCCCCATCGGGCGCATGCACCGGGGCGGCCATCGGCACGCGGCGGATCATCTGCAGCACGCTGTCGTCCAGCCCCCAGTGGCGGCCCACGGCAGCGCCCATGGTTTCGATGTCCACACCCAGCACGGCAAAACCGGCGGCTTCTTCGGTCATGCCGGGCTCTTCCAGCTCACCGGCACGGGCCGGCGGCGCAGCCTGCATCAGCTTGAGGATTTGCACGGCTTCGTCCGGAAAGTGGTACTGCACCACCAGCCGGCCCAGGCTTTGCAACATGGCCACCAGATACACCACCTCGGCGTCATACCCCGCCGGGCGCACCCACTGCGCCACTTTGCCGGCCAGGCAGACCCGCTCGATCAGCGCTGCCAGCGCGGCGGCCTGGGGTTCGTTGAGCGGGCCGGGCCAAGGCCGCAACGCCAGCCCGGCGCGGCGCACACCGTCCAGCCCGACCAGCGCAATGGCCCGCCGCACGGTGAGCACGGCGCTGCTGGACCCACCGCCAGCCGCGTTGGCGCCAGTCAGGGTGCTGCTGACCGTGCCCCGCATGGCACCGCCCATCAAATCGCGCATGCGCGCCCCGTTCACGCTGCGCAGCAGCTCAAAGGCCAGGCCCACGTCCTGCAGCGCCACGTCGGCCAGCTTGAAGCTGTGCTCCCGCTCCATGCGTGCCAGCCGGCTGGCGCGGGCCGACCCGCCGGGCATGGACGGCAGCAGACCGCCGCTGCGCATGCGGTCCAGCAGCAGCGCCACCGGGCCACTGCCGGGGTCGCTGTCGGCTTTGAGCCAGCCGGCCAGCGCGCGCTCAAACGTGCGTGCGTTGCGGTAGCGCTGGCGCTCTTGCCGGTCGGTCGAGCGGTTGACGATGGTGCGCAATGCCTCGGGGATGGGATGGGCGCCACCGGCGGCCAGCCGCACCATGTCGCGCCCTTGCGGCGGCAGGCGCAGCACGGCCTGGCCCACATCGGGCAAATCCAGCGCCGGTGTGCCGGTCAGGCCCATGTGCAGCACCAGGCCCAGTGACAACACATCCCGCTCGGCCGCCTTGCGCATGGCTTGCAGGTCTGAGCCGTCATCTGCCGGCGGCAGCGCCACGCCCAGGCCCATCAAACGGCAAGCACCGCTGTCTTGCAACAACAACATGCTGGCCTGCACGTCATGGTGGGCCAGGCCGGCCTCGTGCGCAAACGCCAGGCCTTGCAGCGCGGTCATGGCCCAGGGCACCAGCTCGGCCGGCGCCAGGCCTTTGGGGCTGAGCCGCTCGCTCAGGGTGGCTGCATTGCCCCGGTCATAGGCGATGTAGGGCCAGCGCTCATGCTCACCCACCTCCGCCGCGTGGGCCAGGCCGGGATGGTCGATGCGCGAGGCCTTGCGGGCGTTGTCCAGCCAGTGCTGCAGCGCGGCGGCATTGGCCGGCTGCACACGGGGCAAAGCCAGCACAAGCTCTTGGCCAACACGGGGGTCAGCCACCAGCCACAGCATGGAGCGCTCACTCTTGCCCAACAGCCGCAACAGCTGAAAACGGCCAAGATGGCGCACGGCGCTTGTGCCGGCGCTTGTGCTGGCGCTTGTGCCGGCGCTTGTGCTGGCGCTTGTGCTGGCGTTCGTGCTGGCAGGACGGGGTGGCGTGGGTGGGGCCATGCAAGGCTCAAGAACGATGTGCTGATTGGACCGCCCAGCGGCCCTGGGCAATGACCAGAACAAGCCAGGCCGGCCAGCGCATTTCGTCGCCAGCCCTGGCCAGAACCGCTAACCACGCCACGCCGGCCTTTGTGCGAAAATATGTGGCAACCTGTTTTCAAGGCTTTCGCCTTCCGGGCCCCCAAGGAACAACGATGAGCAGTGAACTGATCAAGCACACCACCGATGCCACGTTTGAAGCCGATGTGCTGAAGTCCGAGACCCCGGTGCTGGTGGACTACTGGGCAGAG
The DNA here is from genome assembly GCA_043759535.1 of Betaproteobacteria bacterium. GTDB lineage: Bacteria > Pseudomonadota > Gammaproteobacteria > Burkholderiales > Burkholderiaceae_C > Pseudaquabacterium. Next base: position 1,408 of record JAYVLI010000197.1, on the reverse strand, counting down.
TGGTGCGGCCCCTGCAAGATGATCGCTCCAATCCTGGACGAAACCGCCAAGGAACTGGGCTCACGCTTGCAGATTGCCAAGATGAATGTGGACGAAAACCGCGAGATCCCTGCCAAGTTTGGCATCCGCGGCATCCCCACGCTGATGTTGTTCAAAGGCGGCCAACTGGCCGCCACCAAGGTGGGCGCGCTGTCCAAAGCCCAATTGGCTGACTTCATCCGCCCGCATCTATAATCTTCGGGTCGTTTTGACGGGTGCCGCCAAAAGCGCACCCGCTTCATCTCAGGCTCCAAGTTACCCCGCCTGCCGGCACACCCGGTTCAGCGCGCACTTCGGGAAACATGGCCTGACAGCACAACCCTGATTTTTCTTGACCGGCGAGCCGCCTTGGCGATGCGCCTTTTTGGTAAGCCTGGCGCAACGCGCAGGGCATGGCAGGCAAGCTCTCTCCCCTTCCCCGTTTTCCAGCCTGACAAGGGCTGTCTGCCGGGCCAGCAATGGTCAGCGCTCCCTGCTCCAAGTTGTCCAACCAGCGCCATCCGCGCTGCCCGGCGTGACCCCAACACCCCGTCACATCACCTTGCGGTGACATCCTCCAAATGCATCTCTCAGAACTGAAGGCGCTCCACGTCTCCGCACTCATCACGATGGGCGAGGCACTGGAGATTGACAACGTCGCCCGCCTGCGCAAGCAGGAGCTGATGTTCGCCATCATGAAGAAGCGAGCCCGTGCCGGCGAGCAGGTGTTTGGCGACGGCGTGCTGGAGGTGCTGCCCGACGGCTTTGGCTTCTTGCGCTCCATCGAGGCCAGCTATATGGCCAGCACCGACGACATCTACCTGTCGCCCAGCCAGATCCGCCGCTTCAACCTGCACACCGGCGACATGATCGAGGGTGAAGTGCGGGTGCCCAAGGACGGTGAACGCTACTTTGCGCTGGTCAAGGTAGACCGCGTGAATGACGTGACGCCCGAGGAGAGCAAGCACAAGATCATGTTCGAGAACTTGACGCCGCTGTTCCCGAAAGAGGTGTTCAAGCTGGAACGTGATGCCTACAAGGGCGAAGAAAACATCACCAGCCGCATCATTGACCTGGTCGCGCCCATCGGCAAAGGCCAGCGTGCGCTGCTGGTGGCCCAACCCAAGACCGGCAAGACGGTGATGATGCAGCACATCGCCCACGCGCTGGTGGCCAACCACCCCGACATCCACATGATCGTGCTGCTGGTCGATGAGCGGCCCGAAGAAGTGACGGAGATGCAGCGCACGGTGCGCGGTGAGGTCATCAGCTCTACCTTTGATGAGCCCGCCGCCCGCCATGTGCAGGTGGCCGAGATGGTGATCGAGCGCGCCAAGCGCCTGGTGGAAATGGGCAAGGACGTGGTGATCCTGCTCGACTCCATCACCCG
>JAYVLI010000196.1:0-2998 GCA_043759535.1 Betaproteobacteria bacterium | reverse complement strand
TTGGCCACACCGCGGCTGGTGTCGGTGTCGCCCCGGTCGAAGCAATACGACCACTGGGCCAGCGCGTTGGCATTGCCCACGGCGGTGTAGCGGCTGGCGTCGGCCACGGTGTTGGGGGCCGTGGGCAGCGACGCGGCATTCAAGTTCAGCGGCAATTGGCCGGTGATCACGCTCATCGACGTGTGCTCATGGCCGGCCACCACCGACTCCAGGCCCAGGAACAGCGGCCGGTCACGCAAGGTGGCCAGGTATTCCATCACCGGGTACTGGAATTCTTGCAGTGTCTGCCAGCGCCACAGGTTGGCATTGGGCGAGGCCGAGCCAGACGCGGTGCCCTTGGGTACCACCTGGCCCGGCGTGGCCGTGCTCTGCCAGGTGGTGGTGGGGCCTTGACCGGTGTACGGGAAAACCGGCGTGTCGAGCGACGCATCCTCGGTCAGCGTGCAGTTGCGGTTGCCGGTGCCACCGTGGCCAGCCTGCACAAACCAGTCCAGGCCGAAGTTGCCATCGGCGCTGTCGGTCGATTTCTTCACCAGCTTCTGCATCGAGATCGAGCCGTCCGAGCAGGTGGTGTGGTTGTGGAAGTCACCTGCCACGTATTTGCCGGCCACCTTGCCCGCCTGGGCGATGGTGGGCACGGCCATAAGCACGAGGCTGCCGATGGCGGCAACCGCCGCGAGGGTGATGGGGCGCTTGCTGAATCCTGAGGTCATCTTGACTGCTCCTGTGGGGTTTATGGGCATGCCGGTTTGCGGGTCGCAAACCCAGCCGGGCCGGTCATTGCTCGTGAAATGCTAGGCAGCCCGCGTGACCTGTCCGTGACGGACCCCACCGCCATGTAGGCCAGCGCGGCGGCCCGCCGGGCCGAACCGGCCCTCAACCGAAACGCGTGTAATCCACTGACAGGCGTGCCTGCACCACACCGGCTCGCTCGAAGACCAGGTCCATCGGGTACTCGCGGGCCACCTCCAGCGGATGGCGCAAGCCGCGCAGGCGGATGTACGGGCCGGCCTCGGACAGCTGCGTCACCCGGTCCGCCGGGATGACCAGGTTCACCGGCCCGGGCACAGCCACGCCGCCCATCTCGGCGCTCTCGGCCACCGGGGTCTCGACATGGATCAAGCGGTCCGACAAGGTCACCTCGTCAATGCGTAGGCAGACCATCGCGGTGGTCTCGCCCGGCGCCGAGGCGCGGGTCCAGGGGTGGGTGATGCGGAAGTGGGCAGCAAAGAACTCGCAGGCCCGGGCCGGCGGCCCGCCCCACAGGGCATAGCCGGCCAGGCCCAGGCGCAAGAAGTGCCGGCGTGGCAGGGGCGAGGGCAAGTTCATCAGCGACAACTCCAGCGTGGGACCTGCGGATCAGCAGGCCGATGGGCCTGCGCCCACCCAGACTAGCCGCGGTGTGTGAAAACCTGGCGACAAACCGTGCCAAACCACATGCCAGTGGGCAGGGTGCACGGTCACGCCTTTGTCGCAGACGGTTGGCACACTGACCCGGCACACCCCACAGCGACGAGGCCTGGCCCGCGCTGAACCCTACAAACCCCTCGGAGCTTTGCATGAAACTGACCACCCTCGCCGCCCTTGCCCTGCTGTCTGCCGCGCCCGCCTTTGCGGCCGGGCCAATGTTCACGGTGGACTTCGAGAAGACCTGGGACTACACCAATGGCAGTGTCGACGCCTACTACAACGGCGGCACCGCTGCCGATGGCAGCACCGGCATCAACTTGGGCGTGGGCTTCGTTGGCGTGTCGGGTCTGTCCAACGATGTCAACTTCACCTATTTCACCAACGCGCCCAGCCCGCAGGGCGTGGCTTATGTCTACGACACCAGCGCCTTCATCAATGTGGCGGCGGGCGTGGCCCAGTACTTGAGCTTCAGCTATGCCAGCACCAGCGCGGTGATGGGCGCCGTCAAGGCCTATGCCGGCCTCAACGGCACGGGTGCCTTGCTGGGCAGCATGGACCTGGCTGCCAACAACGCGTCGGGCTACGACGTCTGGACCGCCAGGACCTTCAGTTTCAGCGGCAACGCCAAGTAGTTTGATGTGGGCGCTGCTGCCAATGCCGTGGCATTCGACAACGTGAGCTCGGTGCCCGAGACCAGCAGCCTGCTGATGCTGTTGCTGGGTGGCGCCGCCGTGATGGGCATGGCCGGCCGCCGCCGCGCCTGACGCGCGGGCATGGACGAGGTCATCCCGCTGTTCCCGGTGCCGTTCCTGCGGGCACCGGGCGCCTTGGGGCCGGCGCTGGTGACAGCGCTGGTGGCTCACTTTGCCGGTCTGGCGCGGCAGGACAACAACACTTCACCCCGGCTGACGCACACCGAGATGCTCAAGCCGAGTGACAGTGCCTTGTTCATTGAAGCGGCGGCGCTGATCACCCCCAAATTGGTCGATTTCGGCGCGCTGATGTTCGGCCAGCGCCTGGGCTGGTCGATCAAGGAGATGTGGGTCAACGTGCCGGCCAGCGGCGGCCACCAGGCCATGCACAACCATGCCAACAGCTTTGCGTCGGGCGTGGTCTACCTGACACCCACCCACCCTGACGCGCAAACGGTGTTCATGAAGTCGCCCGGGGGCACTGATTTTGCCTTCCGCAATGACCATGGCGGCACCCAACCTGGCGCGTTCAGCGCCGACAAATGGGTCAGTCCGGCGCCGCAGCCCGGCGACCTGGTGCTGTTCCCCAGCTACCTGATGCATGCCGTGCCGCCCAACCCGGGCGAGCGCCGCATTTCAATGGCCTTCAACGCCATCCCCACGCGCCTGGACTCCTGGGGCTACCAGATCAGCTTCGCCGGATGAGACCCAGCCTGCGCTGGGCCGGGCCCTTGACGGCCGCGTCGGGCTTTGCCGGCCTGGGCTACCAGATCGTCTGGACTCAGCAACATGCGCTGTGGCTGGGCCATGAGGCCGCCGCGGTATTGGCCGTGGTGACGGCCTTTTTTGGCGGGCTGGCGGTGGGGGCGGGCACCCTGTCGGCACGCATCCTGCGC
>JAYVLI010000195.1:0-9099 GCA_043759535.1 Betaproteobacteria bacterium | reverse complement strand
CCATCTCCCGCTCGCAGCTGGACAAGGCCAGGGCCGAGGCCGAGGCGCTCAAATCCCAGCTCAAAGACTGCAGTCTGTATGCCCCGTTTGGCGGCCGGGTGGTGGAGCGGCTGGTGCACAACTTTGAGGCCGTGGCGGCCAACCAGCCGCTGCTCAAGGTGGTGGATACCAGTGAGCTGGAGATTGAGCTGATCGTGCCGTCCGCCTGGTTGCAGTGGCTGGCGGAGGGTGCCGGCTTCCAGTTCCGCATTGACGAAACCGGCCAAACCGTGGCCGGCAACGTGACCCGGCTCACCCCCACGGTGGACCCGGTCAGCAAGACCACCAAAGTCATTGGCCGGCTGCGGCCGGGCAAAGGCGTGAGCCAGGTGCTGCCCGGCATGAGTGGCAGCGCCCAGTTCAGCCGGCTTGCGCCCAGTGCGCGCAAGCCAGCCGCTGCAAAGGCCAGCGCCAGCGCCACCAAAACCAAATCCGCCAAACTGGCGCGTAACTTGGTCACTGCCCAAGCCCGGCATGGCAAAGCCAAAGCGCCGGTGGCCGCCCGGGGCTGAAGCCATGCTCATCAGCCCACAAACCCAACGCGTGATCGCAGCGGTGTCAACCACGGCAGCGTCAACCACGGCAGCGTCGGCGCCGCAACCCCAAGCCGCAACGCCCGAGCCGCAAGCCGCATCACCCGCCCTGCGCCTGCTGCAGCATGAGGCGGACGTGCGGCGGCTGGACAGTGAGCCCGCGTTGCTGTTCCACCTGGTCAACAGCCCACGCAGCCTGGTGCGTTACGGCAGTGCGCTGGTCTGGCGCCGCCAGCGCAGCAGCCACCAACTGCAGATTGCCCAGGTGGCTGACCTGCCCGATGTCAACCCCGACGCCCCGCTGCTGCAGGCGCTGGCAGCCCGCCTCAACACATTGGACGCGCAAGGCCACCTGGCCAAGCCGCTGGCCTGGTTGGCCGGTGTGGACGCCGCGCAAGCCGATGGACACGCCGCCATCACTGACACCGACACCGACACCGACACCGACACCGCCGCGCTGCTGGCCGGCTACCCGTTTCAACACCTGCTGTGGCTGCCACTGCACCAACGCCCGGTGCCCGCCGGCAGTGCCGCGCCCGCCCCGGACGCCGGTGTGCTGTTTGCCCGTGCGCACGCGTTTTCAGTCGGTGAGCACACCCTGCTGGCGCGCCTGGCCGAAACCTATGCCCACGCCTGGGCGGCATTGCGGGCGCAACGCGCACCGCAGCGCCCATTTGCCCACGGCCTGCCGCTGCAGCGCCGCTGGCTGCTGGGGTTGGCGCTGGGCCTGTGCGCCGCCGCACTGCTGCCGGTGCGCCTGAGCGTGATGGCGCCGGTGGAGGTGGTGGCGGCCGACCCACTGGTGCTCACCGCCCCGATCGCCGGCGTGGTCAAGGCCGTGCTGGTGCCACCCAACAGCAGCGTGCGTGCTGGCCAGGCCTTGCTGCAGTTTGAGGACATCCAGCCGCGCAACGAGATGGTGCTGGCCCAACAACGCCTGGCGGTGGCGCGCGCACGTGCGGCACGCACCAGCGCTGCCGCGTTCCGCGACCCGGTGGCCGCGCATGACATGGCCGCCGCCCAAGCCGAGCTGGACCTGGCCCGCGTCAGCCACGCCTACGCGGTGGAGGTGCTGCAACGCACCCGCGTGCTCACCCCCAGCGCCGGTTTGGTGATTTACACCGACCGGCGTGATTGGGAGGGCAGGGCGGTGCAGGTGGGCGAAGAGATCTTGCAGGTGGCTGACCCGTCGCGGGTGGCGCTGCGGGTGGATTTGCCCACCGCCAACCGCATTGACTTGCAGCCCGGCAGTGAGCTGCGCATCTACCTGGACAACGCCCCGCTGGGCGGCCTGCAAGCCCAGCTGCGGTCCGTCAGCTACAGCCCCCGCAGCCAGCCCGGTGGCAGCACCAGCTACACGGTGATGGCCGACCCACTGCCGGACGGGTTGCCGACCGTGTTGCCGACCCTGTTGTCAGACGGGTTGCCCAACGCGGTGCCCGGCACGCGCCCTGACGCACCGACCAGCACCCTGCCCCGCATCGGTGCCCGCGGCACCGCCCGCCTGTACGGCGACCGGGTGCCCCTGATCGTGCAACTGCTGCGCCGGCCGGTGGCCGCCACGCGCCAGTTCATCGGTCTGTGATGGCAAAGCCTGCTGCAGTGGGTTTGGTGTTGCCAGGCATGGGGTCTCGCAACCCAGCCAACCCAAGCCTGCCCAACACCACCGTGCTGCCCGCGCTGCGGGATGAGCTGCGCCTGTGCCCCGCCAGCCCGGGTGCTGACGGTGCGCCGCGCTGGCGCTTTCATGACCCGCTGCGTGCGCGTTTTTACCTGCTGGGCGACAGCGACGTGCAACTGCTGTCGCTGTGGCGCTGCGCCAATGTGGGTGCGCTGCGCCAGGCATTGGCGGCCACCGGCAGCGCGCTGGACGAGGCGCAACTCAACGGCCTGCTGGAATTTTTAACCCAGCACCACCTGGTGCAGGCCGCACCCGATGGTGGTGACCGCAAGCTGCATGACGCCGCCCGACAAGCCCAGGCCAGCGGCTTGCGTTGGCTGCTGCAGCAGTACATGGGCATGCGCTTTGTGCTGTGGCGGCCGCAGGCATTTTTGCAACGCAGCCTGCCGCTGCTGGCGGCCTGGTGGTGCTGGCCGGTGCTGCTGGCCTGGGGCCTTGCCACCGGCCTGGGCCTGCTGCTGGTGGCCCGCCAGTGGGACAGCTTTGTCAACACCTTTGCCAACTTCCTCAGCCCCGGTGGCCTGCTGGGTTATGGCGTGGCGCTGGGTGGCCTGAAAGTGCTGCATGAGCTGGGCCACGCCTACGCTGCGGCCCACCACGGCTGCCGGGTCCACAGCATGGGCATCAGCGTGGCCATGGGCATGCCCATGCTCTACACCGACACCAGCGACACCAGCCGGCTGGACCGACCGCGGCAACGCGTCTGGGTGGCCGCCGGTGGGGTGCTGGCCGAAACCGCCGTGGCCGGCCTGGCCACCCTGGGCTGGGCCGTGCTGCCAGACGGCAGCGCCCGCAGCGTGGCGTTTGTGCTGGCCACGTCCAGCTGGTTGATGAGCCTGGCGGTCAACCTCAATCCCTTGTCGCGGTTTGATGGCTACTACGCCTTGAGCGACGCGCTGGGCATCGACAACCTGCAAACCCGCGCCGTGGCCTACGCCGGCTGGGCCGCCGGCCGCGCCGTGCTGGGCCCGGTGCAAAGCCCGCCCGAGGCCTTGCCGCGCCGCCTGGCCACCGGTTTTGTGCTGTACGGCAGCGCGGTGTGGTGTTACCGCATCGGCCTGTACAGCGGCCTGGCCGCGCTGGCCTACGCCGGTTTGTTCAAGCTGGCGGGCTTGGTGGTGGGCCTGTTGGCGCTGTGGCTGCTGGTGGCCACACCCCTGCTGCGCCAGGCTGGCCGCTGGTGGCAGCTGCGCCAGCGGGTCAGCCGGCAGCGGCGCATCAGCTTGGGGTGCGGCCTGCTGGGGGGCCTGCTGCTGCTGGGCCTGCCGCTGGACCGCAGCGTGGCCGTGCCCGCGCTGCTGGCCTGGCAAGACGAAACCGTGCTGCAAGCGCCTGAAAACGCCCAGGTGCTGCAAGTGCTGGTACGGCCCGGCCAGGCCGTCAAAGCTGGTGATGTATTGCTGCGTTTGGCCTCACCCGATTTGCGCCTGAAACAGGCCACGGCCCGCATCCACCGCAGCGTGGCCGAGCAGCGGCTGGACCGCATATCCGGTGATGCCCAAGACCGTGCCGACACCACCGTGCTGGCCCAGCAGCGCAACGAGGCGGACGCTGACCTGCAAGGCCTGGACAGCCGCAGCGCACTGCTGCTGCTGCGCGCCCCGCGTGACGGCGTGGTGGTAGATCTGCCCGAGCACCTGCAGGCCGGCCAGTGGGTACGACCCGATCTGCCGTTGCTGCGTTTGCTGCACGGCCAGGCGCTTGATGTGCGGGGTTTTGTGGCCGAGCGTGCGCTGCCCCGGCTGCAACTCGGTGCGGCCGCCCGGTTTGTGCCGGACGACCCGGCGCGACCGTCACTGCAGGTGGTGCTGCAAGCCATCGACCCCACCGCCAGTGAGCAAATCAGCCCGCCCGTGCTGAGCAGCCTGCACGGCGGCCCCATTGCCACCCAGGCCGACAGCAAGGGCCGCGAGCTGCCTTTGGTGGCACAACACCGAATCCGCTTTGTGCTGCGTGAAACCAGCCTCAAGCCCGTCACAACACTGCCGACAACCTTGCAAGGTGAGGTGCGTGTGGACGCCCAGCCCCAGAGCCTGTTGCAACAGGCCGGTCGGCAGTTGTGGCGTTTGTTGATGGCCGAGCTGCGGGACTGAAGCCGGCATGCTGTCGCTTGTTTGTTGGCCGTTACTGCCGCCGTACTGCCCCGCACTGACCCGCACTGCCAGGAGCGTTTGACCATGATCCTTCGCCTGTCCCACCCCAGCCCTGTTGGCTTGACCCGGCGGCAGCTTGTGCAGTCTGCGCTGGGCCTGGCGGGGCTGGGTGCCACCGGCATGGCGCCGGCTGCCGTGGGCCGGGTGCTGTTTGGGCTGATGCCAGACCAGGCCACCGCACCCATGTTCACCGCTGTGCTCAAAGACCTGCAAGGCCGCTACCTGCCTGACCTGGGCACCAAGGTCACTTATCTGCCGGGCAATACCAGCGGTGTGGCCATTGAGGCCGCCCACCGCAGCCCGGCCGATGGCAGCACCGCGCTGCTGGCGCCCAGCAGCATGCTCACGCTGGTGCCTTACCTGCGCAAACTGGCCACGGTGGACCCGGTGACAGACCTGACACCAGTGGCCGGCATCGGCGAGGTGACGGTGGTGTTTGCCATTGGCCCCACCGTGCCGGCCGGTATCAAAACCCTCAAAGACTATGCCCGCTGGGTGCACGACAACCCCATCAGCGGCCAATTTGGCGTGCTGGGGCTGGGCTCGGCTTCGCACTTTTTGGGCAATATATTGGCACGCTGGGCCGACGCACCACTCAAGGCCGTGGCCTACAAAGGCATGGCCTCGCTCACCGATGATTTGGCGTTTGGCAACTTGCCAGGCGGCTTCATGGCCACCAGCGGCGCCATTGAGGCCGCAGCGGAAGGCCGGGTGCGTTTGCTGGCCGTGTGCAGTGACCAGCGCTGGCCCGGCATGGCCGATGTGCCCACCCTGCGCGAGCTGGGTGTGACCGATGTGGTGGCCATGCTGTCTTACGGCTTTTTCATGCCGGCGGCCACACCCGCTGTCAAGCAGCAGGAGTTGGCTGCCGCCGTGCGCCAGGCCTGCAGCACACCGGCAGTGGTTGCCGCGCTGGTGCGCGCCGCACTGCGGCCCATGTCGGGGCAGGGCGCTGATTACCCCGCCGTGGTGGCGCGTGAGCGTGCCGTCTGGGGTGAGGTGCTCAAGACCCACCGTTTTACCGTGGACAGCTGAGCGCCCGCGCCGCAGCATGGCGGTCTGCCCGCCAGCCCGGCGCGGCAAGCCCTCAAGTCAACCCATACACCGCCGATACAGCCGTATCGGCTGTTGTTCAGGCCTTGCGGAGTTGCTGACGTGAACTTGGTGCCGTTTTCCACCCAACATCTGCGGCTGCGGGAATCGCTGCCATTTGGCCTGCGTGACGGCGGTGGCCGCATGCTCTTGTCCGCCGGTGTGGCGGTGGCCAATGAGGACGTGCTGGCCCGCTTGCAGGCCAGTGACCTGTTTGCCGACGAGACCGAATCTGCCGCCTGGTTGCGCCGGCTGGGCAGCGCAATGGACACGATGATGCGCCAGGGTGCGTCACTCAAACAGATCGCCAACGTGCGGCCAGTGGCTGAAAAGGCCCGCGCGGACGGCGCCTCACAAAGCCTGGTGGCGCAGTGGACCGAAATGGAATCCACCCTGGACAGCGTGCTGCGCGAGGTGCGCGCCGACACCCCCTGGCAGGCCCGCCTGGCGCAACTGCGCGAGCGTGCCGGCCGCTTGGCTGACCGCCGGCCTGACGCCGCGCTGTACTGGATGGTCTACGGTGCCGGCCACAACACCGAGCGCTACTGCAGCCGCCACAGCCTGTTTTGCTGGCTGCTGTTGCGTGACGCCGGCCGCGCCCTGGCCTGGGACGTTGACCTGCTGGCCAGCGTGGAGCTGGCCAGCCTGACCATGAATGTGGCCATGCGCCGCCTGCAAGACCAATTGGCCAGCAGTGACTTGCGCGTCACTGCCGACACCCGCGCACTCATCGACGCCCATCCCGCCCAAGGCGCCGAGCTGCTGCAGGCCGCCGGTGTCACCGACCCGGTGTGGTTGCAGGCGGTGCGTCAACACCATGACAGCGGGCCTGACCAGGCCACCGCACTGCTGCGCCGGGTGGACATCTACACCGCCAAACTGAGCTGCCGGCTCAAGCGCGCACCCATGTCCTCACTGCAGGCCGCGCGTGAGGCCCGCCTGGGGCCTGACGGCCAGCCCGACGCGGTGGGTGCCGCGCTGCTCAAAGGCCTGGGGCTGTATCCGCCCGGCAGCCTGTTGGGCCTGGCCAGCGGTGAGATCGGCATTGTGGTGGCCCGCGGCGCGCGGTTCGACCAACCGCTGATGGCCGTGTTGATCAACGCCAGCGGTGCGCCCGTGGGCCACCCCGCACTGCGCGACACCAGCCAGCCGCGCCACGCCATCAAAGGCCCGGTGGACGTGCGCAGCGTGCGCATGATCCCGCCGCATGAGGTGTTGATGGCGGTGCGCTGAGCGGACTGTCGCTGCGCCGCTGCGCTGCAGCACGGGCAGCGCCAAAAGCGTCAGCTTTTCGGCGGATCAGCGCTGCCGCGACCCGGCCAGACTCTGCGCATGGCCACGCCCCACGCCCTGCGCTCCCCGCTTGCCCAAGCGCTGCCCACCCAGCCGCCACCCCGTGTGCTGCTGGCCTGGCCTGCGCCCGCCCTGCTGGCCTGGCTGGCTGCCTGGGCCACCCAGCGTGGCCTGTTGGCGCTGGGTCTTGCCCCAGCCTGGTGTTGGGCGGTTGCCGCCGCGCTGGTGGTGGCATTGGCCTGCGCCTTGCCGCAGGCCAATGCCTGGCGCCGGCTCATCGTGGTGCTGGGGTTTGGTGTGTCTGGCCTGGTGAATGGCCAGGCCGCGTTGCTGCCCGCCTGGGCCTGGTTGCTGCCAATGGCCGCGCTGCTGGCCGCCTACCCGTTGCGCGCCTGGCGGGATGCACCGCTGTTTCCCACCCCACCCGGCGCACTGGCTGGCCTGGCCGCGCTGGCGCCACTGCCCGCCGGGGCCAGCGTGTTGGACGCCGGCTGCGGCCTGGGCCACGGCCTGGCCGCGCTGCGCAGTGAATATGCCGGCGCCCATGTTCCTGCCCATCTCCATCACCATCTCCATCTCCATCTGCACGGCATCGAATGGAGCGGCCTGCTGCGCCTGGCCACCGCCGCACGCTGCCCCTGGGCCACGGTGCGGCGCGCCGACATGTGGGCGGCCGATTGGTCAGCCCACGCCCTGGTCTACCTGTTCCAGCGGCCCGAGAGCATGGCCCGCGCTTGGTTCAAAGCCCAAGCCGAGATGGCGCCCGGCAGCTGGTTGGTCAGCCTTGAGTTTGCGGTGCCCGGCGTGGCGCACAGCGCCGTGCTGCAGTTGGACACGGCCAAGCCGGTGTGGCTGTACCGGGTGGGTGGCACTGGCCCGGATCAAGCCACTCAACCCGACAGCCCAGCGGCCGATAACCCCGTCAACAAGCCAGCCCATCCGGGCCAGCGCTGACTGCAAGCCTCACACCAAACACCATGTTCGTCATCGTCGGTTGGGCCCTCGCCATGGTGTGCATCTTTGGGGTGTACATCTTCCACGGCGGCAACATCCAGGTCGTCTTGAAGGCCTTGCCGTTCGAGATGATCACCATTTTCGGTTCGGCCATTGGTGCGTTTTTGGCCAACAACCAGATGAAGGTGATCAAGGCCACCCTCAGAGGCTTGGGCCAATGCTTCAAGGGTGGCAAGTTCAGCAAAGCGCGCTACATGGAGCTGCTGGCGCTGATGTTCGACATCCTGCAAAAAGCCCGCAAAGAAGGCCTGATGTCGATCGAGAAAGATGTGGAAGACCCCCACAACTCGCCGTTGTTTCAAAAGTACCCGGTGGTGGGCAATGACCACCATGTCTGCGAGTTCATCACCGACTACCTGCGCATGATGGTCTCGGGCAACTTGAATGCGCATGAGATCGAGAGCCTGATGGACAGCGAGATCGAAACCCACCACCAGGAGGAGCATGCCGCCGTGGCTGCCATTGGCCGCCTGGCCGGTGGCCTGCCGGCCTTCGGCATCGTGGCGGCGGTGCTGGGGGTGGTCAACACCATGGGCTCGGTGGGCCAGGCTCCAGCCATCCTGGGCGGCATGATTGCCTCGGCGCTGGTAGGCACGTTTCTGGGCATCTTGCTGGCGTATGGCTTTGTTGAACCGCTGGGTGGCCTGCTGGAGCAAAAGGTGGAGGACGCCGGCAAGGAATACCAGTGCATCAAGACCACCCTGCTCGCGTCGATGCAAGGTTATGCACCCCAAGTGGCCATTGAGTTTGGCCGCAAGGTGTTGTTCTCGGGTGACCGGCCCAGCTTCAGCGAGCTAGAAGCGCATGTCAAAAAGAAGTGATCAAAAAAGTAGGGGGTCAATAAATGGCGGGTGACGCAAAGAAGCTTCAACCCATCATCATCAAGAAGGTCAAGAAAGGCGGCCATGCGGTGCATGGCGGGGCGTGGAAGATTGCCTACGCCGACTTCGTGACCGCGATGATGGCGTTCTTCTTGTTGATGTGGCTGCTGGGCAGCACCTCAGAGGGCGACAAGAAAGGCATTGCCGACTACTTTCAAAGCCCGCTCAAAGTGGCCTTGCTCAACGGCGGCTCGGGCTCGGGTGATTCATCCAGCGTGCTCAAGGGTGGTGGCCAAGACCTGACGCGCTCGGGTGGCCAGGTCAAGCGCGGCGATGTGGAAGCACCGCGCAAAACCGTCAACTTGCAAGCGCTACGCCATGAGCAGCGGGTGGCCGAGGCCACCAAGCTGCAAGAGCTGAGCGAGCAGCTGGAAAGCGAGCTCAAGAACAACGCCAAGCTGGGCCAGTACGCC
>JAYVLI010000194.1:0-5676 GCA_043759535.1 Betaproteobacteria bacterium | reverse complement strand
GCCATGCACCGCCAAAAACGCCTTCATCAACGCCACCGCAATCTTGTTGGGCTCAAACGCCACCACCGACCCATTGCGGCGGATGGTCTGGTAGCCGGCGTAGGCCGATGTGGCGGGGCCGGTGGCCATGCTGGTGCGCGGCGGGATGGTGGCGGTCGGGCTGCTGGTGGTGGTGGCTTGCATGGGTTCCCCTCAATGGATGGCGCGAGTTGGCGGCGTTACGGGCGGTGTGACGGGCCGCTGTGTCTGTCGAATCTGGATGCGGTGCTCTTGATCTGCTGCCATCACGGCGCCCCGGGGCCTGGCCACGCTGCCGGCAGCCGCACCTGCGGGCGCAATGCAGCGGCTGCAGGCATCAGTGGGTGCGGAAACAACTTGCCGCAGCACACAGGCTGCCTGCGATCAGCAGGGTTCAGGCGGGGCACCGACACGGCAGACAAAAACAGCCGCTTGGCGATAGGCACTTGTGGAGGAAAGGATAGCACGGGATGCGCAGTGCAGCCACTACATCTAGGGCCAGAAAAGCCCTTGGGCGCTACCCGTAGTGTGCTAGGCGCCAGTCCGGCCGGGCGCGATTACGCTGGTGGGCAGCGCCAGCGCAACCGGGAAACCAGCCTGCTGCTGCAGCGTGGCCCAGTCAAAACCCGGCCCCGGGTCCAGCTTGCGGCCGGGCGCCACATGCTCATGGCCCACCAGCGCCTGCACCGGGTAGCGGCGGGCCACGGCGCGCAGCAGTTGGCTCAGGGCCTGGTACTGCGCGAGCTCAAAGGTGTCACCTTCCAGGCCCTCCAGCTCGATGCCGATGGACCAGTCATTGCAATTGTCGCGGCCGACCCAGCTGGATTTTCCGGCATGCCAGGCGCGCTGGTCACACGAGACAAATTGCAGCGCCTGCCCGTCCCGCCGCAACACAAAATGGGCCGACACCTGCAGGCCGCTGATCTGCGCAAAGTAGGGGTGGCCAGCCGGGTCCAGCCGGTTGTTGAACAGCGCCTCGATCGCCCCCCCGCCGTAGACACCAGGGGGCAAACTGATGGAGTGCAGCACCACCAGGCTGACTGCCGTGCCGGCCGGGCGCGGGCCGAAGTTGGGGCAAGGGCAGCGCCGTGCGGCCGACCACCAACCGGCACGCCAGCGGCCGGCTGGTGGGGCTTGGGGCGGGTGGTGTGGCAGGCTCACTGGAGTACCTTCGTGCTGCGCACTGCGGAATTCGCCCTTGGGGCGGCCCGGCGTGCTCATGCTGCGTCAGGTGCAGACAGCGCCAAGCTCATTCAATGCCCAGATCACCGGCATGGATGCCCAGCCGCGCCATGCGGTAACGCATCTGCCGCAGTGACAAACCCAGGCTGCCACCCGCAGCGGTGCGGTTGAAGCGGTAGCGCTCCAGCGCACGCACCAGAATGTCGCGCTCCACGCCGTCCAGATACACCACCAGGTCGTCGGGCAAGGGTGGGCCATCGGCCGCCAGTAGCGGCCGGATGGTGTGGGGCACCAGGGCGTCCAGACCCTGAAAACCGCTGTCGCCATCGGCCTCATCGCCCAGGCCCAGATCAGCGCTGTCAATCAGCTCACCGTCAGCCAGGGTGACAGCGCGGTGCAGCAGATTTTCCAGCTCACGCACATTGCCCGGGAAGGGCTGGCGCGCCAGCAGCGCCAGTGCAGGGGCCGACAGTTGCGGCGCCGGGGACACACCCGCATCCCGCGCGATGCGCTGTAGCACCGCGCTGCAGATGGCGGCCAGGTCGTCCAGCCGCTCGCGCAGCGGCGGGATGCGCAGCTGGATCACGTTGAGCCGGTAATACAGGTCTTGGCGGAAGCGGCCCTCTTGCACCTCCAGCGCCAAATCTTTGTGGGTGGCGCTGACGATGCGCACATTGACCGGTTGCTCCACCACCGCGCCAATCTGGCGCACCGAGCGTTCCTGGATGGCGCGCAGCAGCTTGCTTTGCATGGCCAGCGGCAGGTCACCAATCTCGTCCAGAAACAAGGTGCCACCTTGCGCGGCTTGGAAAAAACCTTGCCGGTCTTCCGCCGCGCCGGTGAACGCGCCTTTGCGGTAGCCAAAAAACTCAGCCTCCAGCAGTTGCTCGGGGATGGCGCCGCAGTTGACGGCAATGAAGGGCTGGTCCGCGCGTGGGCTGACATCGTGCAGCGCCCGCGCCACCAGCTCTTTGCCGGTGCCCGATTCACCCTGCACCATGACCGGCGCCATGCCACGCGCCACCCGCTCGATCAAGGCCCGCACCTGCTGCATGGCGGGTGATGCACCGGCCAGCCGCTGCATGGCCGAGGCCACACCGGCCAAGCGCGGCACCGAGACATGCGGCGCGGCTGCACCCGGGTGGCTTGTCGGGCCGGCAACACGCCCAGCACCTTGCGCCCCAGCCGGCGCCCCCCCCGGTGCGGTGCGCGCTGGCAGCGCGGCAGATGCACTGCTGCGGCCCAACGCCGCCGCCACCACGCTGCGGAACTGGCGCAAATCCACCGGTTTGGTGAGGTAGTCAAAAGCGCCGGCCTTCAGTGCCTCTACCGCATTTTCGGGTGAGCCGTAGGCGGTGATCACCACCACCCGCTCGGACCGCTGGGTGGCCTCCAGCCGGCGCAGCAAGTCCATGCCGGTACCGTCGGGCAAGCGCATGTCGCTGATCACGGCGCTGTAGCTGCGCTCAGCCAGCCGCGCCCAGGCGTCTTCCACCGAGCCGGCACTGTCCACGTCATACCCCTCCCGCAGCAAGGTCAGCTCGTACAGGGTGCGCAGGTCGGGCTCGTCGTCAACCACCAGCAATTTGTAGGGGGTGGTCATGGGGGCAGTTGGGTGTCGGGTTGGCAGCAGATGCAAAACAGGTGGACGGGCCACCGATCAGCCCGCAGGCGCCTGCCGCATCACCACGCTGAAAACGTTGCGGTGGCGGAAGCCCGCTGATGCAAGGCCAAATTCGATGCTGGCGCCATGCCGCTCACACAGCTCACGGCAAATGTACAGGCCCAGCCCGGTGCCCCGGCTGCGGGTGGAGAAGAAGGGCTCAAACAGGTGGCGCTCCACCGCTGCGGTGATGGGCGGGCCGTCACTGGCCAGGGTCAGGCGGACGCTGGCGGGGCTGCGGTCATCACCTGCGGTGTCGAGTTGCAAGCGCAATTGCAACGCGCCGGGTTGCAGGCTGGCATGGCGGCTGGCGTTGTCCAGCAGGTTGACCAAGACCCGGCGCAAATGCTCGGCATCAAACTGCACCCGCAGGGCAGCGGCCGGCAGGTCGCGGCCCAGCCGCAGGTCGGCCAACAGGTCAGGTGCGGCCGCAGCGCACCAGTCGTCGCAGATGTGCGTGACCTCGGCCACCGCGTTGACGGTGGCCATGGGCACGGCCATGCCAGGGGCCACGTCCAGCACGTCATCCACGATGCGCTGCAGCCGGTGCACGTTGTCGGCCACGATGCGTGACAGCTGGTGTTGCGGCGCCGGCAGGGCGTCCTCCAACAGCAGCGCGTTGGCCTGCGAGATGGCCGCCAGCGGGTTGCGAATCTCGTGCGCAATGCCGGCCGACATGCGGCCCATCGCCGCCAACTTGTCTTGCCGGGCGCGCGCTTGCACGGCGCGCAAATCCTCTAAAAACAGCACGCAGATGTCCTCGGGCGGGGTGTCGTCCGCACCGATGCCGCTGCGCCGGGTGAAGCCGGCCCGCACCTGCAGCACCCGCTCCTCACCCGCTGCACCACCGGCCAGCGGCAGGCTGATGGTGCGGGCTGCGGCCGGCCAACTGCCCTGCAGATAAGCCTGCTCCAGCGCCTGCTGCAGGGCCTGCAGGCCGGGCTGGTCGCTCAATGGGGCCGGCAGTTCCAGCGTCAGGCCAGACTGGCCCAGCAGGTGGCGCGCAGCCGGGTTGATGGTGCGGATGCGGCCGCGCCGGTCCAGCACCAGCACCCCCTCGGCCATCTCCTCGATCACCAGGCGGTTGAGCAGGGTTTGCTGGCGAGCCACCTCGCGGCTGCTGCGGCCGGCGCGCTCTTCACCGGCCAGGCGTTGGGACAACTCGGTGGCCAGCAAAGTGATGAAAAACATGCCGGCGCCGGCCAGGCCCGCTTGTGAGAGTTGCAACCACACATCGCCCCCATCCAGCAGCGCCGCCGGCCAGACACCCAGCAGCAGCATCAGGGTGACGCCGGCAGCCGTGGCCAGGGCCACGCGGCGCTGCGTCAGCACACCCGACATCAACACCGGCAGCACCAGCAGCGCGGCGTAGTTGAGCTGGCCTTGTGGGTCCAGCAGGCGCAGCAGCGAGAAGGCCAGCAAATCCACCCCGATGGTCCAGATCCACTGGCGCGGCTGCAGCCGGTCGGGCAACTGGCGGTCGTCGGCGGGGTCATGCAGCAGCCACAGCGACACCGCCTGGCCGGCATACACCAGGCACAACACCAACAGCGGCAGCGGTGTGCGCCCACCCAGCAATGACGACAGCCAGGGCGCCAGCACCAGCGCCAAGCCGAGCGCGGCCCGTGAGGCGATGTAGGTGCGCAGGATGCGGGGCAGCGCGGCGCCCTCACCCGCAGCCAGGCGCCGCGCCTCACGCGCCATGAAGCTGCTGTCAGCGCCGGGGTTGGCGTCGCTGTCGGCGTGCGCAGTGGTGTCGGGGCCGGTGCGCCGCCGGTCGCCACGTCGGCGGTCGCTGGCTGGGCTGCTGGATGCGCCCGCGTGCCCGGACGGCCCGCTGCTCACGGGGCGGGTGGGGCGGCCGTGGGTGGGGCTGGCGCAGGCCCCAAGCGGCGGTGGGCGTCGCTGCAGTACAGGCGTGAGCCCTCGGGCAGCGCATCCACCGCCAGCAGGTGCAGGCGGCAGTGGGCACATTCCACCATTGGCTGCGGCGCATCGGGGCGGGCCGCTGGTGGTGCGGGGCGGCGGCTTTTGCGCTGGCTTGCATCACCCCGCAAACGTGTCAGCAGCGACCACAGGCCAAAGCCCACCACCAGCAAGACCAACAGGTATTTCAAGCGACCCCCCGGCCCAGCAGCACCTCAAACACAAAACGCGAACCCACATAGGCCAGCAGCAGCAACAGCGCACCCACATACAACCAGCGGGTGGCTTTGCGGCCGCGCCAGCCGCGCACCTGGCGGCCCACCAGCAAGGCGGCAAACACAGACCAGCCGAGCAGCGAGAACACGGTTTTGTGGTCCCAGCGCCAGTGCGCGGCGGTGAGCACCCCCAGCAGCAGCGCCAGGGTCAGCACCACAAAACCGATCTCGACAAAACGGAAGGTCAAGCGCTCCAGCCGCAGCAGGGGCAGGCCCATGGGGCCGCGCGCGGTGTTGCCTGACGCGCCTGCTGTGGCACCACCCGGGGCCGCCGCCGCCAGCAACGCCACCTTGCCACCACGCATCTGGCGCTCTGCCGAGTCCAGCATGGTGGCATGCAGCACCGCCGCGCCCAGCAAGGCATACGACGCCACGCCCAGCACCCAGTGGATGGGCGCCCAGGCATTGAGCGCCGGCCGTACCTCACCGGGGAAAGCCCAGGCCACCAGCACCACCAGCGCGCCGTTGATGGCCAGCACCCGGCGCACACCGGGCAGCGGCACAAAACGGCTCTCCACCTCATGCACCGCCAGGATCAGCCAGACGGTGAGCGACAGCACCGGCCCAAAGCCCAAGCGGGCACCTGGCTCACCGCGGCCCCAGCCGCCAATG
>JAYVLI010000193.1:0-12090 GCA_043759535.1 Betaproteobacteria bacterium | reverse complement strand
TTCGCCTGGCCAGCCATGAGGGCCTGGAGGGCCGGCTGCTGATGTTGTACCCGGATGCTGCCGAGCGCGGCGCGCAACGGCCACGTTATGTGGAGCGGCTTGACTTTGAGATCAACACCATCCTGAAGATGGGTTTCCCGGGTTACTTTTTGATCGTGGCCGACTTCATCAACTGGGCGCGCAACAACCGCTGCCCGGTGGGGCCGGGGCGGGGCTCAGGCGCGGGCTCGTTGGTGGCCTATTCGATGAAGGTCACCGATCTTGACCCGCTGCAATACAACCTGCTGTTTGAGCGCTTCTTGAACCCCGAGCGGGTGTCCATGCCCGACTTTGACATTGACTTTTGCCAGGCCAACCGCGACCGGGTGATCGATTACGTCAAAGACAAATACGGCCGCGAGGCAGTGGGCCAGATCGTCACCTTTGGCACCATGGCCGCAAAAGCCGCGCTGCGCGACATCGGCCGTGTGCTGGGCATGGGCTACGGCCAGGTGGACAGCATTGCCAAGCTGATCCCGGCGCCACCGGGAAAAACCGTGACGCTGGCCCGCGTGCCCGAGCAACCCGACCCTGGTCTCATCTACGCCCGCAACGAGGCGCCTGAGCTGGACCAGCGCGAAGCCGCTGAAGAAGAAGTGGCCGAACTGCTGAGCCTGGCCATGCGGGTGGAGGGCCTGGTGCGCAACATCGGCATGCATGCTGGCGGGGTGTTGATTGCGCCCGGCAAGATCACTGACTTTTGCCCGCTGTACCAGCAGCCGGGCAGTGACAGTGCGGTGAGCCAGTACGACAAGGACGACGTGGAGGCGATTGGCCTGGTCAAGTTCGACTTCTTGGGCCTGGCCACGCTCACCATTCTGGAGCTGGCCAAAGACTTCATCATTGCCCGCCACCCGGGGCGTGAGCAGTTCAACTTCGAGAGCATTCCGCTCAACGATGCACGCGTCTACAAGCTGTTTTCTGACGGCCTGACCGAGAGTGTTTTCCAGTTTGAATCCCGCGGCATGCAGGGCATGCTGCGTGACGCCAAGCCCAGCCGGCTGGAGGATTTGATTGCGCTGAACGCGCTGTACCGGCCCGGCCCGATGGACTTGATCCCCAGCTTTGTGGCGCGCAAACACGGCCGCGAGACGGTGGAATATCCGCACCCGCTGCTGGCCACCGTGCTGAGCGAGACCTACGGGATCATGGTGTATCAAGAGCAGGTGATGCAGACCGCGCAAGTGCTGGGCGGTTACAGCTTGGGCGGTGCCGACATGCTGCGCCGCGCCATGGGCAAGAAAAAAGCCGAGGAGATGGCCGAGCACCGGCAAATCTTCCGTGACGGTGCGGCCATCAAGCACATCAGCACCGCCACGGCGGATGAAGTGTTTGACCTGATGGAAAAGTTTGCCGGTTATGGCTTCAACAAAAGCCATGCCGCCGCTTACTCGCTGCTGGCGTACCACACCGCCTGGCTCAAGGTGCATTTCACACCTGAGTTTTTTGCCGCCAACATGACGGTGGAAATGGGCGACACCGACAAGCTGAAGGTCTTGCTGAATGACGCCAAGCTGTTTGGCATCAGCTTCCAGCCGCCCGATGTGAACCAGGGCACTTACCCCTTTGACCCGGTCAGTGCCAAGGTGGTGCGCTACGGGCTGGGGGCTGTCAAAGGCAGTGGCCAGGGCGCGGTGGAGGCGATTGTCGAGGCGCGTGAATCAGGCGGCCCCTTCCACAGCTTTTTTGACTTCTGCGCCCGCATTGACCGCAAGCGGGTCAACAAGCGGGCGGTGGACGCGCTGATCAAGGCCGGTGCTTTTGATGCGCTGCACCCCGACCGCGCCAGCCTGGTGGCCAGCGTGGGCTTGGGGTTTGAATTTGCCGACCACCAGGTGGTCAACGCCTCACAAGGTGGGCTGTTTGATGACGGTGACCACGGCTCGTCCACCCAGGAGCCGGCGTTGCAGCCCTGTGCGCCGTGGGGTGTGCGCGAGCGGCTGCTGCTGGAGAAATCGGCCATCGGTTTTTACCTCTCGGGCCATTTGTTTGAAGAAAACGAGGCCGAGGTGCGGCGCTTTTGCAAACGCCAGATTGCCGACCTGGTGGACAGCCGCGAGGCCCAACTGCTGGCCGGCATCGTGAGCGACTTGCGGTTCGTCACAGGCCAGCGCGGCCGGGTGGCCATCTTCAAGCTGGACGACCGCAGCGAGGTGATTGAGGCCGTGGTCAATGATGATCTGATCGAGGCCAACAAAACCTTGTTGGTGGAGGATGAGTTGCTGATCGTGCAAGGCAAGGTGCAGCCCGACCGCTTCTCGGGTGGCTTGCGGCTCAATGTCACCCAGGTGTGGGATCTGGCGGGCGCGCGGGCGCGGTTTGGTCGTTTCCTGAACATGGCGCTGGCGGCGGATGCTGGTGCTGCGGGTGGTGTGGGCCAGGGTCCGGGCGGTGTGCCGTCGCTGGCCGAGTTGGTTAAAACCTGGCCGGCCCGCACCGAGATGACCGAGCAGGGTGAGATCACCTTGGGCCTGGGCCTGCGCCTGCAAGTCCAGCGCCAGACCGCAGTGGCCGAGCTGGACCTGGGCGACGCCGGCCGCTTCTGGCCCACCGACGAAGCGCTGGCGCGCTGCAAGGCGCTGGCGCAAGATGGCAAGGCGGCCATCGTGTATGACTACACCCCGTGATCCAGGTCTTGATCCATGCCCTGATCCACGCGCTGTGACAAGGTGTTTGCAAACGGCCCAGCGTCCTACGATTCTTTACGGGCCGCACCGACAACCTGCCTGCGCACCAGCACGTTGAAATCTGAGGGCCGGATGGGTCTGGCCTTTGGAGCAACAACGATGACAACACTCTCTTTGCGAGCGCTGGCTTTGGCCGGCGCTGCTGCCTTGGCGGCACTGGCCGCAGCACCGGCACAAGCCGCCGATGTGGGCGTGTCCATCGGCATCAGCCAGCCGGGTGTGTATGGGCGCATCGACATCGGCCGCTTCCCGCAGCCCACGTTGATCGTGCAGCAGCCAGTGGTGGTGCAGCACCACTACC
Organism: Betaproteobacteria bacterium; assembly: GCA_043759535.1. GTDB lineage: Bacteria > Pseudomonadota > Gammaproteobacteria > Burkholderiales > Burkholderiaceae_C > Pseudaquabacterium. The sequence continues at coordinate 9,063 of JAYVLI010000193.1, read as the reverse complement.
GGGCAGCGCCCGAGCCGGTGTATTTGTGGGTGCCACCAGGCCACCAACGTGACTGGCGCCACCACTGCCGCCACTACAACGCCTGTGGCGCACCGGTGTATTTTGTGCAGGACCGCTGGTACCGGGAACAAGGCCCGGGCCGCGCCTACCAACAAGGCCGGCGCGACGAGCGGCGTGACGACAGGCGCGATGACCGCCATGACGACCGCCATGACGACCGCCACGACAACCGTGGCCATGGTCACGGCCACGGCCACGGCCGGGGTTAAGTCGGCACTGCGGCTGCTGCGGTGGTGGTGATCAGCCGCTCGCTCAACACCAGCGCCGCCCCCACCACCTGGTCCAGGTTGTAGTCGCGGTACTGGGCCAGCCGGCCGACAAAGCTGACACCGGCTTCCGTATCCGCCAGCGCGGCATAACGTTGGTACAGCGCTTCGTTCTCGGGCCTGGGGATGGGGTAGTCAGGCCTGCCGTGGGCTTGTGGATATTCCCGCACGATGGAGGGTGCCAGCCACCTGCTGGCCGGTCAGGTGCTTGAACTCGGTGATGCGGGTGCAGGCCTCGGTGTTGGGACAGTTGACCGTGTCCACCGCCTGGAACTGCGCCACGCCGGCCAGGTGCTGGTGCGCAAACCGCAGGCTGCGGTAGGGCAGCTGCCCCAGGCAGTGGCCAAAGTAGGCGTCGATGGCACCGGTGTCAGTGATGCGCGGCGCCAGGCCCTGCCCACGCACCGCATCAAAGCCGGTGTGCAGGCGCAGCGTGATGCCGGGGTGGGTGAGCCGTTGCGCAAACAGCGTGCTGTAGCCGGCTGCCGACATGCACTGCCAGCGGTCGCTGAAATAGCGCTCATCGCCATTGCAGCGGGTGGGGACGCGGGCGGCCACGCCGGGTGACAGCTCGGCCAGGCCCAGCTCCCACTGCTTGCGGCTGTGGCCGCTAAAAAAGGCATCACACAGGTCGCGGCCCACCGAAGCCAGCACCACGTCTTCACCGCTGCGCAGCGGGCTGCGTAGCGCACGCACGCGGGTCAAAAAACGCCTCCACACCGGCCTCATCCAGTTGCAGGCCGTACCGCCGGTTCAGCGTCTGGCGGTTGATGGGCAGCGGCAACAATTGGCCACGCACTGCCGCCAACACCCGGTGCTGGTAGGGGCGCCAGGCGGTGAAGCGTGACAGCCGCTGCAGCACCCGGTCGCTGTTGGTGTGAAAGATGTGCCGCCCATGCGGGTGGATGCGCACACCGTGAGCGTTCAGCAGGTCGGCGGCAGTGCCACCGGCCTGGCCGCGTTGGTCAATCAGCAGCACCCGCCGGCCGGCGTCCGCCAGTTGGCGGGCGCAAGTGGCACCGGCAAAACCAGCACCGACGATCAGGTGGTCAAAAGCCGGCATGGCCTGCCAGTGTGGGCGGGCCATGCCGGCGCTGAAGCAAAAAAACGCCCCGCAATGCGGGGCGTTTCTGCAGCCGGCGAGGGCGCTGTTTGTGGGTTTCCCGTGCCTTGCTTACTTCTTGGCGGCCGACGCTGCCGGCTCCGCCTTGGCGACCTTCTTGGCGTCGTCTTTCTTGGCCTTGGCGGCGTCTTTTTCGGCCTTGGCTTTGGCGGCGGCCTCTGCCTTGTCAGCCTTGGCCTGGGCTTTGGCCTCTGCCTTGGCGGCTTTGGCGTCGGCCTTGGGGTCGGCTTTGGATGCGGCGGTGGTGGGGGCTGCAGCGGCGGGCTTGGTGTCTGCAGCCTTGGCGGCGGCGGGTGCGGGCATTGCCGGTGCAGCGGCCGGTTTGCTGGCTTCGGCCTTGGTGGCGGTGGCCGGCGCAGCTTTTTCAGCGGCCGGTTTGGCGGCCGGTGCAGCAGCGCCCTTGAAGCCCTGGCCGTTGACGGTCAGACCCTCGGTGGAGAACTTGGCGGCGTTGCCGTCACCCACACCCTTGACCCGGTCCACCATGTCGGCCCAGTCCTTGAACGGGCTTTTCTTGCGCTCGTCCAGCATCTTGCCGGCGATGGCCGGGCCGATGCCTTTGACACCTTCCAACTCTGCCTGGGTGGCTTTGTTGACATCCACCGCCGCAAAAGCGGTGGCGGCAATCAGGGCAAATAGGGCGGTGAGCAGGCGTTTGATCATGCAGTTCTCCAGTGTGGTGTGGTGGTCTAGCGTGTTGGGCTGGTGTGTTGGCCCGTGGCTTGTGCCCAGTGCATCCCGCCTGACAAGCGCTGTTGCCAGGTGTTCTTGACAACGCCGGCTGGCCGGCAGCGGTTGACCTTGCCGGCCAGGTGCTGGCCGACTTGCGTCAATGCCAGGCCTCAAAGCCCGGCCAGAAAGCGGCTGGTGATGGTGTCCACTGGCAGGCTGTGCAGCCCATCAGGCGTGTGCAGCGTGGCCATGGCCGTGCCGGGCAGCACGCGCAAGCGCGGGGCAATGCCGGTGAACAAGGCCAGGCCGGGCCGGCCCAACGCAATGGCCACATGCATCAGGCCGCCGTCCGGGCCTAAAAACTGCTGACATTGGCCGATCAAGGCGGCGGTGGCCAGCAGCGGTGCGTCCAGCCAATCCACGCAATACGCCTGCTGGAACGCGGCGGGCAGGCTGGCCTGGTCTTGCCGCGCCGTGCCGTTGCCCACCAGGTGAAACAGCGGTGCCGGCTGCGCCGCCGGCCAGCGCTGTTGCAGCGTGGCCAGCAACTGCGGCCAGCAGCTCAGGCTGCGCCTGGCGTCGCGGGCGCCCAGCAGCACGGCAACATGGGTGCGCCCGGTGGTCAGTGTTGGCGCGGCTGTGGGGCCCAGGTGCAGGCGGGGGGGTGCTGGGTCAGCAACTGGCAGTTGAAACAGGGTTTCGATGCGCAGGTTGGCCAGCTCGATGCGGTTGTACAACTGCTCACCCGGCACGGTGGGCATCACGGTGGCAAACTGCAGGTGGCGAAAAAACCGCCGCTTGGCCTGCAGCGACCGGGTGCTGAGGCTGTGCAACAGCAGCATGTCGTAGCGGCCGGTGCAGGTGGCGGGTGTGGTGTGGACAGCGGCAAAACGCGGGTCGTGGCGGTACATATCGGCCAAGTGCGGTGCGATCAGCAAATCCACCGTGGTGTGCGCGGGGATGCGGCTGCGGGCGGACAAATCCATCAGCGAGTCACCCAGCGTGGTCCAGTCGTAGTGCCACAAGATGCGGCTGGCGCTGGCCGGCACCTGCCGGCGCTGCAGCCGCCATTGGCCGGTGGCCCACAGCAGCAATTGGCGCAGCGCGGCTTTGCGCTGCTCGGTGCGGCGGCGGCGTGGCGGCCAGTGGGCGTATTCCTGCACCAGGTCGTGTTGCACCCGGTGGGCGCCGGGTTCGTCAAAAAAAGGCGGCTGGAACAGCGGCATGGTGGGGGCGGTGGTGTGTCGGCACGCAGGCGGCGCTCAAGCCCCACCCACCAGCAACCGCTGTAGCGCATGGGCCACCTGCGCCGGCGCCAAGCTGCTGACGCTGTGGGTGGGCGCTTGCAGGCTGTTGCCTTCTTGCCCCACCGGCAACCGCCAGGCGGGCTGGATGTCGGCGCTGAACAGGCCCAGCACAGGGGTGGCGGTACACAGGGCCAGGTGCATCAGGCCACCGTCGCAACACAGCACGGCGCGAGCCTGCGCGGCCAGGGCATGCACTTGCTGCAGGCTGGTGTGGCCCACCAGGTCCAGCACCTGGTCACCGGGCTGCGCACCGGCCAGCACCGCATCGGCCGCAGGGCGGCCGTTGGCGCTGCCCACCAGCACCCACTGCCGCAGGCCCTGTTGCCGCAAGGCCGCCACCACGGCGGGCCAGTGCGGGTAGCTGCGTTTGGCCACCACGCCGCCCAGTGCCAGCAGCACCGCACCTGCGGCGCCGGGCTGCTGCTGTGCCCACTGGGCTGATGCAGGGGCCAGCGCCAGTTTTTGCCGGGCATGTTGGGCCAACTCAACGGCTGCCAGTGCCTGGCCCAGCCAGTCAGCATGGCGCTGGGCAGAGAAGCGGCCACGGTGAAAATCTGGCCCGTTGTACAGGCCGTGCAATGACAACCATGGCAGGCCGGGCAAGTGCTGGCGTTTGAATTGCAGCGAGCGGCGGTCGTCGCTGAGCAGGATCACGGCGTCGTAGGCGGCAGCCAGCGGTGCGGCTTGGTCCACCGCCCGTTGATCCATCGCCAACGCCCGCCCAAACCACGGGTCCGCGGCAAACAGCGCGGCCAGATGCGGTGGTGCCAGCAGGTCCACGCTGTGGCCGGCCTGCACCAGCAGGCTGCGGGGCGCCAGGTCCATCAGCGCGTCGCCAATTTGGGGCATGCCTTCATGCAGCCACAGCAGGCGTTTCCAGCCGGGTTGCAGGCGCTCGCTGCGCAGCGGTTGCTGGCCGCTGTAGCGCAGTTGCAGGCGGCGGCGCAGGCTGCGCAGCACCAGGCTGGCCAGGCTTTTGCGGGCAGCAAAACCGCCGTCGGCCGGCACCGGCTGGCTGAGGGGTTGGTGCCAGCAATCTTGCGCCAGGCCAGCCAGCCAGGCGGGGGTCAGGCGGCGCATGCGCTTGCCGGTGGTCGGCTGGCCAGCCAGGCGTTGACTGCCAGTTGCAGGCTGGCAAATTGGCCATCGGCTTGCTGCGCGTCCGCCAGGTCAGCGGTGGTGTTTGTTGCCAGGTCGTCCGGGGCGATCAGCAAACAACGGCCCACACCGGCCGCACGGCCAGCGGCAATGTCACTGGGTTTGTCGCCAAACAAACAGGACGCGGCCAGGTTGAGTTGCAAATCAGCGGCCGCCTGCAGCAGCATGCCGGGCCTGGGCTTGCGGCAATTGCAGTCTTGCCGGTAAGCGGCCAGCAGCGCTTGTGGGTGGTGCGGGCAGGCGTAGACCGCCGGTGCGGCCACGCCGTGGGCGGCCAGCTCGGCCAGCATGTGGGCGGTGAGCGCATCAAAGTCTTGCTGGCTGTAATAACCCCGGCCAATGCCGGATTGGTTGGTTACCACCACCGGCACAACACCCGCTTGCTGCAGCCGCGCCAGCGCGTTGATGGCACCGGGCAGCCAGTGGAAATCGGCCGCCCGGCTGACATAACCGTGGTCGGCATTGAGCACACCGTCGCGGTCAATGAAGGCGGCGGGCCGGCCAGTCATGTGTTGTGCTGCGGCGGCGCAATATCAAGCCGCGCACTGCCAAGCTGCGCAGCGCGGAGCTGCGCCACCAGCCGGGTGGTGGAATATCCGCTGACAAACGGCAGCGCCAGCGCCTGGCCACCCCAACTGCGCACCAGCGGGGTCTCGGCCAGGGCCTCCATGTCGTAATCGCCACCTTTGATGTAGATGTCTGGCCGCAGCAGGGCCAGGGTCACCAGCGGGGTGGGCTCGTCAAACAGCAGCACAGCGTCCACACAGGCCAGGGCGCCCAGCACGGCGGCGCGGTCCAGTTCACGGTTGAGTGGCCGGTCGGGGCCTTTGCCCAGACCACGGGCTGAGGTGTCGCTGTTGAGCGCCACCACCAGCCCGGCGCCCAGCGCCCGGGCGGCCACCAGGCAGCTGACATGGCCCCGGTGCAGGATGTCAAACACCCCGTTGGTGAAGACCAGCGGGCGTGGCAGGCGGGCCAGCGCGGCGCTGTCATCACGCTGGACCAGCTTGTGCAGCAGGTTGTTGGTGGATGTGGTCATGGGGCTGGCGGGCAGTTGCGTGTTCCGGGTCCATCCACCATGTCAGCCGGCCAAATCCGCATGGCTGACGGCCGCCGTGCCAAAGCGCGACACCACGATGCCGGCCGCCCGGTTGGCCAGCGCGGCGGCATCGCGGATCGGCAGCCCGCAGGCCATCAGCGCGGCCAGGGTGGCGATCACCGTGTCCCCGGCGCCGGTGACATCAAACACATCCCGTGCCTCGGTGGGCAAATGCACCACGCCATTGCCATCAAACAGGCTCATGCCTTCTTCAGAGCGGGTCAGCAGCAGGGCGCTCAGGCCCAGTTGCTGGCGCAGCCGGTTGACACGGGCCAGCAAGTCATCCTCACCCGTCCAGGGGCCCAGCACCAGCGCCAGTTCGGGCCGGTTGGGGGTGATGGCGGTGGCGCCCTGGTAGCGGCTGAAGTCACTGCCTTTGGGGTCTACCAGTACCGGTTTGCCAGCGGCCTGGGCCAGGCTGATCATGCGGCCCACGTGGGTGAGCCCACCTTTGCCGTAGTCCGACAGCAGCACCACGTCATGGTCGGGCAGCAGGCGTTGGTAGTCGGCCAGCATTTGCTCCAGCACCTCATGTTGGGGCGGGTTTTCAAAGTCAATGCGGATCAACTGCTGGCCGCGGCCGATGACCCGCAGCTTGACCACGGTCTGCAGCTTGGGGTCACAGCCGGCCACAGTGGCCACGCCGTGTTGGGCCAGCAACGCGCGCAATTGCGCGCCGGGTGCGTCGTCGCCCAGCACGGTGAGCAGGGTGCATTGCGCGCCCAGCACCTTCACGTTCATCGCCACGTTGGCGGCGCCGCCCAGGCGCGCTTCTTCGCGGGTGACACGCACCACCGGCACCGGTGCCTCGGGCGAGATGCGGTCCACCGCGCCAAACCAGTAGCGGTCCAGCATCGCATCGCCCACCACCAGCACGCGGTGGGCGGCCAGGGCGGCGGGGCTGGGCAGCAGGGTTTGTTGGGTGGTTTGCGTCATGCGGTGGGCAGCATTTGGTCCAGCCCCAGCGCCTGCTCCAACAGGCCGCACCAGCAGTGGCCGATGAAGATGTGCGCCTCCTGGATGCGCGCGGTGACCGTGTGCGGCACCACCACCGCGTCGTCGCACAGGCCCAGCAGCGCACCGCCATCGCGGCCCAGCAGGCCCAGGGTGGTGATGCCCAAGGTTTTGGCGGCCTGGGCGGCGCGCAGCAGGTTGGTCGAATTGCCCGAGGTGGAGATCAGCACCAGTGCATCACCGGCCCGGCCCAGGCCCAACACCTGGCGCTCAAAGATGGCGTCAAAGCCGTAGTCGTTGCCAATGCAGGTGAGGGCCGAGCTGTCGGTGGACAAGGCCAGGCCGGCCAGCGGGCGGCGGTCAGCCACAAAGCGGCCGGTCAGCTCAGCGGCAATGTGCTGGCTGTCGGCGGCTGAGCCACCGTTGCCACACAGCAAAATTTTGCCGCCCGCCTGCAGGCTGCTGGCCAGCCGGTTGGCCATGTGCTGCACCGCCGGTTGCAGGCTGTGCAATTGCGCAAACAGTGCGCGGTGGTCGGCCAGTGCCTGGCTGAAATAAGGCGAATCGGTGGGAATCATGCGGATAACTTTAAAGCGTGTGTGTTGCGGGTTTGCCGCCACTGCAGCCCCTGCCAACCCTGCCGCAGCATCATGGCTTGTCGGCCTTGTGTTGTGGCGCTGCGGGCAGCGGCTTGTTGCCCTGCTGCAGCAGCCACAGTTTGAGGTAGCGGTAATAAGTGGTCTGGGCGTTGTGCAGCGCCAGCACCAGGCCAAGTTGCCCATCCAAAAAACCACGTTTGAGCAGGTAAGTGCGCAAAAACGCCCACAGCCCGTGGCCCAGCGCTGAGGCCAAGCTGCCGCGCCGGCCTTTGGCTTGCAAATCCAGCGCCCGGCCGCTGGAGTAGCGGTTCATCTTGTCGATGGCGTTCTCCAGCGTGGGGATGCTGTTGTGCAGCAGCAGGCCGGGCAAAGGCTGCACCGCGCCGGTCACGTCCAGATGTTCATGCACCAAGTCGCTTGAAAACCGCGCCGCACCGCGTCGGAACAGCCGCACACCGCAGTCGGGGTACCAGCCGCTGGCGCGCATCCACTGGCCACAAAAGGCGGACATGCGGGTGACTTCAAACGCGTCAGCGCCGGGTGTTGGTGGTGTGTTTTGGATCGCCTGCTGGATGGCTGCCGCCAGCGTGTCATCCAACCATTCATCGGCATCCAGGCTGAGCACCCAGGTGCCACGCGCTGCGTCCAGCGCCCGTTGTTTCTGGGCACCAAACCCTGGCCAGTCTGGCGGCTCAATCACGCGCGCGCCGTGGCTGCGGGCCAGGGCTTGGGTGCCGTCGGTGCTGCCGGAATCGACCACCACCCACTCATCTGCAAATGCGGCAGATTGCAGGCAGCGGCCCAGGTTGGTCACCTCGTTTTTGGTGATCACGATGACCGACAGCTGCGGCGCGGGGCTGTGTTGGCCCAGTGTTGGCGTGGTGCTTGCGGCCATTGCATCGGCCGCAGGCCGGCCCATGGCGCGGCTGATCAGGTCGGTCATCGCGCCAGCCTGGCTGTGACGGCGGCATGCACCGCGTCCACCGTGGGCCAGTGCGGCCTGGCTGACAGCACACTCACCTGGCTGCCCCAGGGCCGCCACTGCTCCACCTTGGTGGGGCCCAACACGCTGATCAGTGGCGCGCCGCTGGCTGCCGCGATGTGGCCGGGGCCGGTGTCATTGGCCACCACCAGCCGGCTGCCCTGCAGCAGCGCGGCGTAAGCGTCCAGCGGCAGGTCTTGCAGCACCTGGGCTTGTGGATGGTCACGCAGCGCCAGCGCGGCCTCACCCGGGCCGGGGCACACCACCACGGTCAGGCCCTGGGCCGCCAGGCGGCGGGTCAGCTCCGGAAATCCTGGCCAGCGTTTGTCTTGTTTGTGGACCGTGCCGGCGGCAAACGGGGCAATGCAGACATAGCCCGCATGCCAGCCGCGGTCGGCCACCACGGCCTGGGCGCGGGCCAGCGCGGCGGGGGCAATTTGCAGGTGGATATCGGCAGGGGGTGGGCTGTTGCGGCCGGTCAAGCCGGCGGCCAGGGCCCAGAACGACTCCAGCGCGTGGGGGGCGGTGGGCACGGCGATGCGTTGCGCCAGCAGCAGGCTGCGGCCGTCACGGGCATAACCCGCCACCCGCAAGCCGGCCAGGCGCAGCTCAAGCGCGCTGGACAAGGAATTGGGCATGGCCAGCGCGGTGATGCGCTGTGCAAAACCCGGGTCGGCGGCTGCTGCGTTTGTGGCGTGTTGCTGGCGCACCGCCTTGAGCTGCGCCACCCGCTCGCCCAAAGTTTTGGCCCGCACGGTGACGGGCCAGCCATAACCCGACAGCAGCGTGGGCGCCCAGCCCTTGCCGTACAGGTGCAGCGCATAACCGGCGGACTGCAACTGC
>JAYVLI010000192.1:0-23404 GCA_043759535.1 Betaproteobacteria bacterium | reverse complement strand
CCCAGCATGCCGATCTTGGCGCCGGGGAAAAACGACAAGGAGATGTTCTTCAAGATCTGCCGCTTGGGCGGCACGATCTTGCCAACCTTGTTCATCGTGAAAACATATTGCGCCATGGTTACAGGGCTCCGGGTGAACGACGTGAGGCCGGTGCGCCGCAGGCGCGCAAGTGCTTCGATAAAACATACTGGGCCATGGTGGTGTGCTTACCGGGTGATCTGAAGGGGGGCCGCGTGGCTGCGGCGGCGTGGCGGGCGGCGGCGGAGCACCAGCGCGCAAAACAGCGGATTATCTGCGCTGGGCTTGCCAGGCTCACCGTGTTGCGCAGCGGCTTATCTGGGCCGCGCGCAGCTGGCCTGGCGGCGTTCTTGCAGGGGACTTGCGCATGGCTGCCCTGACCTTGACACTGCCCGATGACAAACACCGTCGCCTGCGTGCGCTGGCGCAACGCCGGGGTACCGCAGCAAACGGCCTGCTGGTCGAGATGGTCACTTTGCTGCTGACCGAGTCCGGTGCAGAGACCCGCTGCAGGCTGCGCCAGGCCAGTGGTGCCGGTCGTGTGGCACAAGGCCTGGCCGTGTTGGATGACGCGGCGCCGGGTGGGGCACCGCAGGCGCAGTAAGCCACCGTCCACTACGGCTTGGCCGCTGCAGGCATGGCCGTGCGCAGGCAGCGCCGGCCATGCGCCGGCCGGTCACATCTTCGGGTTTTCCGGCGTGTCGGTGTTCGGCTTGCCGTTGTCCGCCAAGTCCTTGTTGGGCTTGATGGCCGGTGACCCGGCGCCAGCGGCGCTGTCGACATTCCCTTCGACATGTTCGAGAAAGGTGTCAACCTGCGGGGTCGAATGCGCTGATGGCTCGATGTGGGCGGTGGGTTCTGTGCTCATGGCGGGTCCAATCTTTCGGTGTTGAGGGGCAAACCAGTCTTCAACTGCTGGCGGGTGCGGTCCATCAGCGGGCAGGTGCAGCGCTGGTCAGCGGCCACCTACAGCCTTGTGATGGTCGCCGGTGTGCCGGGCGTCATCCCCCCGCCTCACCGCCGTCCCCCAGCGCCCCCAACAAGCCCCGCACATCCTCCACATCCCAGCCCGCCACGCCGTCGCCACCACCCATCCCCATCCCCAACACCGCCTCCGCCAAAGCCGCCTTGCGCGCCTGCAGCGCCAGCAGTTTTTCCTCAATGCTGCCGGCCACCACCAGCCGGTAGACCGTGACCGGTTTGTCCTGCCCGATGCGGTGGGCGCGGGCGCTGGCTTGTTGTTCCACCGCCGGGTTCCACCACGGGTCGATGTGGATCACGGTGTCGGCGGCGGTCAGGTTCAGGCCCACGCCGCCGGCTTTGAGGCTGACCAAAAAAATCGGCACCGTGCCGGTCTGGAATTGCGCCACCCGCGCGCCGCGTTGCGCGGTGGGGGTGTCGCCAGTCAGCGTCAGCCAGGTCAAGCCCAGTGCCTGCAACTCGGGTTCGATCAGCCGCAGCATGCGGGTGAACTGGCTGAAGAGGAGCAAGCGCCGGCCCTCGGCCACCAGCGTGGGCAGCGTCTCGCGCAGCCAGGCCAGCTTGGCGCTGCTGCTGTCTTGAAGCCCCCAAGGCCGCCGCTTTGCAGCGTCCGCCCCCCCGAGGGGGAGCAAGTCAACTTGGGGCGGCCCGGCGTTGACTTGGCCCGCCCCGATGTCCGGCCCGGCCAACTCCCCCGCGCCGGGTGAGTCCAGCAACCTGGGGTCATTGCACACCTGCCGCAGCTTGAGCAGCGCGTCCAGGATGCTGACCATGGCGCCCGAGAAGTGTTGCCTGGCCAGCACCCGGCGCACCTGCTCGTCGGCCGCAAGCCGCACCGTCTCGTACAGCGTGCGCTGGTGGCCGGTCAGCGCCACGCGGTGGATTTGCTCGGTGAGTGCTGGCAACTCGGTGGCCACCTCGCTTTTTTTGCGGCGCAGGATGAAAGGCCGTACCCGGGCGGCCAGCAGGCGGGCGCGCTGGGTCTCGGCGTTTTTTTCGATGGGGGTGCGCCAGTCGCGTTGGAATGTGCGCGCATCGCCCAGCCAGCCCGGTAGCAAAAAGTGGAACTGCGCCCACAGCTCACCCAAGTGGTTTTCCATCGGCGTGCCGGTCAGGCTGAGGCGGTGGCGGGCGTTGAGCCGGCGGGCGGCGGTGGCGGTGCGGCTGCCGGCGTTTTTGACCATCTGCGCTTCGTCCAGCACCACCAGGTGCCAGGGCTGGGCTTGCAGCGCCATCGCGTCGCGCCACAGCAGCGGGTAGCTGGTCAGCACGATGTGGGCTTGGGGGATGCGGGCGATGTCGGCGTTGCGGCGTGGGCCTTGCAGGATGAGCAGCCGCAATGCGGGGGCCACCCTTGCGGCTTCGGCCTGCCAGTTGAAGATGAGGGAGGCGGGCGCCACGATCAGCGCGGGGATGTCCAGCCGGCCGGCCTGTTGCTCCACCAGCAAATGCGCCAGCGCCTGCGCGGTTTTGCCCAGGCCCATGTCGTCGGCCAGGATGCCGGCCAGGCTGCGCTGGCGCAGGTGCTGCAGCCAGGCCAGGCCGTCTTGTTGGTAGGGCCTCAGGGTGATGCCCAGTCCGGGTGGCGGCGGCACGGCGGGTGGTGGGCCGCTGCTGGCCTGTGTATCCAGCCACTGCAAGCCGGTATCGCCCTGCAACAACCAATCACGCCGGGCGCTGGGGTGGCTGGCCATGGCATCTTTGAGGCCGGCGCGCAGCAGGGCTAGACGCTCTGCGTCCCAGGATGACAGCAGCAGCGGTGCATCCACCTTGCGGCGCGGCGTGGTCAGCAAGTCCAGCATGGCGCGGGTGATGGCTTTGAGCGGCGCGGCCTCGGCGTCGATCAGCCGGCCGCCGGGGGCGTGCAGGCGGATCAAGGCGTCGTCGGCTATTTGCCCCAGCGCGTCCGCGTTGGTCCAGCGCCTGTCGTGTTTGAGCAGCCTGGCCAGCAGCGGCACCAGGTCCAGCGTCTCGCTGCCGTCGCGGGTTTGCAGGGTCACACCCAGGCTCAGCAGCCACGATCCCATCCCGCGTGGTTGGCCCAGCGGGGCCAGTTGGCAGGGTTGCAGTTGGATGTGCCAGGCCACCACCGCTTGGGCGGCGTGGGCAAAACCAGGCTGCACATCGATGGCCCAGCCGGCGGCTTGCAGCAGTGGCAGGGCGTTGGCCCAAAAGGCGGCAAAGTCGGCCTCGCGCACCAGGGTCCACAGCGGGGTGTTGGCCAATGCGGGGTCGGGTGGGCCGCGCCACTGCAGGGCGTCAGCGGGCAGGGGGTGCAGGCCGCTGTTGCGCAATTGGGCCTCGCGCAGTGGTGCATCAGCGCGCGCCGGTTCGGCTGCACCGGGTTGCGCTGGTGTGGCGGGGCAGCCTGCTGCGGTTGGCAGCCAGCGCCATTGCGCCACCGTCACCTGTGGCCCGCGGGCACCAAACAGCGGCGTGCGGGCCGGCGGCCGCAGCGGGCCGCATGGGCGCAGGCCCAGCAGGCCATCACCACGGTCCAGGGTCCGCAGCCGCAAGCAGGGGGTGAGGGGCGCCGCATTTGACATCGGCGCGATTGTGATGGCGTCGATGCGGGGATACGGCCATGCCGCCGATCCGGCCAGCGCCCAACCCGGCCAGGGACCGACCCGGTCGGGTCAAACGGCGCCTGCCGTGCTACAGCGCGTGGCGGTACACCGCCGCTTCAAAGTCAACATAACCCGGATACGACACGGCGTCCATGAACGGCAGGATCTGCGAGCCCCAGTAGCCGCCGATGCCGTTTTTGCGGTCAATCCAGTAGTACAGATTGCCCAGCCCGGCCCAGCTGACGCTGCCCGCCGGCCGCCCGGTGGCCGTGGCGGCCTCGTTGCGCTGAAAGGTGTAGGCCCAGGTCTTGGGCACACCCGGGTCAAACTCACCATCGTTGGACAAGGACGGGATGGACGTGGTCCAGCCGCCGCTGTGCATGCCCGCCGGCAGGCCGTTGCGGCACATCGCGTCCACGGTGTTGGCTTGCAGCACCCGGCCGTGTGGCCCGTCGCCGTCGTTCAAAAACATGCGGATGAACTTCATGTAGTCGCCCACGCTGGCGTACAGGCCGTGGCCGCCCATGTCCATCTCGGGCGGTTGCGGCAGGATCAAATCGGGCAGCGCGGTGAGCTTGCCGTCTTGCGCCCGGTCATGCAGCGGGGCGCGGCGGGCCAGCATGTCGGGGCTGAGGGTGAAGCTGGTGTCGTGCATGCCCAGCGGGCCAAAAATGCGCTCGGCCAGCACTGCGCCCAGGCGCTGGCCACGTTGCTGCTCAACAATGCGGCCCAGCCAGTCGATGTTGCAGCCGTAGCTCCAGCGCTCACCGGGGTCGTTGAGCAGCACACTGCGGATGGACGCAAAGCTGCTGGACACCACGGTTGGGATGTTCTTCGCAGTGCGGTATTTCAGGTCGTCGTGGCTGAAAAACTCATAGCTGAAACCGGCGGTGTGCAGCATCAGGTCAGCCACGGTGATGTCGCGCTTGGGCGCACGGGTCAGGGGTTGGCCAGCGCCATCAAAACCGGTCAGCACCTGGATCTCGGCGATCTCGGGTGTGTAGGTCTTGGCCGGGTCATCCAGCCTGATCTTGCCTTCTTCCACCAGTTGCATCACCGCCGTGCCGGTCAGCGATTTGGTGGTGGAAAAGATGGCCATCACCGAGTCCAGCGTCATGGCCTGCGGCTTGCCCAGCTCACGCACGCCGGCGCAGCCCTCGTAGACATTGCCGCTGCGGTTGGTGGCCATGGCCACCACGCCGGGCGCACCGCCGGCCCGGCCAGTGGTGTAGCCCAGCACGGTGTCTGCGGCGGTTTTGAGAGCAGTGTTCATTTCAGTCTCCAGTGGGTTGCAGCCAATCCTGTGACAACGGCCGCGTGGCTGCGCAAGACGCGGCGGCGTTGAATGTTGCGCTGTCAGCCGCGCACGATTTCGGCCTTCATGCCGTAGGCAATCGCCATCAGTTCGGCATTGGCTTGCGGGTCAACCTGGTTCATCTCCATGGCCTTGCGGATGTCGTCCAGCACGGCCAAAAACTCTTCTTCTGAACACCACATGCCCTTGTGTGCAGCACGCATATCCATGCCCTTGTAGGTCTGCGGCCCACCGGTGCCCGACGCCACCAGGTCCACCACCAGGTCGATCAGCGCGGCATCGCTTTTTTCAGCCTTGGAGTAACGCCATTGGATGACCGGGTTCTGGTGGTGTAGCTTGAGGATGTCGGTGACAAAAATACGGATGCCGGTCTCGCTGCCGAGGCGTTCGTAAAGGCTGGCTTGGGTCATGCTGTCTCCTTGGTGTGGTTGGGTGGTTGGGTGGTTGAGTGGTTGGGTTGGGTGCTCATCCGGGCTGGACCTTGCTGGACACGCTGGCACTTACTGGCACTTACTGGCACTTACTGGCAGTGACCGGGCGCCCGGGCGCCGGCGGTCCTCAGACCACGGCGGCGCCGCCGGGCGCCACCGCCAAGACTTCAGTCAGCGCCTGCAATTGCGAGCGCAGGGCCACAAACGCTGCCGCCGGCAGCTGCGTCTGGCAGGCCACCCCATGCTGAATGGCCATCACCGGCTGGCGCAGCGCCAGGCCCGGTGGTGTCAAGTTGATGCGCACCATCCGCTCGTCTTGCAGATCACGGTTGCGTTTGATCCAGCCCGCCAATTCCAGCCGTTTGAGCAGCGGCGTCAGGGTGCTGGAGTCCAGTTGCAGCGCGTCGGCCAAGGCTTTGACCGTCAGTGCGCCCCGCTCCCACAACACCAGCAGCACCAGGTACTGCGGGTAGGTCAGGCCCAGCCTGCCCAGTGGCCCGCGGTAGAGGCGGGTGATGGCATTGGTGGCGGCGTACAGCGCAAAGCACAGTTGGTTGTCAAGCCGCAGCGGGTTGTCTTCGGTCAAGGTTGATCCAGGAGATTGTTGGCAATTAGTTTGGATACAAATGATTGACGTGCTAATCAGTTGTTACCCGAAGTGCCGTTGGGCTGGCCTGGTGCGGCTGCGGTGCGCGGCGCGGCACCACGGTGTGTTGCCACCCCACTGGCGACAGTGTTTTGCTTGGACAATGCTGCGGCCTGCAAACCGCCTTCCGGCTGCCCGAGAAAAAATTGTGCTTGCTGCTGCCCCTGCCGCTCCTGCTGTTGTCTGCTTTTTGTTCACCGATATCGAGGGCAGCACCCGCCTGTGGGAGCAACAAACTGAGTTGATGCGCGCTGCCCTGGCGCGGCATGACCAACTCAACCGCAGCGCCGTGTTGGCGCACGGTGGGCGCATCGTCAAGGGCACTGGGGACGGCATCCACGCTGTCTTCAACAACCCGCTGCAGGCCTTGCTGGCGACGCTGCAACTGCAACACGCGCTGGCCGATGCGACTGCCACCGCCGGGCTGCGTTTAAGCATCCGCTGCGGCCTGCACTGCGCCGCTGAAGAAGCCCGCGACAACGACTTTTACGGCCCCGAGGTCAACCGCGCCGCCCGCATCATGGGCGTGGCGCACGGTGGACAAATGCTGGTGTCCAGCGTGGTGGCCAATGCCTTGTTGCACCAACTGCCAGCCGGTGTGCAGCTCCAGGATTTGGGCGCTGTGCGGCTGCGTGATTTGTCCCGCCCCGAGCGACTGTGGCAGGTGCTGGCGCCGCCGCTGCGCTGTGATTTCCCGGCCTTGCGCTCTCTCGCTGCCACGCCCAACAACCTGGCCCAGCCGCTGAACCGGTTTGTTGGGCGGGCGCCGGTGTTGGCGCAATTGCGCGCCTTGCTGCTGCAACACCGGCTGGTCACGCTGTTTGGCACCGGCGGCATCGGCAAATCGCGTTTGTCAGCCCAACTGGGTGCTGAGCTGATTGAGCACTACCCCGACGGGGTGTGGTTTATTGAGCTGGCGCCGCTGCCGGCCGGCGACCAGGCGGCTGAGCGGGTGGCGCAAGCCGTGGCCAGCGTGCTGGGCGTGAAAGAAGAACCCAGCCGCAGCCTGCTGGACGCCCTGCGTCAGTTTGTGGCTGACCGCCAACTGCTGCTGATCCTGGACAACTGCGAGCACCTGCTGGCCGCGGCCGCCGCGCTGGCCAAAACGCTGCTGCAGGCCGGCCCACGCATCACCCTGCTGGCCACCAGCCGCGAGGTGTTGCGCGTTGCCGGTGAACTGGCCTACCCGGTGCCGGCGCTCACCGTGCCGGACGCTGTCCCGGGCGACGACACCGGCGTCTTGCCCAAACACCTGCTCAGCCACGAGGCAGTGCAACTCTTCACCGACCGCGCCAACAGCGCCCAGCCCGGCTTCCGACTGAATACCGACAACGCCGCAGCGGTGGTGGACATCTGCCGCCGGCTGGACGGTATTCCGCTGGCGCTGGAGCTGGCCGCAGCCCGGGTGCGTGCGCTGCCGGTGCAGGCCATCGCTGCCCGCCTGCGTGAAAGTTTTGCGCTGCTGACCACGCGGGATGAAACCGTGGCGCCACGCCAGCGCACCCTGCAGTTGCTGATCGACTGGAGCCACGATTTGCTGGACGGGCGCGAGCGCGCGTTGTACCGGCGCCTGGCGGTGTTTGCCGGCGGCTGGACGCTGGAGGCGGCTGAAGCCGTGTGTGGTGGTGATGCGCTGCTGCACAGCGACGCGGTGCTGGATCTGCTGACCGGGCTGGTGGAGAAATCGCTGGTGGTTGTGGTGGCGGATGACCAAGACGATGCGCCGCGTTACCGGCTGCTGGACACCGTGCGCCAGCATGCGGCCGAGCGGCTGCAATTGGCCGAGGCGGACGCAGCCGCACTGCGCCAGCGCCATTTGGGGCTGTGCCTTGCACAGGCTGAGCAGGCCTTGCCGCAGCTGGGCGGCGTCAACAAGGCCGCCGTGCTGGCGCAGTTGGACCAGGAGCGTGAAAACCTGCTGTCCGCGTTGGCCTGGTGCGCGGCCGATGGCGCGCTGCACGCCAGCCGCAACGTGGCCGAGCAGGGCTTGCGCCTGGGTTTTGCACTGCGCCCGTACTGGTTGAACCGCGGCCTGTTGACGCTGGGCCTGGACACGACCTTGCGTGTGCTGGCGCACCCGGCGGCGGCAGCGCGTGACGCGGTGCGGGCGCGGGCCTTGTTCAACGTCGGGCAACTCTGCTGCTTCATGGGCCGCAATGCCGAGGCCATGGGTTACCTGGTGGAGTGTTTGCACATTGCCCGCGAGGTGGATGACAAGCCCCGCGTCGCGGCGGTGTTGCAGCCGCTGGGTATGGCCGCCATTGGGCTGGGCGACCGTGCAGCAGCGCGCCGTTATGCCGAGGATGCTGTGGCTGCGGCACACACGCTGGACAACCCGCGCCAACTGGCCAGCGCCGTCAATGCGCTGGCGCAACTCGACCGGATGGAGGGCCGGCTTGACGAGGCGGAGTGCAACTACCGCGCCACGCTCAACCTGGCCCGTAGTCTGAATGACCAGGAGTACATCGCCGTCGCATTGTTGAACCTGGCTATGGTGGCGTTGGGCCGGGGGATCGAGGGCGCCGCGCAGGCGGGTGCGCTGCTGGTCGACGTGGTACAGATCGCACAGCAAATCGGGTCACGCCCTGCCGAGATGTGCGCGCTGGATGTGGGGGCCGCGCTGGCAGCATTGCGGGGCGACTGGCATCGAGCAGCGCGCTACTTTGGCCTGACTGAGGTGCAGAACGCGTTGTCAGGCATCCACCGAGACGCGGCGGACGAAGCCTTCATGGCACCAGTCATGCTGCAAACACGCAATGCGCTTGGAGTGCAGTTTGAGACTGCCGCGCAAGCCGGGCGGGTGGCATCGTTCGAGGTGGTTTGGGCAGACCTGTCGGCTTGGCTGGCCGATGCCACGACTGCGCCGGCCAGCTGAGCATTGGGCGGTTCAGTCGTTCATGATGTACGGGTCCAGCGGTTTGAGCGGCTTGCCGTTCTCGTTGACATTGATGCCGTATTTGTAGATGCCGGGCTTGCTGTGCTTGTTCAAGCAACGGAAGACCCGGCCATCCTCGCTGCGGGTGCAGGTGATCTCACCCTCAGCCGAGCGCTCGAACACGATGCCGTTCTCTGGGAAACGCAGGCCGCCGGCGCCGTCCTGGCCGGGCGCGGCCAAGCGCCAGGTGATGGTGACGTTGGTCTGGTCTTTGGCAAACCGCAGCACCTGCTGGTCCACCTGGATGTTGCCGTCGGCAATGAACACCGCCGGGTTGGCCGGGTCGCCCTTGCCACCACCTGCCGTGCAGGCCGTGCAGCGGTCGGCGGTGTAGATGACGGTGCAACCGGCCAGCAGGGTGGACAGCACGGCGGCGGCAATCAACAGCAGTTTTTTCATGGGGCGGTCCTCGGTGGGTTCTGGGGGCGTCTGGGGCGCCAGCGCGCGCTCGGGTTATACCGGCTGGGCCCTGGCCTGGCGTCCCCCTAACGACCAATCTCGGCAGCCTTCGGTTGTTGCCCTGATCGCTTGCCGCCCACCGCCCAAATTCATCGCTTCCGACGACGCCGCGCCGCAGGCAGCACCCAACAATCCCGGCCATTCTTGGTCAGCCTATTTTCAGGAGCATCCCCATGGCAGAAGCCTATATCGTTGCCGCCGCCCGCACTGCCGGTGGCCGGCGCAACGGCAAACTCTCGGGCTGGCACCCGGCTGACCTGGCCGCCAGCGTGCTGGACGTGCTGATCAGCCGCACCGGCATCGACCCCGCGCTGGTGGAAGACGTGATCATGGGCTGCGTGGGCCAGGCCGGTGAGCAGGCGGTCAACATCGCCCGCAACGCGGTGATGGCGTCCAAACTGCCTGAATCGGTGCCCGCCACGTCGGTGGACCGGCAGTGCGGCTCATCCCAGCAGGCGCTGCACTTTGCCGCCCAGGCGGTGATGTCGGGCAGCATGGATGTGGTGATTGCCGCCGGCGTGGAGAGCATGAGCCGCGTGCCAATGGGCCTGCCCAGCAGCCTGGCGCAAAAAGCCGGCATGGGCTTTTACGTCAGCCCCAACATGGCGCGGCGTTACCCCGGTGTGCAGTTCAGCCAGTTCATCGG
The DNA here is from genome assembly GCA_043759535.1 of Betaproteobacteria bacterium. Lineage (GTDB taxonomy): Bacteria > Pseudomonadota > Gammaproteobacteria > Burkholderiales > Burkholderiaceae_C > Pseudaquabacterium. The sequence continues at coordinate 13,406 of JAYVLI010000192.1, read as the reverse complement.
CGCCGAGATGGTGGCCAAAAAATACGGCCTCACCCGCGGTCAGGTGGACGCCTACGCGCTGCAAAGCCACCAGCGCGCCATCGCCGCCACCCGGGGCGGCAAGTTTGACGCCGAGATCATCCCGCTGGCGGTGCGGTCGGCCGACGGCGTGGAGACCGGCGAGCAGCATGCCGCCGACGAAGGCATCCGCTTTGATGCGTCCATCGAGAGCATTGGCGGGGTCAAGTTGCTGCAAGAAGGTGGTGTGTGTACTGCCGCCAACGCCAGCCAGATCTGTGATGGCTCAGCCGGCCTGCTGGTGGTCAACGAGCGCGGTTTGAAGACGCTGGGCCTGACCCCGCTAGCCCGTATCCACCACATGACGGTGATTGGTGGTGACCCGGTGGTGATGCTGGAAACACCCATCCCCGCCACCGCCCACGCGCTGAAAAAAGCCGGCATGTCCATCAACGACATCGATTTGTTTGAGGTCAACGAGGCGTTTGCGTCGGTGCCCGTGGCCTGGCTGCAAGCCACCGGTGCCGACCCGGCGCGGCTGAATGTGAATGGCGGCGCCATTGCCCTGGGCCACCCGCTGGGCGGCAGCGGCGCCAAGCTGATGACCACCCTGGTGCATGCGCTGCGCGCCAGCGGCAAACGCTACGGCCTGCAGACCATGTGCGAGGGCGGCGGCCTGGCCAACGTCACCATCATCGAGCGGCTGTAAACCGGTTGCCGCCATGACCGGCGCGGCAGTGGTGGACCGTGTGTTGACCGGACTGCAGGCGGTGCTGGCGGCAGTTTTGCCGGCATCCACCGCAGACGCCACGGTCCACAAGCTGCGCCGCTTGTCCGGTGGCGCCAGCCAAGAGACCTGGGCCTTTGATTGGGGCGTGGGCGACACGGCGCAAGCCCTCATCCTGCGCCGCGCACCGCCCGGTGCAGCCCTGCGGGACCGCGGCAATCCCGGCCTGGCCGGTGAAGCCGCGTTGATTGGCCAGGCCGGCCCGGCCGGTGTGCCGGTGCCGCAGGTGCTGCTGGTGCTGCAGCCGCAACACGGCCTGGGCGACGGCTTCATCATGCAGCGCCTGCCCGGCGAGGCCCTGGGGCGGCGCATTGCCGCTGCCCACCGCCCGTTGCTGGCACAGCAGTGCGGCGCCGCGCTGGCCCACATCCACGCCATGCCGCTGGCCAGCTTGCCACCGTTGCGCAGCACCCAGCCGGGCGCCGAGGTGGCCTATCTGCGCGCCTGGCATGCCCGCCACGGCACGGCGCGGCCGGTGTTCCAGCTGGCCCTGCGCTGGCTGGCTGACCATGCGCCGGCCGATGTGGCGCCGGTGCTGGTGCATGGTGATTTCCGCAACGGCAACCTGCTGGTGGATTTGCACAGTGACGGCGGTGTGCTGACCGGTGTGCTGGACTGGGAGCTGGCGCACGGTGGCGACGCGATGGCCGACCTGGCCTGGCTGGGTGTGCCGTCATGGTGCTTTGGCCAGCCGCACCGGCCGGTGGGCGGTTTTGGCCACTGGGCTGAATTGTTTGACGGCTACCGCAGTGCCGGTGGCCAGGTGGACGAGGCCAGGCTGCACTGGTGGCGGGTGCTGGGCACCCTGCGCTGGGGCGTGATGTGCGAAAGCATGGGTCACGCCTGGGCCACCGGGGCTGAGCCGGTGATGGAAAAAGCGGCCATCGCGCGGCGGGCGTCCGAGACTGAAATCGACCTGCTCACACTGCTGCTGCCCGGGCCGCCGCAGCCCGCAGCAGCAGCGCAACCCAGCCCGGTGGCCTGATGCAAGACAACCCCAGCCCCGAACAACTGCTGCAAGCCGTGGCGCGTTATCTGCGCGACGACGCCGGCCCCGCCCTGGCCAGCGCCGGCCATGCGGCACTGGCCTACCAGGCCCGCGTGGCGGCCAACATGCTGGAGATGGCGCAGCGCCAGGCCACGCTGGCCCCTGCCGAGCAAGCCGCTGAGCTGGCCCGGCTGCAGCAAGTGCTGGGCAACGGTGCAGCGGCCAGTGCTGACGGTGCCACGCCCACCCTGGCCCAGCTCAACCAGCGCCTCACCGATGCCATCACCAGCGGCGCCATCACACCTGACCACCCCGGCCTGGCCGACCACCTGTGGCGCAGCACCCTGGCCAAACTGGCCGTGGACCAGCCCGGTTACGAGACCTACCGCCGCCTGCTGGCGGCGGCCACCAAGGACCCCAATGATCGACACCCAACTGCCTGAAGTGACCTACCGCCAAGACGGCGCCATCGGCATCCTGACGCTGGACAACCCGGCCAAGCTGAACCCCATCACCGGCCCGATGCAGGCCAGCCTGCGCAGTCTGCTGGCGCAAGTGGCGGCCGACAACACGGTGCGCGCCCTGATCCTCACCGGCAGCGGCCGGGCGTTTTGCTCAGGCGCTGACCTGAGCGGCATGGGCAAAGACGACGGCAGTGGCCGCAGCCGTGGCGAGCAATCGGCCGACACCATGCACGCCATGACCAACCGCATGGTCACTGACTTGCGCAGCCTGCCGCTGCCGGTGGTGTGCGCCATCAACGGTGTGGCCGCCGGTGGTGGCCTGGGCCTGGCGCTGGCCGGTGATGTGGTGCTGGCCGCCCGATCCGCCTACTTTTACCTGCCCTTCATGGCCAAACTGGGCATCGTGCCCGATGTGGGCAGCAGCTGGTTTTACCAACGGCTGATCGGCAGCGGCCGCGCCACCGCGCTCACCCTGCTGGCCGACAAACTGCCGGCTGAAAAAGCCGCCGCCTGGGGCCTGGTGTGGGATTGTGTGGACGACGCCGCGCTGATGGACAGCGCGCTGGCCACTGCCCACAAGCTCAGCCAGTTGCCAGCCCATGCCGCACTGGAAACGCGCCGCGCGTTTGACGCCGCCACCAGCAACACGCTGGAGGCACAACTGCACTACGAGGCCGAGCGCCAGCGTGTGCTGCTGGACTCGCCCGAGTTTCAAGAAGGCGTGCGGGCGTTTCTGGACAAACGCCTGCCGCAGTTTGCGGCGCGTTGATGTGCCAGCCTGGCCCGGGCCAAGCAAGCGATCAGGCGCTGGCCCAGTGGTTGCCAGCCACCGCATGCACACACACAGCCGCCATTGGCGGCAACGCGCTCACCACCTGCATCAAGTGGCTGACGCTGCTGGTCTGTGTCTTCTCGCGGATGGCCGCCACCTGGGTGCGCACCGTGCAGATCGCCACCCGGCCTGCGCTGGCAATTTGGGTTGGCTTTTGGCCCTTGCACAAGGCCACCAGCACCGCGCTTTCGGCCGCAGTCAGATGGTGGGCCTGGCAAAAAAACTGCAGTGCCAGGCTGCTGGGCTGGGCCTGCTGGGCAATCACCAGCATTGCCGCCAGGCCCGGCTGGCTGGCCTCAGCCGCCATCGGTACCACACCCACCGACAAACGCTGCGCGCCCGCCTGCAACACCAGCATCGACCACTGGCGCCGCTGGGCCGCCCGCAGCGCCACATCCAATTGCTGCCGGTGGCTGGGCAGCAGCCCCAGCCGGCTGCCGCTCAAGCTGAGCGGCGCACCCGCCTTGCACAGCGCCTGCGCGGCCTGGTTGGCATGCAGCACCTGCGCCTCGGCATCCAGCAGCAGCAAGCCAACGCTCAGCGCGTCCAACACGCTGCGCAGCAAAGCGGTGGGCTGCGGGTTGGGGCGGACGGTGTCCACGCTGTGCAGTTGCCCCAGTTGGCGCAGCAGGCCAAAGGGCAGGCCGTGTGGCGTCAGCGCTTGGGGGGTGTTTGCAAGTTCGGCATGCATGGGGTCCTCCTCGAACAGTGGGTCGGCAGGGCGGTTTGCGGTGTGGCGCGGTACAGGCCACAGCGGGGTCACCGTCGGTCTGGATGATGGGCGGGCATGCCACGTTGCCGGCCTACGCAGTCAGGTAGGACTGGCCCTGCGGCGCCGGGCCGCTGGCCTGCCTGGGCCCACCAGCGGCAGGGCACAACCCTACCCATGCGGGTAGGTGGGTTGGCGCGCCAACTGGCTAGCGTCGGTGCATGGCTCATCCGCCCATCACGCTGCCAGCGCCGCCGTCCGCAAGCAACCAGCGCACCGCCAGCCCTACCCGATCGGCCAGCTTTACCGTATCTTCTGCCACAGGCCTGGTGCCCTGTGGAGATGTCAGCGTGGAGCAATTTGCCGATGAACTGCCACTGGTCACCGCCAGCGCCACCTTGGCGTTTGTCGATGTTGTTGAGTCGGTGCGGCTGGTCAACGATGACGAGCGTGCGGCGGTTGAGCGCATCCGCGCGCTGCTGGCCAACGCCGCCCGCCAGGTGGTGCCCATGCACCACGGTGTGGTGGTCGAGCGCCTGGGTGACGGCCTGCTGCTGCGCTTTGAGCACCCGCGCCAGGCGGTGCGCTGCGCCCTGGCGCTGCACCAATCGGCCGCCGCAGACACCGCAGCCCATGCCGCCGGGCCAGCGCTGCAATTGCGCGTCGGCCTGCACTGCGCCAACCTGCTGACGGACCTGTCAGCGGTCTACGGCGTGGGTGTCAACCTCACCGCACGCATTGCGGCCTTCAGCCTGCCGGGTGACACGGTGTTGTCGGCCACCGTGTGTGAGCGCCTCACGCCTGGCCTGGACCCCGAGGTGCAAGACCTGGGTGAGTGCTACCTGAAGCACTTTGACGCCCCAGTGCGCTTGTTCAAACTGGTGGGGCCGGCGGCGGCCATGCCGGCTGACCTGCGGGCGGCCATCAAGGCCCGCCTGCGGCTGCGCCCCACACTGGTGGTGCTGCCGGCCCAGGTGGCGGCTGCCGACGGCCAGCCAGAGCAGCCCATCGGCTGGGCCGACATCGTGACCGACCAGCTCAGCCGCCAGTTCAGCCAGTCACCCATGCTGCATGTGATCTGTGCCCAATCCGCCCACATGCTGCGTGGCCGCGCGGTAGACCTGGGCCACCTCTACCGCCACTGGCATGCCAACTACGTGCTGCAAAGCCAGGTGCTCAGCCGGGGTGCGCTGAACACCCTGCCCGAGCGCATCACACTGCAGGTGCAGCTCTGGCGCGCCGGCGCGGGTGAGCCGGTGTACAGCCAAACACTGCGAGGCAGCGCCACCGATTTGCTGTCGCCCACCAGTGACCTGCTGGGCCCGGTGGTGCAGGGCGTGGGCCAGCGCATTCTGGCGGTCGAGCAGCGCGCCGCCCGCACCGCCGCCATCTTGCCCAGCCTGGCCAGCCACACCCTGTACTTGAACGCAGTGGACCTGCTGCACCGCTTCTCGCTGGCTGACTTTGAGCGCTGCCGCCAACTGCTGATGGCCTTGACCGAGCGTGCGCCACGCCACGCTGAGCCACTGGCCTGGCTGGCCCGCTGGCATGTGTTCAAAGTGCTGCAAGGCTGGACCGACGACAGCCGCCGCGACAGCCTGCAAGCCCTCAGCTACAGCCAGCAGGCGCTGGACCGCGACCCACAATCGGCGTTGGCGCTGACCATGGCGGGGTCGGTGCAGGCGGGGGTCAAGGGTGATCCTGCGGCCGCTCAGGCCTATTACGCCCAGGCCCTGCAGAGTGACCCCAGCGATTCACTCGCCTGGTTGATGAGCGGAGTGGCCCACGGCTACCTGGCGTCGCATGCACCGGCCCTGGCGGCCAGCGAATCGGCGCTGGGCTTGGCGCCGATTGACCCGACCCGGCACTTCTATGACTCGTTGGCCGCCAGCGCGTCTGTCATGGCAGGCGAATACGAGCGCGGCGTTGCCCTGGCACGGCGCGCCATCCTGGGCAATTCCACCCACGGCTCCACCTACCGGGCTTTGGCCACCGCCCAAATGATGCTGGGGCAGGAGGCCGAGGCCCGGTTGACGGTCAGCCAGTTGCTGGCCATTGAGCCCCACTGCACCGTGCAAACCTATCTGGCCCGCGTCGGCCAAGTGAACACACAAAACCTGTGCTTTGCCGAGGCGCTGCGCGGTGCTGGGCTGCCTGAACACTGATCCTCAACTCCCACCACAACCCCTGGATTGGACAGACCATGAGTACCTGGAGCTACTGGCAAGGCATGCAAGGCATGCAGGGCATGCAAGGCATGCAGGGCATGCAAGGCATGCAGGGGATGATGCTGTCCAACCCTGCCTTCACGCTGGGCCCTGGCGCTGACCCGGCGCATGCCGCTGGCGTGATCCTGAACCGCGAGGCCACCTTGCAGTATCGGGGCGGTGATCCGATTGACTTCCGCTTGCCGGGCGCTTTTCGGGATTTGGACAAGGACGGCCTGCCCCGGGTGGACCAAGTGCGGCGCCTGGACCAATGGTCAGCTGACATCCGGTTTGAAAACCTGATGGCCGAGTTGATCAGGCCGTTGCACCTGAGTGCAGACCCCACCAACCACAGCGTCACGGTGCGGCATGTGGATCTGGCCTGGCCCGCCATCGCTGACCAAGTGGTCGGAGCGCACTGCCTGACGCCAGAGACCACCGCGCCCAAGGCGCTGATCTTGCCGATCTACCGCGTCAGGCGCCCCGGGCGTGCAGTGTTCGAGCGGCAGCTTCGCTTGGTGGCCACCTGGGCTGACTTGCGTGCCGAGCGCATGCAAGAGGTCATCACCCAGATCGGCCTGCCACTGCAGTACTGGGCCGCCATCCTTGACTTGAACCCCACCACCTACCGCTACACGCTGGAACTGCTGCACCTGGCCCTGGGAGTCACGTCTTACCTCAACCAGCCCACCAAGCACTACCTGGGCTGCCCCCGGCCGGTGGACTATTCGCCCAGCATCCAGCCCATGATCAACGCCCGCCGCTTTGCCGCCTTTCCCAGCGGCCACGCCGCCGAGGCCTTTGTGGTGGCCCGGGTGCTGGCAGCGCTGTCCAAATCGTTGCCGGTTGACCCCGCCAACGGCTCGGGGCGCCAATACGAGCAGTTGCAGCGCCTGGCCGCCCGTATTGCCAACAACCGTGTGGTGGCGGGTGTGCATTTCCCCATCGATTCCACCGCCGGCCGCATGGTGGGCGAGACAACGGCTGAATACCTGCTGCACCGCTGCGGCGGCTTGGCTATGGGCTGGGTGCCACGCACGTTTGATGGCACGGTGTTGACCGGCAGCACGCTGACTGACGACAGTGGCCTGGTGGGGTTGGGCTTTGACCGCAGCGAGCCGATGGACCTGGTGAACAACCCACGCGGCTTGCCCTTGCCCTTCCACTTCCAATGCAACACCTTGTCGCCGGTCACGGCACCAGCCGTCAGCCTGGTGGATGGCAGCCAAAACCGGCTGCTGGCCCGCCTGTGGCAGCAAGCCTGCGCCGAATGGCATGACGGCTATGCCAGCCCCGGCGCAACACGCACCGGTGCAAAAAATGGCAACAAACCTGCGCCACAGGCTGTGAAAGCTGCCACTGCAAAAGGCAAGCGGCCATGACAGCCCGCCACAAGCCCCGGGTGTTTGGCCAGCCATTGATTCTTGACACGGCCCTGTTCCAAGACCCGTATGCGCTGTGGGCAGTGCACACAGACTTCCGCACGTTCAAGCGACGCCAGACAGCACTTGCCGGTGAATTGACTTTTCTGGCCGAGCTGTTCAAGCCCTATGACCCCAAAGCGCACTTCACGGGCGCGATCGTGGTGGGCACCACCCCTATCCGTCTGTTGGTGCCTCCGGCGTATGCGCAAGCACTGCCCGCGACCCACGCCAACGCTTGCTTTGTCACCCTGCGTCTGCCCGTCGAAGGCTTGACCAGTGCCCAGTTGCGGGCCGTGGTGATGGCGCTTTTCAAAGACAAGCTGGTCAAGCGCTTGCAGATCGGGTTTCAGCGGCCCGGCTACAAGTATCCGACGCCTCTTGTCGGCGGTGCCGAGCAACCGGCGATGGGCGCGGCACCGCAGGCCGCAGCGCCAAGTGTCGTGTTGGGTTTGGTGGAGGACGCTTGTCCGTTTGCGCACGCTGCCGTGCTGCGCAACGGCAGCACCCGTGTTGCGGCGCTGTGGGACCAATCCATTGTGCCAACGCCGCTTGCACCGTGGACGCTGCCGGCCGCCTTCCCGTATGGCAGACAACTCAGCCAGGTGGCGATGAATGGCCTGATCCAGCAGTGCATTGTTGACGGCAGCCTGGATGAGGATGCGCTGTATGCCGATGTGCGGGTTGCCATGCCGGAGCTGATGCTGCGTGCCTCGCACGGCGCTGCAGTCCTGGCGCTGCTGGCAGGCAAGTCGACTGACCTGGGGCGCGGCACGCCGCAAGACGGCGTGCCCACCGTGTTGTCGGCCGCGCAGCGGGCCGCAGACGATTGCTTGCAGAACGCGCCCGTGGTGGTGGTGCGCCTGCCGCGTGAGCAAACCACCATCTCGGCAGGCCGCTGGCTGGCGGTCAATGCGGTGGACGCGCTGCACGGCATCATCGGCATGGCCATGGACTTGGCACCAGAAGCGCCGCCGCCGCCTTTGGTGGTGAATGTCAGCTACGGCGCCATTGCCGGGCCGCACGATGGCAGCAGCATGATCGAGTCGGCGGTAGACGAGTTATGCGCCGGCTACAAGAGCATGGCCGTGGTACTGGCCGCCGGCAATGCACATGGCACGGTGCGCAACACCGACGCGTTGGACCAGACCGCCGTGCTGCCCGGTGGCGTGCATGCCAGCGCCAATCTGGGGCCGGGGCAGACGGCAACCTTCACGCTGCTGGCGCCGGCCGACAAGGCCTTTGAGACCTATCTGGAGCTGTGGTTTTCTGATTCGACCAAAGACCTCGACCCGGCACTTGAACAGCGGCTGACTGCGGCTGACGTGGGCATCCAGGTCATCGACCCGAACGGCCAGGTCTGGCCCGATGCACCCTTGCGTTGTGGGTCGCAGCACTACGCGCCATCGGACGGCAAAGACACTGTTGCGGGTTTGGTGTTTGTCCATAAACCCAGCCAAAGCCTGCACCGCTCGATGGCTTTGCTGGTGTTGGCGGCAACACGCCTGAGCGCTGATTTTGTCGAAGCGCCGGCGGGGCGGTGGACTGTCCTGGTCAGCAATCTGCGCCAGCCGGGTGAGGCGGGTGCCCGGCCGCTGTCGGTGCAAGCCTGGGTGGAGCGTGATGACTCCACCTACGGCATCGACCGGCCACAAAGCGCCCGCCTGGTACCCAACGACGACGGCGAGGCTGGCCACCTGAACGACCGCAACATCCTCAGCAATCTGGCGTCAGGGCTGAACACCTTGTCGGTGGGGGCTTTGGTGCAGGGTGTTGTGGCCAGCCCGGCGCACGGGATGGTCAGTGCCTACAGCGCTGCAGGCCCATCCCAAAACCAGGGCCCTGAGCTATCAGCCTTGGCCGATGCCGGCTTGGCCCTTTCCGGCATCCGCACCGCCGGCAGCCAAAGCGGCATGGTGGTGCGCACCAACGGCACCAGCATGGCCGCACCGCTGGCGGCGCGCTGGATTGCGCAGCAGTTGGCCAATGGCACAACCTTGGCGCAAATCAAGGCGATGGTGCTGGCAGCCCCTGGCCGTAACGCCAGGCGCGGCATGACCGTGCCCTGATGCAGGCCAGAGCGACCGGGCCAGACCGGCCGCTCAAACCTGCCGCAGCGCGCCAGCGTTGCCCAGCACCTTGGCAATCGCGCTGCGCTCATGCACTTTGAGCCGTGCAAACACCTGCTTGGCGTGGTAATCGGCCGTGTTTTTGGTGATGGTCAGGCGCAGGCCGATCTCGGCGTTGCTGTGGCCCTGGGCCATCAGCACCGCCACTTCACGCTGCTGGGGCGACAGGCCTAACGCGGCAGCGCCCTGGGCCAGGCGCAGCGGCTCAGCCGCCAGGCGCGACAGCAGCAGCGCCACGGCCTGGCTGCCTTGGCCTGAGGTCATGCTGTGGCGCCGAAACGCAAATTGGCCCCAACTGGTGTGGACCTGGTGAATGGCATTGGGCGCGCTCAGCACGGCGCCCAGCATGGCGGCCACAAAGCGCGGCAGGGTCTCGCGCTCGGCCAGTGCGGTGGCGGGGGTGATGGCGTTGCCGTGGGCCAGGCGGATCAGGCGTGGCCAGTTGGCATCGGCATACAGCTCGTGGCCGTTGGCGTCCAGCAGCGCCAGGCCTTCTTCAACCGCTTGCTCCTGCACATCGCGCAGCACCACCGGTGAGGGCACGGCCAGGCCTTCACCCAGGTAGTGCAGCACGCTGTCCAGCGTCTGCGCGTCGTCTTGGCTGAAGGCCGCTGCGTCAGGGCTGCGGTACAGGCTGAGCTGGCCCAGCACCTGGCCCTGGTGCCGCACCACCGCATATAAAAAATGCTCGATACCCAGCGCCACCAACACATCACGGTAGTAGGCGCTGTTGCGCTCGTCGGGGCTGACGCTGCGCCGGCTGATTGGGTTGGCTGCTGCCACGCGCTGCAGGTATTGCTTGCGGAACTGCTGGTTGCTGTGATCGTCGTGGTAGGCCGCCATGGCGTTGGGAGCCAGCAGCCGTTCGGCATACAGGTTGGTGATGCCACCCCGTGCATCGCAAAAAAAGAAGCCGGCATGGCTGGCTGGCACCAGTTCACGCAGCACCGGCAACAACGAGGGCAGCAGCAGCGGTGCGGGCAGGCCCAGGTTGCACAACTGGCGCAGGGTGACACGGGCAGGCGTGTTGCTCATCGGCTGCAGGGTAGCGGTACGGGGCTGGCTGGTTCCCACCTGGTCGGGTAGGGCTCAGCCACCTGCTGGTGGTGTTGTGGGCGGTGTTGTGGGCAATGCGGCTGTGGCGTCGGCTGCCGGTGGTGGTGGCGTCAACAAGCCCTGCAACTCGTCCACCATCGCCAGGAGCGCTTGTTGTGCTGCAGGGTCAGCCACCTGGGCCACGCTGCGCCGCAAGTCGTCCAGCGTGGTGTCCAGTTTCCAGGCGGCAGGCCCGTCACGCCGCACGGCTTTGACGCAGCGTTTGGCGGCGGCCACGTCGGCCGCGTCAAAGGCCAGGCCCAGCAGCGTGGGGTTCAGCCATTCGTCTTGCGCGTTGCGGGCCTTTGCGCGCTCGCAGGCCATCATGGCCACTTGGGCGGTGGTGGCGGCGCGGGCCGCGTCGCCCTCATCGTCACGGCTTTTGTACAGCCGGGGCAGGTTACAGGACGGGTAGTAGTCGTTCAGGTCCAGCTGCATGCCGGCTTCGTAGTGGGCAATGGCCTGGTCCAGATAGTCGCTGGCGGCGCTGGCATCGCCCAGTTTGCTGGCCTCGGTGGAGAGTTTTTTATAGCGCCCGCCGATCAGGCCTTGCCGCTCTGCCGTGTCACCCCGGCGCTGCACCAGTTCTTGCAGCGCGCCGATGGCCTGCAGGTGGTTGCCGGTTTTGGACAGCGCCAGGCAGCGTTGTTCTTGCAGCGCGTCGTCATCGCGGATGGCCGCAGGCAGTGCGTCGATGTAGGTGATGCAGTCTTGCCAGCCCACCAGGTCGCGCAGCAGCAGGGCCACCTCCAGCGCCACGCTGTGGGGCACGGCGCCGCTGGCGGGGTAGTCGCTGCGCAGGGCCCGCGCCAGGTCAGTGGCCTGGCTGCGGTCGCGCGTCAGGCGGGCAGCGCGCACCCGGGCCTGGAAGGCGCTCAGCGCGTCCAGCTGGGCACGGATCGCGCTGGCCCGGCTGGGGTCAATGCGGGCTGGGTCGGGGAAGCCGGGGATGCTTTGGTACATCGGTGACGCGCCGTCGGCCAGCCCCCGGGCGCCGCTGCGCAACGCGGTTTTGATGGCCTCTGCCGCGCCGTCACTCACTGCGCCGTCTGTCAGCGGGTAAACCAGCCGGCGCATCTGGTTGGTGTCAAACAGGGCGGTGGTCCAGTCGGCGCTGATCAACAAGCAGCCGGTGCGTTTGCAGGCATGGCGGATGCCGATTTCATAGTAGACATTGCCATTCGGGATGGTCATGTCGGCCACCACCAGATCAGAGAAGTACAGCCGCTCCAGCATCTCCAGGATGATGGACGCGCCGGTGTCCTGGTCGGCCCGCACAGGCTCGTAGCCCAGCTCGCTGATCAGCGGCGACAAGGCCTTGTTCCACAGCGCGTCAAAGTCAATTTTTTCAGGCGCGCGGTCGGGCCTGGGCAGCACCGGTTTGATGCCAAACGGCATGACCATGAAACAGACGGGGCGCAGTGGGGTGGCGGGCATTCTGGGTCTCCTGCGGGTGGCGTGGTGGGGCTGCTGATGCTGTGCCGCGCGGCTTGGCCGGTCAAGGCCGGCCGGCCAGCCACTGCGGCAGCATGACGTAGCGCAAACGTGCATTGCGCTCAGCGGCCAGTGAAGCGGCCTCACCCGGCGCCAGCTTGGCACCGGCCTCGGCCATTTGCATCAAGGCGGGCAGCGCCAGCCGGCAGGCGTCGCAGCGGCCCAGCACGGCGGTGCCGTCATGGCTGACCGACAGAATTTGCTCGCCGCTGGCATCAAACAGCGCGCTGTTCACCGCGCCGTCATGGCGGAACAGGGTGGCCAGCTCACGGCCGCTACGGGCGTCCCACACCCGCACGCTGTTGTCAGCGCTGGCCGTCACCACCCTGGCTCCATCGGGGCTGAACGCGGCGGATGACAAGGCGGCGCTGTGGCCACCGGCCAGCAGCACCGATTTGGGTGGCTGGGCGGCCGCTGCGCCGCTTGGCCCGGGGCCCAACAACCACACCCGCGCGGTGCGGTCAGCACTGGCGGTGACCAGCGCGTTGCCGCTGCTGTTGAAGGCCAGGCTGCGCACATCGCCGCTGTGGCCCTTCAACTCCAGCGGTGCGCTGTTGGGGGCTGTGCGGTCCCAGACAAACACCTTGGCCAGCTCGACCACAGCCACCCAGCGGCCATCGGGGCTGAGCGCCACATTCATGCGGTTGGCCTTGGGTGCCAGCAACAGCAGCGGCTTGGGTGCAGCGCTGCCCGGGGTGGCGGCCAGTGCGGCTTGGGGCCACAGCGCCACCTCACCGTCGGTGGTCAGTGTGGCCAGCTCGGCCAGGGCCGGGTTGAACACGCCATACCAGCGCTGGGCCAGCCAGGGGGGCGTGGCCTCGGCCCGGCTGTTGGTGTTCCACAGCACCGGTTTGTAGGTTTGGTGGATGTCGTCGGTGTTGCGGTGACCCAGCAGCCACTGGCCGTCAGCGGACGCGCTGATGTCCACCACCGTGTCGGCGCCCGGCACGGCGGCCAGCGCATCGGTGTCCGGTGTTTTGCGCTGCACCGTGCTGCCCAGCGCGGCGAAGCGGCAGTTGCTGCCGGCGGCGTCTTTTTCGCCGCACAACATGGCGCGGCTGTTTTTTGGGTCAATTGCGGCAGCAGTCCACCACGGCTTGCCGGCCGCCAGCAGCCGGGGTGGCTGCAGCCGCCAGGCGCGCAAGGTGCGGTCGCGGCTGGCGGTGATGATGCGGCCGGCCGGACCAAACAGCGCATGCGTCACCTCGTTGCGGTGGCCACGCAGCACCGCCACCGGCACGGTGGTGCGCGACGACCAGACCCGCGCCGTGCCGTCCTGGCTG
>JAYVLI010000191.1:0-3678 GCA_043759535.1 Betaproteobacteria bacterium | reverse complement strand
CCGCCGTTGGCCAAAAATGGCCAACGGCTCCCCCTTTATGTCCCTGCGCACAACGCCCCACCGGCCTGCGCCTGCCACCACCGTGGCGGCGGGCAGGTTGTTGAATTCAGGCCTGCCAGGGTGGTGGTGGGCGGAGCCGCTCGCCCGACGGCCCCGTGGCGCTCTACAGCGACAAGCGATCAACCCAACAAACCAGCCAGGCGCACCAAGCGCCACACCCTCACCGCCTGAACCGCCCATCCGCCCCGATGATGGCCAGGTCGGCGTAATCCAGCCCGGTGTGGTCGGTGGGGCTGTAGCGCAGGTCCAGGCCGCCCAGGTCAAAGCGGCTCATGCTGTTGAGCGCACGCTGCAGGCCGATGCGGCTGAGGTCACGGGCCGCAGCGGCGCGCTTCAAGCCTTCCACCAGCACTTTGGCGCTGGCAAAGCCCTCCAGCATGGCCGGGGTGATCTCGGGTGCGTTGCGGCCGGCGGCACGCGCCAGGTCATGCGCCTCCTTGACCATCGGCAGGCCCAGCGCACGCTCCGGTGGCAGCACCTGGCTGACGATCACACCGCGGGCCGCGTCGCCCAGCGCCTTGGCAAATCCGGATGAGGCGTTGTTGGACAGCGTCACCATCTGTGCCCTGGACCCGGCTGCGCGCAACGCCTGCATGCCGTCCACCACGGCGGTGCCCGAGCCGATGAACAGCACCGCCTGCGCGTCCACTGCCAGCAGGCGCTGCACCACGGGCGCAAAGTCGGGCTTGCTGCGGTCGTATTTTTCATGCGCCACTGGCTTGGCCATGTCACCAAACCCGCGCAGCGCACCAGCGGCGGCGTCAGCGCCAAAGCTGTCATTCACCTGCACCAGCGCCATGCGTGCAGTGCCCGTCTGCAGCAGGTGGCGCACAGCAAGCTCGGCTTCGCGCTGGTAGGTGGCCCGCACATTGAACACCCACGGGTTGACCGGCGCATGCAGCAGCATGGCGCCGGTGCTGGGCCCCACCAGCGGGATGCGGTGCTGGGCCAGCAGCGGCAGGATGGCCTGGTTGTGCGGCGTGCCCCGGGTCAGGAACAGGGCGATCACGCCCTGGTCGATCAGCGTGCGGGCGTTGAAGTCGGTCAACTTGGGGTCGAACTTGTCGTCCATCGACACCAGCAGCAGCTTTTGCCCGGCAATGCCGCCTTTGCTGTTGACGCTATCCAGGTAGAGCTTGGCGCCGCTGGCGGCCTCTTGCACGGTGGCGGCCACCGCACCGGTCAGGCCGGCCGTCTGGCCGATCTTGATTTGTGCGCTTGCTGGCGCCACCAGCCCAACTGCGGTGGCCAGGCCAGCCAGCAGAAGCATCAGCTTCATGGCGCATCCTCATTGGTATCGAGAGGGCGCATTGTGGTCACTTCTGGCGGCGTGGCCTAGGCTGGCGCGCCGGGCGGCAGGTCATCCCCTGACGCGCTGGGTGAACCACCACAAATGGCCCTCGGGGTCGATGGCGCCATAGCTGCGGTCGGCCCAATAACCGCTGCCGTAGTCATGCAACTCGGGTTCGGCCACGATGGCTGCGCCGGCGGCGCGGGCCTGGGCGCAGTGGGCGTCCACGTCGTCCACAAACACCATCAGGTTCTGGGTGTTGCAGCCGGCACCCAGCGGGCTCAGGCGGTTGGTCTGGAAGCGGCGGCTGGGGCCGCTCATCTCCTCACCCACCATGATCAGGCCATCGGCCAGCACCAACTCACTGTGCTCGATGCGGCCGTCTTCACCTTCCACCTTGAGCTTGACCACAAAGCCGAAGGCGCTGCACAGCCAGTCGATCATGCTGGCGGCGTCACGATAAAACACGGCGGGCGAGATGCGTGGCCAGCCTGCTGGGGTGGGTTTCATGGTGGTCCTGTGGTGGGGGTTGATGGGGTTCGGTGGGGTGACGCCCCGGGGCTGTAGCGGTTTTGCAATTTGCCTATCGTTGCCCACTGCGGCGGGCCAGGTCAACCCCAAAAATTGAACTGACCCGGGATGCCCTTGCGGTGCCGAACAGGCCTGCCGGCTTCCTAAAATGGTGGGTTACGCCCAGCCAGGAACCGTCCTCCATGAGTGGCACCATCCGAATCCGCGGCGCCCGCCAGCACAACCTCAAGAATCTTGACCTCGACATCCGCACGGGTGAGATGACGGTGGTCACCGGCCCCAGCGGGTCAGGCAAAAGCAGCCTGGTGTTTGACACCTTGTATGCCGAGGGCCAGCGGCGTTATGTCGAAACTTTCAGCGCTTACGCCCGCCAGTTTCTCGACCGCATGGACAGGCCGGCGGTGGACCGGGTGGACGGCGTGCCGCCGGCCATCGCCATCGACCAGACCAATCCGGTGCGCACCTCGCGCTCAACCGTGGGCACGATGACCGAGCTGAACGACCACCTGAAGCTGCTGTTTGCCCGCGCCGCGCAGTTGTTTGACAAGCAGACGGCGCAGGCTGTGCGGCACGACAGCCCCGAGACCATCCACGCCGATCTGCTGCAGCGTGCAGCCGCAGCGGGCGACCCGCGTGTGGTGATCACCTTCCCGGTGGAGCTGCCCGCGTCGGTGACACCGGCCGAGGTGGCGCAGTGGTTGTCGGCCAGCGGTTTTACCCGGGTGCAGGCCGAGCGGGTGGTGGACCAGCGCAAAGTGCTCGACGTTGTCGCTGACCGGGTGCGCCTGGGCAATGCCGACAAGGTGCGGGTGGTGGAGGCGCTGGAGTTGTCGCTCAAGCGTGGCAGCGGGCGGGTCAATGTCTACGCGCTGAAAGACACCGGTGAGCCCGACTTGTGGCGTTACTCCACCGGCTTGCACTGCCCCGACAGTGACCTGCGCTATGCCGACCCGCAGCCCGCGCTGTTCAGCTTCAACTCGGCCTTTGGCGCCTGTGAGGCCTGTCGGGGTTTTGGCCGGGTGATCGGCGTGGACATGGGGCTGGTGATCCCAGATGTGCGCAAAACCCTGCGCAGCGGCGCCATCAAACCCATCCAGACGCCCGCCTGGGCCGACTGCCAGACCGACTTGCTGAAATATGCCGGTGAGGCCGGCATCCCGCGTGACACGGCCTGGAGCCAGTTGTCGCCAGCCCAGCGCGAATGGGTGATTGAGGGCACACCCAACTGGGCCGGCAACTTCAACAAGCAGTGGTACGGGGTGCGGCGCTTCTTTGGTTATCTGGAGAGCAAGGCCTACAAGATGCACATCCGGGTGCTCTTGTCCAAGTACCGCAGTTACACGCCTTGCCATGTGTGTGGCGGTGCCAGGCTCAAGCTGGAGGCCTTGTTGTGGCGCTTGGGCAGCCAGGCGGATGCGGACGGGGTGCAGTTGCCGGCCAAACGTTTTTTGCCGGTGGGCGCGGCCTGGTCGCGGGATCAGCTTGAAGCCCTGCCGGGCTTGAGCCTGCATGATTTGATGATGCTGCCCATCCAGCGGCTGAGGTCATTCTTTGATGGTTTGAGCCTGCCCAGCACCCTGCTGGACGACGCGCTGAAACTGCTGTTGGACGAGATGCGCACGCGGCTGCGCTACCTGTGTGATGTGGGCCTGGGTTACCTCACGCTGGACCGCCAAAGCCGCACCTTGAGCGGTGGTGAGGTGCAGCGCATCAACCTGACCACCGCGCTGGGCACCAGCCTGGTCAACACCTTGTTTGTGCTGGACGAGCCCAGCATCGGCCTGCACCCGCGTGAC
>JAYVLI010000190.1:0-48489 GCA_043759535.1 Betaproteobacteria bacterium | reverse complement strand
CTGGTCAACACCCAGCTGGAGCCGCTGTCCATGCGGCGCCAGATTGGCTATGTGCCGCAAGATGTGACGCTGTTCCACGGCACCATCCGCGAGAACATCGAGCTGGGCCGGGTGCAGGCCAAAGACAGCGCCTTGCTGGCGGCGGTGCGTTTGTCCGGCCTGGACGAGGTGATCGCGCAACTGCCCGAGGGGCTGTCCACCCAGGTGGGCGAGCGGGGTGACCGCTTGTCCGGCGGCCAACGCCAGTTGGTGGCCATCTCACGTGCGCTGCTGCGCTCCCCCCGCCTGCTGTTGATGGACGAGCCCAGCAGCATGGTGGACCCGGCCACCGAGCAAAAACTGATCGCCCGCCTGCGCGCCTTGCAAGGCACCACCATCGTGCTGGCCACCCACCGCATGGCCATGCTGGCCCTGGTGGACCGACTGGTGGTGATGGACCGCGGCCGGGTGGTGGCTGACGGCCCACGCGACGATGTGTTGAAAGCGCTGATGAACCAACGCAACACCGAGGACGGTGCCAAGCCCGTGCCGGGTGCGCCACAAGGCGCACCGCTGCGCACGGCGGCACCTACCGCCACCGCCACCGCCACAGCGGTTGACCCGCGCACCGCAGATGCCCAGCGTGTGCGTGCCGCCGGGGGTGTGCGATGAGCAGCGCCTTGTCGGTGCGGCCGGTCAGCCCGCACCACCATGACCCCGACACCGGCCCGCACCGGGTGGTGTTGGCGATGGTGGGTGTGATGGCGCTGTTCATCGTGGTGGCCATCGTCTGGGCCAGCCTGGCGCAGTTGGATGTGGCCGCGCAAGGCCGTGGCGCGGTGGTGCCACCCAGCCGGCTGCAAGAGGTGCAAAGCCTGGAGGGCGGCATCGTGCAAGAGATGCTGGTGGGTGTGGGTGAGCGGGTCAAAGCCGGCCAGGTGCTGGCCCGGCTGGACACCGCCCAGGCCCAGGCCGACCTGGGTGAAAGCCGCCAGCAGCAACTGGCCGCACTGGCCGGCCGGGCCAGGCTGGAGGCCTTGCTGGGCGGTGGTGCGCCCAAGTTTGACGCGGTGCTGCGCCAAGAGGCGCCCGAGCTGGTGGACAAAGAAAACCAGCTCTGGCGCGACGCCCAGCGTGAACACGCGTCCAACCAGGCCGCGCTGCGCGAAGCCCTGCAACGCCGGCGTGGTGAGCTGGCCGAGGCCGAATCCCGCATCCAGTCGCTGCAGGGGTCGCTGCGGGTGGCTGAAGAAGCGTTTGCGATTGAAGAGCGC
This sequence comes from Betaproteobacteria bacterium, assembly GCA_043759535.1. Classification (GTDB taxonomy): domain Bacteria; phylum Pseudomonadota; class Gammaproteobacteria; order Burkholderiales; family Burkholderiaceae_C; genus Pseudaquabacterium. The sequence continues at coordinate 47,236 of JAYVLI010000190.1, read as the reverse complement.
CTGTTCAACGAAGGCGCCGGTGCGCGCAGTGATTTTTTGGCCGCGCAATCGCGTTTGCTGCAGCAAAAAACCGAGATCGACAGCATCCGCCAATCCCTGCCCCGGCTGCGCGCCGGCATGGCTGAATCACAAGCCCAGGCCTATGAGGCGGACGCCCGCGCCCGGGCGCAGTGGGGCACTTTGCGCAGTGAGCTGCAGACCAAATCGGCCACCCTCAGCGCCACCATCGGCGGGCGGCAGGACAAAGCCTCACGCCGCGAGCTCACATCCCCGGTGGAGGGGGTGGTCAACCGGGTGCTGATCAACACCCGGGGCGGTGTGGCCGCGCCCGGCAAGCCGATTCTGGAAATCGTGCCCGACGAGGCCAACCTGTTGATGAACGTGCGCATCAAGCCGTCAGACATCGGCTTCATCCGCGCTGGCCAGGCGGCCAACATCAAAATCTTGTCGTATGACGCGGCCACCTACGGCCAGCTCAACGGCGCGGTCAAGACCGTGGGTGCCGATGCGGTGGTGGACGAGCGCGGCGAGGCCTACTTTGAGGTGCAGCTGATCGCTGCCCGCGACCAGATGAAGCTGCACGGCAAACCGTTGCCCATCACCCCCGGCATGCCGGTGGATGTGGGCATCCTCACCGGCCAGCGCAGCGTCATGCAATACCTTCTCAAACCAGTGCTGCGCAGCTTTCAGGGCGCGCTGCAGGAGCGTTGATGGCCAAGAAAACAAACACGTGGCTGCACAGCGCGCCGGCCAAACGGCCGGGCCATTTGCGGTCGGCCATCGCCTTGGCTGCACTGCTGGCCGCTGTTGGGCCGCTGCCCGCTGCCGCCCAGGTGGGTGGTTTGGTGCAATCTGTGGGCACTGGCCTGTCCAACAGCGCCGACGCGTTGGTGCAACTGCTGCAGCCCAGCCCGCCAGAGCGGCTGGCGGTGCCGCCCACACCACCTGCGCCGGCTGCGGCGGCCGAAAGCCTGCCCGCGCTGCTGGCCCGCATGCTGTCGGCCGAGCCGCAAGTGCGGGTGGCACAAGCCTTGTTGCAAGCCACGCAAGAGCGGCGTTTGCAGGCCCGCTCACGCTTAGGCCCCAGCCTGGGCCTGAACCTGAGCAAGGGCGCCAGCAACGAGACTGAAATCATCAACGGCGCGGTGGACCGCAGCACCAACCGGGCCGAGGCCACCCTGCGCTGGAATCTGTACAACGCCGGTAACGACTTGGCTGAATTCAACGGCAGCAGCCGCGATGTGGACGCCGCCGCGCAAGATGTGCGGCGCGCCCGCGAGGACACCGCCGAGCGCCTGGCCGAGACCTACACCGACCTGCTGCGCCTGCAAACCCTGCTGCCATTTGCGCAAGCCCGCCTGGCCGCCGTGCAGCGCCTGACCGACCAGCTGCGCCAGCAAAACGCTGCTGGCCGCGCCAGTGATGCGGATGCACTGCAGGCCGCCACCTCGCTGCTGGACGCGCAGATCCTGCTGGACCAATTGCTCTCGGACGAAGACAGCGCCCGCCAAAAACTCAGCGGCCTGGTGGGCGGTGAGGTGCGCGCCGTGTTGCCGGTGGATTTGCCGCCGGGGGTGCTGCCGTCCATCGCTGCCGACGGCGTGCCTGCCAGCGCCAATGGCTTGATCACGGCCGCGCAGATCCGCGCTGAATCAGCCCGCTTGCGGGTGCGGCCCACCACCAGCCTGCTGGCGCCGCGGATTGACCTGGAGCTGCGCAAACAGCTCAGCGACCACACCGTGCCGGCCCTCACCACCCAGCAGCAGCAGGTGTGGTTGGTGACGGCACGCTGGGATTTTCCGGTGCTGGGTGAAAACAACGCCCGCCGCGCCGAGGCCCAACGCCGCGCCGAAGCGGCTGAGGCCGAAGGCGACCGGGTGGCACGCGGCGCCCGCGCCGAGTTGCAATCACTCGGGCCGCGCATCACCAATGCCGAGCGCTCACTGCTGCAGATCGACCAGCAACTGGTGCAATACACCGCGCTGGTGCGGGCCGGTGAAGTGCAGTTTGAAGCCGGCCGCCGCACCGTGGCGCAACTGATCTCGCTGCGCGAAAGCCGTTTCAGTGCCGAGCAGCGCCGGGTTGAGCAAGCCCATCGCCTGCTGGGTGCCCGCCTGCGCTTGCTGGCATTGACCGGCAAGTTGTTGCCGGCGATGGGTTTGGGCACAGGCCTGGAGTGATGTTCGGCCGTTGCGCCAGCAGCGGCCCAGCCCGTTGATCACACGTTGATCACCCGTCAATCAGCCCGCGCCGCCCTGTGCGGCCCACCAGGCCCGTGCGTCCGCCGTGTCCTGCGTGATGCCGGCCTGCAACGCAGCCAGCCCGCTGTACTTGCGCTCGTCGTGCAGCTTGTGCAGCAGGTCCACGCTGATGCGCTGGCCGTAAGCGGCCTCCACGCCCAGCCCCGCAGGCCAGTCCAGGCAATGCACTTCCAGCAGCACCCGGCCGCTGTCGTCCACCGTGGGCCGCACCCCCAGGCTGGCCACACCGGCCAGCGGCTGCGCGCCCAGGCCATGCACCCGCACCACAAAAATGCCCATCGCCGCCGGCCGGGCATGGGCAAAACGCAGATTCAGCGTGCGGAAGCCCAGCGTGCGGCCCAGCTTCTGGCCATGCACCACATGGCCGCTGATGGCGTAGTGCCGGCCCAGCAGCGCGGCGGTGCCGGCCATGTCGCCATCGGCCAGGGCCTGCCGCACGGCCGAGCTGGAGACACGCAGGCCATGCACTTCATAACTCATCATGCGGGCCACGTCAAAGCCCTGGGCCTGGCCGGCGGCGTCCAGCGTGGCGTAGTCACCCGCGCGCCGCGCGCCAAAGCGGAAGTCATCCCCCACCAGCACATAGCGTGCGCGCAGGCCACGCACCAGCACCTGATCGACAAAAGCCTGTGGGCTTTGCGCGGCAAAGCGGGCATCAAAGCGCAGCACCACCACCCGGTCCACGCCGCAGCGCGCCAACTCGGTCAGCTTGTCGCGCAGCGTGGCAATGCGGGCCGGCGCCGTGTCGGGCCGGCCGCTGAGGCGGGCAAAGTAGTCGCGTGGATGGGGCTCAAACGTCAGCACACACGACGGCACGTTGCGGTGCCGCGCCTCGCTGATCAACAGCGCCAGCATGGCCTGGTGGCCACGGTGGACACCGTCAAAGTTGCCGATGGTCACTGCGCAGCCGGTGCCGGTGCTTGTGTGGATGGCAGGGCGGGTACCGGCCACCTGGCCGCTTGCTGCGTGTGAAAGTCTGCGAGAAATCTGCATTTGTCAATTATCGCGACCGATCCATCGCGGCCCGTCGCCAACAAGTAGGTCGGCAGGCACGAAGCCAGTACTGCAGCCCCGTGCCGCCTGGCCTGACGAGACGACCTGCACTTGCGTCAGCGGCTGCGCGTCGCTATTTCGGCCAGGTGGTGCTGGGTGGCGGCCGCCACCGCCTGGCCGTGGATAGCGGCCAGTTCGAGCCGGCTTGTGCGCCGAGTGGGCAACGACCTGGGTGAACATCTGGCGCTGCCAGCGCAGGGTGGCCTGGCGCGCCATCTGCGGGAGTCCCGTCACCTGGACGTCGTCAAGCCACAGCGTCATCCCGGACTCCGCACCGTGGTGGGCCGGGCCCATGGTTTCAGCGTGACGCACCATGCTCAGCAGCGGCCACTTGTTGCGGTAGGCCCTGGGGGGGGCGCAGAGGACAGCGGACTGGCCACATTGCAGTTTTGATTCCTGTCCTGTCCAGTCCGCGCCGCGACGTCTTGTCCACTGTTGATCGTCGGGTGGCCTCGCCAAGCTGCTACCCATGGCATGCAACAGTTGATCAATGGCTGAGCCATTTCGCCTTCAACTTCGGTGGCACCTGGTCACTCCAGCGCCGCAGATCAAGCACGCGAATGGCCAGTTTGTGCAGCAGCCAGTGCGTCAACGGTGCGCGGCCGACATGCAGGATGTTGCCGGCACGCTGGCCCGACAGCATGCGCAGCAGCGTGCGCGGCAGTGACTGCACTGCAGCATCCAACGGATGCCAGCGGGCGACATACGGCTTTGCGCTGTCCGGCACCGCCATACGCTGGACCTCGGTCAACACGGCAACCAGGGCGGCGGTGAGCAGGCGCGCCTCCAAGGCGCCCGGCAGCACGTCGTCCACCGGGTCGCCGCGCGCCAGCAGCCAGGTCCGGTAGGCCTCGAACAGGGGCTGCGCTGACACCGCGTCCTGCGGCAGCACCGGGTCCACGATGCCGATCATGTGGCCGACCAAGGCCCAGAGGTGGACGTGGTTGTCCCGCTCCTGCGGCGTGGTCAAGCCATAGCCCAGCCTGGCCATGCCGTCCAGCAGCACCCAGGAGAAGGTGAGCAAGACCCAGCTCAGCTCCATCTGGTTGAGCGCCACGCCATCAGCCAAGGTGGTGTTGCGCGGATGGAACCGGACGGACAGGGGGTGGGGATCACCGGGCTGGCGATGCGCTGCGGCCTGCCCAGCGGGCTTTTGCTGCTCGATGGCGGCCAGTCGGCGGATCACCGCATGGGTCAAGCGCACTTTGCGCATCCACTGCTGGGACGGTCCGGGGGTCAGCAGCGCGCCCTCGGTCATCACCACCTCGACAAACGCATGGGTTTCGAGCAGGCGGTGCAGGGTGTACTGCATCAGCCGGCCCGTGCCCATCAAGGTCACTGTGATCTGGGGATGCAGGTAGACCGCCGGCAGGCTGGCCGCGCCCAGCACGATCTGACCCACCTGGATGTCGGGTTGGTAGCGGCGTTGTGCCTGCCGGATGCGGTCGGCATCCACCCAGGCCGGCAGGTTGGTGTAGGGCCGTTGCAGGTAGGCGACCAGGAGGTCGTCCAGGCCGTTGGTGGGTAGGTCTGGCTCCCACATGCCGATGGCGCGGGGCAAGCCTTCAAGTGCTTTCTGGCTCAGCTTGGCCTCGATCTCCTGCACCACGCCATCGGCTTCGGTGTCGCCGGTGTCCTTCCATTCCAGCAAGCGTTCAAACGGTGGCGTCATGGCAGCGGCTCCGGGCACTGTGGGGGTTTGGCGGCCTGTCATTGTCGGCAGCTGCCCGGGCGCACGGCGCTGACGTATCCTGCATTTTGATCAGAACAACACCGCCAAGGCAGACATGTTCCGTTGCATCCATTGCGGCCAAAGCAACCCCGACCATGCCAGGTTCTGCTGCGGCTGCGCCGCGTCGCTGGGCACCACCCGCATGCCCATTGACGTGGTCGGATTGGCTGGCCAGAACGCATCCCCATCGTCGGCCGCAGACACCGACGGCCAGCGCCAACACATCAGCGTGCTGTTTGCCGACGTTGCCGGGTCCACCGCCATGGTGGCCGGGCGCGACCCGGAAGACGCCCGGGCACTGCTGGATGCAGCGGTCACAGGCATGACCGCTGCAATCCACCGATTCGGTGGCGTGGTCAACAGCATTGCCGGCGACGGGCTGATGGCCTTGTTCGGTGCACAAGTGGCTTTGGAGAACCATGCGCTGTGCGCCTGCCGTGCCGCATTGCGCCTGCAGGCTGACTTTGCGCTGCCAGCCGACACCGACTGCGCCGCAGCAGTGGCCGGCGTGCGTGTGCGGGTGGGTATCAGCTCGGGGCCGGTGCTGCTGCGCACGGTTGCCAGCGACCTGCATTCGGAGCTGACGGCCGCCGGTGCCACCACCCATCTGGCGGCAAAGCTGCAACAGGCCGCCGCGCCAGGCCGTGTGCTGGTGACCGCTGAAGTGCAGCGCCTGGTGCAAGGCCAGGTCACCGCGCGGCCGGTGGATGCGGTGCAGATTCAGGGCCTGCCACCGATCGAGGCCTTTGAGCTGATCGGCGAGACCATCGCCTTGAGCCGGTTCGAGGCTGCCGCGCAGCGCGGTTTGTCGCGCTTCGTCAGCCGCGAAGCCGAATTGGCCATGCTGCAATCCGCCGCTGACCGCGCCGGCAGCGGCGTGGGGCAGGCGGTGGGCGTTGTGGGTGATGCCGGCCTTGGCAAGACCCGCTTGCTGTGGGAGTTTGTGCAGGGCCTGCGCGCCCAGGGCTGGTCTGTGTTGGCGGTACACACCACCGAGCACGGGGTGCGCAGCCCGTTTTTTGCCATCCGCCAGCTGCTGCAGACACTGTTTGGCGTGGCCGACACGGATGGCCGCGAGGTGCTTGATGCCAAGATCCGGCGCAGCTTGCCGGCCGGCGACGCGGGCTTTGATCTGCCGCCGCTGCTGGCCTTGATGCATCGCCTGGACGATGACCCCGCCTGGGCTGCGCTCGATGCCCGCCAGCGCCGCGAGCGCACCCGCCGCGCGGTAATCGCCGCCTTGTCGCGCGGCGCGGTCGGGCAGCGCACCGCCATCCTCATCGAAGACTTGCACCAGGCCGACGTCGAGACCCAGGAATTGGTGGCGGGCCTGGCCGGGCAGATCGGCAACTGCGGGCTGCTGCTGTTGCTGGAGTATCGACCCGGCCACGACCTGGGCCTGGACGGCCAAGCTGGCTTGGTGCCCTTGAAGCTGGCGCCCTTGCCAGAGGCCGGTGCAGCGGCTCTGATCCGGCATCTCACCGGTACCGACCCATCGTTGCAAGGCCTGGAGCGCCGCCTCATCGACAAGGTGGCGGGCAACCCGTTTTTCATTGAAGAAAGTGTGCGCATGCTGGGTGAGACGGGCGCGCTGGTCGGCACTGCCGGCCAGTACCGGCTGGGCACGTCCAGGGCGGGCGTGCGCATCCCGGAGACGGTGCGCGACGTGCTGGGTGCGCGCATTGCGCACCTCTCGGCATTGGAGCGGCGGGTGGCGCAGATGGCGGCGGTGGTGGGCAAGGATGTGCATCGGCCGTTGCTGTCGGCTTTGTGTGGCCTGGACGCCGACAGTTTGAGCCCGGTGCTGCAGCGCCTGATCGACGCCGAGTTGCTGCAGCTAGCCGCAGGCACGGCCAACGATGCGCTGGCGGATGCTTCGGCGCTGGCGTTCCGCCATGCGTTCACCCATGAGGCTGTTTATGACACCTTACTCAAGCAGCAGAGCAAGGCGGCCCATGCCAGCGTGGTGGATTGGTTGGAATCTCAACAGCTGCAGGCGATGCACAACCGGGTCGAATGGCTGGCCCACCATGCGGTGCAGGCCGAGCGCTGGCACCAGGCGGTGAGCTATCTGCAACTGGCGGCGCGCGATGCCGCAGAGCGGTCGGCCATGCGCGAGGCGGTGCGCCTGCTCGACGAGGCCATGTTGGTGGCCGCCCGCCCGCCACCCGAGCAGCGGCCAGCCACCTGGACCATCGACCTGCGCCTGGCGCTGCGCGGCCCGCTGGTGGTGCTGGGCGCCATCCAGCGTGTCACGCAAGAACTGCAAGCCGCTGAGGCCGATGCCGAACACTGCGACGACCCAGTGCGCCGCTGCCGGGTGCTGGTCTACGTGGCCGGACACCGCTGGTTTCTGGGCCAGCATGAGCGGGCCGTGGTGGCCGGGCAGCGCGCGCTGGCACTGGCGTTGACTCTGGATGAACCCTCTCTGCTGATCCCCGTGCGGCAGTACATCGGCGGGGCGCTGCATGCGCTGGGTGACCATGCGGCAGGCCAGGCCATGCTGTCGGCCAATGTGATTGACCTGCCAGAGGACGCGCCTGCCCACCTGCTGGGCATGGCAGGCTTACCGGCCGTGTTTTGCCGGGCCACACGCTGCTGGTCGCTGGAGCACCAGGGCCAGTTTGAAGCCGCTACCTTGGACGCTGGCGCGGCCCTGCGCATCGCCACCGCCAGCGGCCATGGCTTCAGCATCCAGGCGGCCAGCTTTGCCGCCGGCAACTTGCACCTGGCGTGTGGAGAATTTGCCCAGGCGCGTGAGGTGCTGCAACGTGGCCTGGCCATCAGCGACGCCGAGCGTGGCATGTGGCTGCCCATGCTGGGTCCGTTGCTGGCCCTGGCATTGGTGGGGCTGGGGGATGTGGACGGTGCCAGGCGCACGGTGGACCGCACCGCGCCGCGCCCGGATGAGCCGGTGTTCACGACGCCGACCCTGCTCAACATCTTGGAGGTGTATGTGGCGGTGGGCCGCATCGACTTGGCAACCCTGCATGCCGAAGCCGCGCTGCAACTGGCGCGCCGCCGCAAGGAGCGCATTTGCGAAGCGCTGAGCCACCGCCTGCTGGCCGAGATTGCGCAACGCCAGAGCCGGCCTGACCTGCCCGCCGCCGCAGAGCGCTACGGTGTAGCGCAGGGATTGGCCGTGGCCATGGGCATGCGCCCACTGGCCGCGCGCTGCCAGCTAGGCCTGGCCTCGGTGCTGGCCGGGCTGGGGCGGCAGACCGACGCACAGCAGCACAAAGCGCAGGCGCTGGCCGCTTTCACGGCTCTGGGCTTGCGCTATTGGGTCGACTGTGCGCGGGCGCTGGACCTGCCCGCAGCATCCACTGCCGGGTGAGCCGAACCAGCCAGCCGACCCTCCGAGCATTCACACATTGCGGGCCAGCGACATCGCCTGCATGTACATCACTGCGGCATGTTGTTCAGGCTGGTTGCCGAAAAACATCATCTCCCACATCGCCGTGACCGGCGGCAGGTCAAGCACCGTTTTGCCCTGCGTCTTGCGCAGGCTGCACGTGCCCTGGAACCGGTGGTAAGCCGCACCCTTGTCGGCGCTGGGTGGCAATTGCGCGTCATCAAACCGTTTCTGCAGGATCGTCGATTGCCGCTGGAAGCTGATGACATACCGGGTGTCGCCCTGGTCAAAGGTGTAGCGCGTCAGGTCGGCAACCAGCTTGCCGGTCTTCAGATCGGCCGTCTCCGGCCCCATCTCGAAATCAACCGCCACATCGCCGTTGGCGATCACCACACCGTTCTCCAGCAGAAAAAGCGGTGTGAGGGTGGTCATGCCGTAAGCCTGCTGGGTGGTGATCCGGGCGGCAATCACGGTGTAGTGGCCGATGGTGGCACGTGCCCAGTACCAGTGGTGCATCAGGCCGGCCATGTCGGCATCGCCCCAGTTGTGGTCGTGGTAGCCCAGGCCTTTGCCGGCCAGCGGCACGCCGTCGAACACCCCTTCCACCGTGGCGTACCCGGCTGGCACCGCGGGCAACCAGGCAAAGTAATGCTCCAGCCCGGTGCGCTCGAACAAGCGGTGCCCGGTGCCGATGCGCAGTGATGGCGCGCTGCGTGCCAAGTCGATCGTGACCGACCAGTTGTCAATCGACGCCTCGATCCGGTAGTGGTCCAGGTCGCCGCTGATGCGGTTGGCGCCGATGCGCACATCGCAGCCGGTGGTTGACGCCGAGAACGCTTGGGCAGTGAACAACTGCTGTTTTTGCTGGGCATCCTTGCCCAGCAGCGACACACTGATCGAGACCATCGGTGTCAGCGGCAGGTCGGGGTGGGTGAATGGTTTGGTGAAAAACACCACCGCAACACCTGCAGCCTGGCCGTCTGTTAAGCGCACCACCGCATCCACGTACCACCACTCAAAACTGCCGGGCTGGTCTTCGGTTCGGCGCCCGTCCTCGAATGGTGCGATGCGCTTGGGATCCACACCAAAGCGCTTGAAATCTTCGGGTCGATCGGCGAGACGGGTGACACCGGATTGCAACATGGCGGGCTCCTGGTGGGTGGATTGGGCGCTGGCCAACCGATATTGACCACAGCGGGATTCTTCAGCAAGTCGCTGGTGGTGGCATCCGCAAGCTTGTCGGCAGCCGGATCGGACTGGATGGGCTTGGTGCCGGCGCTGCGCTCAGGGCTTGGGTTTGGCCACCAACGCCGCCCGCTCGGCATCCGTCACAAACCGCCACTGCCCGGGTGCTGGCCCATCCAGCAAGTTGAGCGCCCCAAACCGGCTGCGGTGCAGGCTGGCGCAGTGGTTGCCCACGGCCGCCACCATGCGCTTGACCTGGTGGTATTTGCCTTGCACCAGCGTCAGGCGCAGGCTGTCCGGCCCGGTGGGCTCACAGCCCTCGGCGCGCACCGGCAGCGGGTCGTCGTCCAGCACCACGCCGTGCAGCAACTGGCGCACCTGTTCCGCATCCACCGGCCGGGCGCAGGCCACTTCGTAGACCTTGGGCACGTGGTGTTTGGGGGACGTGAGGCGGTGGATCAGCTTGCCGTCGTCAGTCAGCAGCAGCAGGCCGGTGGTGTCCTGGTCGAGCCGGCCCACCGGCTGCACACCGCGCCGGCGCAGCGGTGGGGGCAGCAGCAGCAGCACACTGGGCCAGTGGCTGGGCTTTTGTGAGCACTCATAACCCGCAGGTTTGTGCAGCAGCAGCAGCGCGGTGGTCTGCACGGTGAAGGTCTGGCCCTCCACCTCGATCAGCAGGCCCGGGTTGGCCATGTTGGTGTCCAGGTCGGTGGCCGGGTCAGTCAAGACCACGCCGGCCACTTTGACCAGTTTGGCGGCCAGCAGGCCGGCACATTCGCGCCGGCTGCCAAAACCCTGGCTGAACAGGATGTCGTCAAGCCGCATGGGGATGGGAAAGGGCAAGGCGCAGGTATCGGGTCATCGGAGCAGGGGCGTCATTCGTGCAGTTCCAGCACGGTCAGGTGATTGTCCTTGGCCGACCAGAGCCGGCCGACGATGCGCTCGCTGATGATGCCGGACGTGAACTCAGCCACCACCGCCCGGCCCACACCCTGGTCCAGCGCCAGGCTGTCCAGTTTGAGTTTGGCTGCAGCCACACCGGCCACGCCGGTTGGGATGCCGGGTGCCGGCGCGCCGTCCAGCAGGATGGTGTCGCGTGGCACACCAAAGTAGGCGCGTGGCCGCACCAGGCTGACGATGGCTGCGGCTGCTTTGTCGGCATCGGCCACCCGCTCGGGGCGGAAAGACACCAGGTCAGACGAGCGGGCAAACGGCGCGCGGTAGACATGCGTCAGCGCAAAACCCGGGGCCTGCACCACAAATTCCAGCGCGGTTTTGCTGCTGGTGCTGATGGGGCCCCAGCGGCCGTCAGCGGTGATGGCCTGGTCCACCAGCGCTGTGCCGCTGCGTGCGCCGGTGGCGGCGTCCACCGGGTACACGGCGATGCGCCCACCCGGTGCCGGCAGGTTGGTGGGGCCGGCCGCAGCCACGCCGGTAACCTTGCCGCTGAGGGTGACAGTGGCCTCTGGCGTGATGTGGATTGGCCCACCCACCGCCGGCCCGCGGCCGGTGACAAACCGGTACGCGGCAGCAAAGGCCTCGGGGTGGTAGCTGACCTCGCGGTGGTCCCGCCCGGGCAGCACCACGTTGTTGGCGCCACGCAGTGCCGGGCCGTCAAACGTGACGTTGGTGGGTGTGCCTTTGGTGCCTATCCACACCCCATCGGGCTGGGCGAACTTGTCAAAGTTGTCCGAGCGCAGCGTCATCCACTGCGGGCCTGGGCTCACCTCGTTGCCATTTGGCCCTTTGGGGGCATTCAGGCCCGTCAGATACGGCCCGGCGCCGTTGAATTCGTTGTTGGGCCGGAAGCTGGGGATGGCCCACACACCGTGGTTGGGTGTGCCGCCCAGGATGGCATGTGACACCTTGGCCGCGCCGGGCGCTGTGCCCGCCGTGCCGGCGATGTAGCTGCGGATGGCATTGCCACCCCGCGAGTTGCCCATCAGCACCACCTGTTTGGCGCCGGTGGCGGCCAGTACCTTGTCCACCTCGGCGGCCAAATAGCGCGCCTGGTCGTCGGTGGAGCTGCGGCCATCTTGCGGCAGGCTGTTGTCGTCGCGCGCGCTGGGATACGGAAAGTCCACCGCATGCAGCCGCTCACGTGGCCAGCCGTTGCTCTGCCAGCGCCACAGGGTGGTGGTCCACAGCGCGGCGGTGTCGCCGTTGCCATGCACAAACACGATGGGGGGCAGCTGGTTGGCCGGTGGTGTGCTGGCACAGGCGGTCAGCAGGCTGGCCGCCAGCAGGGTGATCAGGCTGCGGCGGCGCAGGATGGGCAGGGTAAACAATGTGGGCATGGGGCGTGTCTCCAGCGGGTGTCTTGCGGATGTGTTGAGGATGTGTTGCGCGGTAGCGGCTTGGCTCAGCCCAAGCCCAGGTCCATGGCCGATGGCAGATAGGGGTCATGGACGCCCTGCGCAGCCCGCACCGCATTGAGCACGGCACGCGCTGTCACTTCGGCTGCCAACGCACCCAGCACAGTGAGGTTGGGCGCTGCGCCGCCCGCCGCCACCGCGCCGCCGGTGGCCAGCGCAAACAGCGCGTCACCGTCACTGGCGGTGTGCACCGGGTTGATGCTGCGGGCCAGGCCGGCATGGGCCATGGCCGCCAGCTTGTTGGTCTGGGCCTTGGACAGCTTGGCATTGGTGGCCACGATGCCGATGGTGGTGGCCATGCCGGCCATCAAATGTGCTGGCAACTGGCCACTGCGCAGCGCGGCCATGGCGTCCAGCGGGCGGCGGCCGTCGTCTGCCCGGGCGCCGGCAAGCACCCGGCCAGTGGCCGGGTCTACCACATCACCCACCGCGTTGACGGCCACCAGCGCGGCCACCGTGGTGGCACCCACGGTGAGGGATGCCGAGCCAATGCCACCCTTCATCGCCCGGCCAATGCCAAACAGCTTGCCCACCGCCGCGCCGGCACCGGCACCCACACTGCCCTGGGCCGGTGGGCTGCTGCTGGCGGCCTCACAGGCGGCGTGGCCGGCGGCAGCATCAGGGCGGATGCTGGCGTCACCCACCCACAAATCAAACAGCACGGCGGCGGGCACGATGGGGATCCGGAACGACCGGCCGGGCGTTCCGTCGCCGGACATGGGCCCCACCTGCACACCGTGGCCACGTGCTTCCAGCCAGCGCACCACGCCGTCTGCCGCCGCCAGGCCAAACGCGCTGCCACCGGTCAGCAGCAGTGCATGCACACACTCGATGGTGGCCAGTGGGTGCAGCAAATCGGTCTCGCGTGTGCCGGGTGCTGCGCCGCGCACATCCACCCCGGCCACCACGCCCTGCGGGCACAGCAGCACGGTGCAGCCGGTGGGGCGGCGCTGGTCAGTGAAATGGCCCACCTGCAGGCCGGTGATGTCGGTGATGGCGCCGGGGAACATGGGGATCTTCATGGGATCAGCCGGGGGCAGGCGCAACGATTTCCAGCCCGCTGAAATAAGTCTCGAAGCGCTGCCGGTCGCGCGTCATCAGCGGCAGGCCCGCCGTGGCGGCGTGGGCGCCGATCAGGAAGTCAGGCAGCACCATTGCACGCTTACCACCTCGGCGCCGGTACAAACGGTGCGCTTGTGCGGCCAGGTACAAGGCCTCGCGTGGCAGCTCGGCCCACTGCAGGCCGTAGTCCTGCACGGCGGCCAGCGCAGCGTCAAATGACGCAAAGTCAGCGCACCACTCGGCAAAGATGATGGGGTTGGTGAGCAGCGGCCCACGCAGACTCCAACTGGCCAATTGGCTGGTGGACCAGTCACGCCAGGCCGGGTCATCGCTGCTGATGTCCAGCAGCACGCAGGTGTCCACCAGGATCATGGCGGGTTGCTGGCGTCTGGCGTTTTGAAGCCCGGGTCTTGGGCGTCTTCGTCGTAGCCCCGCAGCAGGCGCATCAGTGCGTCGGTGCCACCAGCGCTGGCGTGTCCGCCACGGCCCCGCAGCGCGGTAAAACGTTGGCGCGCGGCAGCCAGCGCATCGCCCTGGGTTGCGGCGGCCGGGGCCACGGGGTCAACCCGCACTCCACCGTCGGCGGTGATCCTGAAGGTCACGGCATCACCCGGTGCCAGTTTCAGGTGGTCACGGATGGCTTTGGGCAGGGTGACTTGCGACTTGGCGGTGAGGGTGTAGGCCATGCTGACACTCCAGGTATGACTCGGCGGCAAAGTGTAAGACTCCGCCGCTTGGACGGTCTGCAGCCCACCATGAAAAAAGCCCGCTGTGGGCAGCGGGCCTTGTTGCGGCTGGCTTGTTGCGCGTCAACCCGCGCAACAACCCTCAAGCAAACACACCCGCCGTGTCCTGCATGCGGGCCGACACTTCACCCAGGTGGTGCAGGGTGTCGCCGTAGGCCATTTCCAGCATGGTCATGCGCTTGAAGTAGTGGCTGCTGATGTATTCATCGGTCACGCCAATGCCACCGTGGATCTGGGTGCATTGCTGGCCCACGTAGCGCATGCTTTGGCCCAGTTGCACCTTGGCCTGGCTGAGTGCGCGGCGGCGCTGGGCCGGGGCTTCACCCAGTTTCATGCTGGCGTAAAAGCTCATCGAGCGGCCCAGCTCTTGCTGCATCTTGACGTCCGCAATGCGGTGCTTGAGCGCCTGGAAGGTGGACAGCGTCACGCCAAACTGCTTGCGGGTGTTCATGTAGTCCACCGTGATGGCCACCAGCTTGTCCATCAGGCCCACGCCTTCAGCGCAGGTGGCGGCAATGCCCACGTCCAGCGCTTGTTGCAGGGTGGCAAAACCCTCTGCGCTGATCAAGGTGGAGGGTGCCCGGTCCAGCATCAGCTCACCCGCACGGCCACCGTCTTGGGTGGGGTAGCCGGTGGAATGCACACCGCTGGCGGATTTTTCAACCAAAAACAGGCCAATACCGGCTTCAGCATCAACAACCCCAGCGATGCGCGCCGGCACGATGAAGGCATCGGCCTCATCGGCCGCCGGCACCACGCTTTTTTGGCCACTCAGCACCCAGCCGCCGCCGCTTTGGGTGGCGGTGGTGCTGACATGGTGGAGCGCATACCGCGCTGCACGCTCTTGCAGCGCCGGTACCACCAGCGCGTCAGCTGACGCGATCTTGGGGTACCAGGCCGCCTGCACATCCGCCGGTGCGGCCGACAGCAGTGTGGGCACCACCAACGCCGCAGCGGCGTAGGGGGCGTTGACCAGGCCGCGGCCCAGCTCTTCCATCACCACCATGGCCTCGGTGGCACCAAAGCCCAGGCCGCCGTGGGCCTCGGGTACGGCCAGGCCGGTGAGGCCCAGTTCAGCCAGTTCTTGGTAGACGGCGCGGGTTTTGCCGCCGGCCTTGGCCAGGGCGTGGCGGCGGGGGAAGTCAAAGCCTTTTTCAACCCAGCGGTTGACGGCGTCGCGCAGCGAGTTCTGGTCGTCGGAGAAATTGAAGTCCATGGTGTAGTCCTCTGATCAGCCGAGCACGGTTTGCGCCACGATATTGCGCTGCACTTCATTGCTGCCGCCATAAATGGTGGTCTTGCGCATGTTGAAGTAGGTGCTGGCCAGCGGTGCACACACTGCGGCGCCAGCAAAGTCGCCTTGCCAGCCCGCCTCCATCGCCTCATGTGCATAGGGCGTGGTCATGGGGCCGGCGGCCAGCATCATCAGCTCGGCATAACGCTGCTGGATCTCGCTGCCGCGGATCTTGAGCAGGCCGGCCACGTCCAGGCTTTGTTTGCCACTCTTCTCGGCCGCCAGCACCCGCAACACCATCATCTCCAGCGCCACGATGTCCACCTCGGTCTGGGCAATCTGGTCGCGGAAACGCAGATCGTCGTACACGCCCTCGGCCTTGGCAATGCGCTTGACCCGCTCCAGCTCCCGCTTGGCGCGGTTCACGTCGGCGATGTTGGTGCGCTCATGCGCCAGCAGGTGCTTGGCGTAAGTCCAGCCCTTGTTTTCTTCACCGATCAGGTTGTTGGCCGGCACCTGCACGTTGTCAAACCACACCTCGTTGACCTCATGCTCACCGTCCATGGTGATGATGGGCCGCACGGTGATGCCGGGGCTGTGCATATCAATCAGCAAAAAGCTGATGCCGGTCTGCGGCTTGCCCTCGGTGCTGGTGCGCACCAGGCAAAAGATCCAGTCACCAAACTGGCCCAGCGTGGTCCAGGTTTTTTGGCCGTTGACGATGAAGGTGTCACCCTCGCGCACGGCCTTGGTCTTGAGTGACGCCAAATCAGAGCCCGAGCCTGGTTCGCTGTAGCCCTGGCTCCACCACACCTCACCACTGGCGATGCCGGGCAAAAAGCGCTGCTGTTGCTCAGGCGTGCCAAAAGCCATGATCACCGGCGCCACCATCACTGGGCCAAACGGCAGGATGCGCGGCGCGCCGGCCAGCGCGCACTCTTCTTCAAACAGGTGTTTTTGCACCGAGGTCCAGCCCGGGCCACCAAACTGGGTGGGCCAGCCATAGCCCAACCAGCCCTTGGCGCCCAGAATCTTGCCCCAGCGCTGCATGTCGTCACGGCTCAAGCGCAAGGCGTTGAGCACTTTGTGGCTGATGTCCTTGGGCAGGCTTTCGGCCACCCATTGCCGAATCTCGGCGCGAAAGGCCAGTTCTTCTGGGGTGAAGTTCAGGTCCATGGTGTTGAAGTCTCCAGGCAAGCAGGAATGTGCGACCGATGTTTTTAGCACGACCGTTCGATACGGGTTTGTCCCTGCTGCGACAGGGCCCGGTCTTGATAATCCTGACCGATGAATGTGTCCCCGGCAAGTGCCAGCCCCGCCAACCCCGCCGATCTTGCCCACACTGCCAGCCAGGCGCCCGGCCCGGGTTACCGCAGCACCGTGTCCTGCCTGGCCATCGGCCAGGTGCTGAGTTGGGCGGCTTTGTATTACGCCTTCTCCAGCTTTGTGCTGCCCATGCAGGCCAGCCTGGGCTGGAGCAAACCCACGCTGATGGGCACCTACACCCTGGGCCTGGCGATGTGGGGTGCAGCCACCTACGCCGTGGGTGCGGCGATTGACGCCGGCCACGGCCGCTGGGTGATGAGCGGTGGCTCGCTGCTGGCCGGGCTGGGCTGCCTGGCCTGGTCACAAGTGAGCACGCCGTGGATGTTGTACGCCGTGTGGGCCGTGCTGGGCCTGGCCATGGCCATGACGCTGTACGAGCCGGCCTTCACCGTGTTGACCAAGCGCTACCCCACGCGCTACCGCGACGGCATCACCGCGCTCACGCTGGTGGGCGGCTTTGCCAGCACGTTGAGTTTTCCGGCCGTCGCCTGGCTGCTGCGCCAGGGGCTGGACTGGCGCCAGGCGCTGCAGGTGATTGGCGTGGTGCTGCTGGGTGTGGCCGCGCTGCACGCCTGGGCCTTGCGTGGCCCGGCGCTGGTGGCCGGCCCGGTGGCCGTGGACGCCCAGGCCGACGCCACGCTGCAAGAGGCGCTGCGCCACGCCAGCTTTTGGCTGCTGACGCTGTGCTTCACCCTGCATGCGTTTGTGCAGGCCGCGCTGTGGGCGCATGTGATGCCGGCATTCGCTTCAAAGCCGGTGACTGAGCATGAAACCCTGCTGGTCTTGATGACCGTGGGCCCGGCCCAGGTGGCCGGCCGGCTGCTGTATGTTTGGCTGGGCCGCAGCTGGAGCTTGCGGGTGGTGGGCGCGCTGGTGCTCACTGGCCTGCCGGTGTCGATGGCGCTGTTTGCGGTGGGCCGCAGCCTGCCCGCGTTGCTGGGATTTGCGCTGCTGTTTGGCATCAGCAACGGGCTGGTCACCATCGTGCGTGGTGGCCTGGTGCCGCTGTACTTTGGCCGCAGCCATGTGGGCCGCATCGGCGGGGTGATGTCGGGCATCGGCTTGTTCAGCCGGGCCGCTGCGCCGATTGGCGCCAGCGCCTTGTTGCTGGTGCTGCCTGGCTACCAGGCGCTGCTGCTGGTGTTGTCCGGATTGGGCTTTGCAGCGGTGTTGGCGTTCTGGCAGGCCAGGCCCCCGGCCAAATCCGCCTGCTAGGCTGGCCTGCTGAACCCCAGGAGACAAGCATGCAACACACCCGCCTTGGCCGCAGCGGCCTCACCGTGTCCCGCCTGTGCCTGGGCTGCATGACCTACGGCGAGCCCAACCGAGGCGCCCACCCGTGGACGCTGGACGAAGCCACCAGTCGGCCGCTGATCCAGCGTGCGGTGGAGCTGGGCATCAACTTCTTTGACACCGCCAACACCTATTCGGACGGCACGTCGGAAGAGATCGTCGGTCGCGCGCTGCGCGACTTTGCCCGGCGTGACGAGGTCGTGGTGGCCACCAAGGTGTTCAACGCGTCGCGCAAGGCGCCCAACGTGGGCGGGCTGTCGCGCAAGGCCATCCTGTTCGAGATTGACGCCAGCCTGCAGCGGCTGGGCATGGACTTTGTGGACGTTTACCAAATCCACCGCGCCGACCCACACACCCCCATCGAGGAGACGATGGAGGCGCTGCACGATGTGGTCAAGGCCGGCAAGGCGCGCTACATCGGTGCGTCGTCCATGCCGGCCTGGCAGTTTGCAAAAGCCCAGCAGGTGGCGGCAGTCAACGGCTGGACCCAATTCATCAGCATGCAGCCCGAGTGGAGCTTGCTGTACCGCGAGGAGGAGCGCGAGATGGTGCCGCTGTGCCGCGACCAGGGTGTGGGCCTGATCCCGTGGAGCCCGCTGGCCCGTGGCCGGCTGGCCCGGCCCTGGGGCCAGCACACCCCACGCATCAGCAGCGATGTGTTTGGCACCGGCCTGTTTGCCCGCACCGAGGCCAATGACAGTCAGGTGGCTGCCGCGCTGGCCACGGTGGCGGCGCAGCGTGGCCTGCCACGTGCCCAGGTGGCGCTGGCCTGGCTGCTGGGCCAGCCCGGGCTGGCTGCGCCCATCATCGGCGCGTCACAACTGGCGCATTTTGATGACGCCGTGGCGGCGCTGGACATCACGCTGACGCCTGCTGAAGTGGCCACGCTGGAGGCGTCCTACCAGCCGCATGCGGTGGTGGGTTTTTAGCCCCTGCGGGCAGACCCGCCCGGCGGGTTGACCCCGAGGCGCTGTGGCCCAGGGCGGCGGTACAAGCGGGCCCACGGGGGCCCACGGGTTTTTGCCACCCGTGCCTGCCCCCACCACAAGCTCTGGAGACACCGCCAATGACACTCAATCGACGCACACTCGCCGCCAGTTTGGCCGCTGTCGGCCTGGTCACTGTGGCAGGGCTGACGCCGGCACAGGCGCAAAAAAAGTACGACACCGGCGCCACTGACAAAGAAATCAAGATTGGCCATATCGGGCCGTATTCAGGCCCGGCGTCGGCCTACGGCACCATCGGCAAATCGATCAGCGCGTACATCGACAAGGTCAATGCCGAGGGTGGCGTGAATGGCCGCAAGCTCAAGCTGATCACGCTGGACGACGCCTACAACCCGTCCAAAACGGTGGAGCAAGCGCGCAAGCTGGTGGAAGAAGAAGAGGTGCTGGTGGTCTTCAACCCCCTGGGCACACCGCCCAACAGCGCCATCCACAAGTACATGAACGCCAAGAAGATGCCGCAGTTGTTTGTGGCCACTGGCGCCACCAAGTGGGGCGACCCCAAGAACTTTCCGTGGACCATCGGCTGGCAGCCCACCTACCAGGCTGAATCCAAGATCTACGTTGAGCACATCCTGGAGACCAAGCCCAACGCCAAGATTGCCATCCTTTACCAGAACGACGACTACGGTAAGGACTACCTCAAAGGCTTTGAGGACGCGCTGGGCGACAAGGCCAAAACCATGATCGTCAGCAAGCTCACCTACGAGGTGACTGACCCCACCGTGGACAGCCAGTTGCTCAGCTTGAAGGCCAGCGGCGCTGACACGTTTTTCAACATCACCACGCCAAAATTTGCGGCCATGGTGATCAAGAAAAACGCCGAGATCGGCTGGAAACCGCAGCACTACTTGAACAACGTGTCGGCGTCAGTCAGCGCAGTGATGCAGCCTGCCGGCCTGGAGAACGGCGTGGGCATCGTCAGCTCGCAATACATCAAAGACCCGACCGACCCCCAGTGGTCCAACGACCCCGGCCTGAAAGACTGGACCGAGTGGATGAAAAAATACTATCCCGGCGGCAATTTGGCTGACGCCAGCAACGTCTATGGCTACACCGCCACCCAGGGCCTGATCCAGTTGCTGAAACAGTGCGGTGACAACCTGACGCGTGAGAACGTGATGAAACAAGCCGCCAGCCTGGACCTGGTGCTGCCCATGCTGCTGCCGGGGGTCAACGTCAAGACATCGCCGGATGACTTCTACCCGATCGAGCGGGAGCAGCTGGCCAAGTTCGACGGCAAGACCTGGATCCGGTTTGGCAAGGTGTACGGGCGTTGACGCTGCTGCACGGGACCGCCTAACATGACCATATTGATGGTCATTGAGGGGCGGCCCATGTCAGATTTTTCAATCGCTGAAGCCAAGTCGCAATTTGCGCAGTTGGTGCGCCGCGCTGAAGCTGGGCAGCCGGTTCGCGTCACCCGCCGTGGCCGCGCGGTGGCGGTGCTGGTGTCTGAGGCCGAGTTCACCCGCCTGTCTGCCCCGCGACAAAGCCTGTTGGCCTACACCCAGGCGCTGCGCGACGAGGCAGCAGCGGCGGGTATCCCGTTGTTCAGTGATGCGGAGCTGTCTGGTTTGCGTGACCAGTCCAGCCGGCCAGCGCCCGACCTGGCTTGATCCGCTCAGCTGATCGTGGTTGTGCGTTACCTGCTGGACACCAACGTGGTGTCCGAACTCACCAAACCCGCACCCAACCCCGCCGTGCTGCAGGCGCTGGCGCTGCATGAGGCCAACTGCGCCATCAGCGCCCCCACGCTGGAGGAGTTGACCTTTGGCTGTGCCCGCCTGCCGGCCGGCGCCCGGCAAGCCTGGTTGCAGCGCTGGTTGACGGGCTTGGTCAGCAACATCACGGTGTTGCCGTTTGACCAACAAGCCGCCATCTGGCTGGGCCAGCAGCGGGCCCGTCTGGTGTTGGCCGGCCGCCCGGTGCCACGCACTGACGGGGAGATTGCGGCAGTGGCGGTGGTGCAAGGGCTGACACTGGTGACGCGCAACACCAGGGACTTTGCGGCGTTCAATGGTCTGGTTGTGGCGGACTGGCATGTGCCGGCGCTGGCATCGCCCGCATGAAAAGGCATGATCACCCTGCGCCGCACCGGCCCGCTGCAGCCCTGCCCGCCACCGCACCACACGCTGATTTGCAGCACCTGGTGGCGCTGTTCCAGGCCGGCCGCCCGGCCGACATGGAGGCTGCGGCTGCCGCGCTGGTGGCGCGTTATCCGGCAGACGGCCAGGCGTGGAAGGCCCTGGGCACCGCGCAACTGGTGCAGCACAAAAACGCGGTGGCCGCGCTGCAGCAGGCCCAGCAACACTTGCCGCGTGATGTGGACGTGGTCAGCAACCTGGGCCATGCGCTGGACGCCCAAAGCCAGCCCGCGCTGGCCGCTGCCGCCTACCGGCAAGCGCTGCAACTGCAGCCCGGCGTGGCCGCGCTGCACAGCAGCCTGGGCCATGTGTTGGGCCAACTGGGGCAGTGGGCTGAGGCCGAAGCCGCCTGCCGCCAGGCCCTGCGCCTGCAGCCCGGGCTGGTGCAGGCGCACCGCAGCCTGGCGCAGGTGCTCAACCGCCAAGGCCGCTGCTTGGATGCCGCCGCCAGCCTGCAACAAGCCCTGGCGCTGCAGCCGGCGCATGCCGCCACACACGACCAGTTGGGCCTGCTGCAACAGGCACTGGGCCAGCACGTTGATGCTGCCGCAAGCCACCGCCGTGCGCTGCAGTTGCAGCCCAAACTGGTGGCCGCCCATGTCCACCTGGGCCAGGCACTGGCTGCGTTAGGCCAACACGCCGACGCGGCGGCCAGCCTGCGCCAGGCCGTGCTGCTGCAGCCCGATCAAGCCGAGGTACTGGCCAATCTGGGTGTGGCCTTGCTGGCGCTGGGCCAGCCGGATGAGGCGGTGCAGGTGGTGCAGCAAGCCGTGGCGCTGCAACCCGGCCAGCCGCTGCTGCACAGCAACCTGGGCAATACGCTGCTGGCCGCCGGCCGGGTGGTGGACGCGCTGGCCAGCCACCAGCAGGCGGTGAGGCTGGGGCAGGGCGGTGACAGCAACGCTGTGCTGTACGCCAACCTGGCCCATGCCTACCAACGTGCCGGCCAGCCCGCTGCCGCGCTGCAGGCGGTGCAACACGCCCTGCGGTGTGATCCACAACAACCGGCACGGCACAGCGAGGCGCTGTTTTTGCAGCACTACCTGCCGCCGCCCGAGGCCTCGGCCGCCCGCGCTGCCGCATTGCATTACGGCGCGTTGGTGGACCGCTTGCAAGCCGCACCACCGCAGCGCACCAGACACTGGCCCAACCCACCGGTACCCGACAAGCCGCTGCGCATCGGCCTGCTGTCGCCTGATTTGCGCCAGCATCCGGTGGGCTATTTCGTCGAGTCAGTGCTGGCCGCGCTGGCGGCAAACGCCGCCGGCCGCATCAGCGTGTTCGCCTACGCCAACCCGGCCACCAGCGACGCCACCAGCCTGCGCCTGCGCCAGCACTGCCAGGGCTGGCGCGACACCAGCACGCTGGACAATGCGGCATTGGCCGCAGCGGTGCAGGCTGACGGCATCGATATCTTGCTGGACCTGGCCGGCCACACCGCCCGCAACCGGCTGCCCGTGCTGGCCCGCCGCGCCGCACCGGTGCAGGCCAGTTGGCTGGGCTACTGCGCCAGCACCGGCCTGGCAGCGGTGGATGCTTTTTTGGCCGATCCGTGGATTGCCCCGCCCGGCACCGAGGCCGCGTTTGTCGAGCCCATCCTGCGCCTGCCAGAAACGTTTTTGTGCTTCACTCCGCCGCCCTTTGATCTGCCCGTCGGGCCGCTGCCTGCATCGGGCGGTGGTGGCCTGCGTTTTGCCTGCTTCAACCAACTCGCCAAGTTGAATGACGAGGTGCTGGCGCTGTGGTCCCGCATCCTGCTGGCCTTGCCTGGCAGCAGCCTGGCGCTGCAGGCCGCAGCGCTGCAAGACCCGGCACTGCGCCAGCAACTGCAGCGCCGGTTTGCAGCGTTTGGCGTGGCGGCTGATCGTCTGCGGTTGCGGCCCGCCACATCCCGCGCTGCCTACCTGGCCGCCTACCAGCGGGTGGACATCGCGCTGGACCCGTTTCCCTACCCCGGCGGCACCACCAGCCTGGAGGCCTTGTGGATGGGTGTGCCGGTGCTCACCTTGCCAGGCAGCACCGCACTGTCGCGCCAGGGTTTGAGCATCCTGCACAACCTGGGGCTGGCCGATTGGGTGGCCAGCAGCGCCGACGACTGCCTGGCCCGCGCGCTGCACCACGCCGCTGATGTGCCCGCCCTGGCCGCGCTGCGCCGAAGCCTGCGCGGCCGGCTGCTGGCCTCACCGCTGTGTGACGCGCCGCGTTTTGCGCTGCACCTGGAAGCGGCGCTGCGTGGGCTGTGGCAGCAGTGGTGCCAGGCGCCGGGACGCGTTGTTTGATGGTTGGGCTGACAGCCCGGTGAACAGTCAAGTGGACAGCTTGCCCTCGTCCGGCACCACGCTGCAGCCGCTGATGCGCCACTGCTTGTCGGCCTGCCGCTGCAATTGGTAGGTGGCCAGCCAGCGGCTGCCGTCGCTGCCTTGCACCTGCACCACCTGGGTGATCAACACACCCGCCACACCGTCCACCAGCTCGGCCTGAAAAAAAGCCGTGGCGCGTGGCCGGATCAGCACTGGGTAACCTTGCCGCACCATGCCGATGAAGGTGGCCGCATCGCCAAACTGGCTGCGGATGGCGGGTGCGGCGTACGAGAAAGCACGCACCGCGTCGTCGGCCGCCAAGGCCTGCAACTGGGCCGTGATCACCGCCCGCACGGCTTGTGCATCTTTTGCCGGTGGGGTGTCGGCCCAGGCCGGGCGGGTGAGGGCGCTGCACAGCAGCAACAGGCCCAGCAAACGCAGCGCAGTGGTCTTGAACATGGTGGTGGGCCCGGTGGTGGTGGCGTGGCGGTCAGCGCTTGATTCTGCTGTGGCAGCCAAAACCTTGCTGCGCCGGTGCCGGCCATTTCAGCCCGGTGTGCCGGCCGCCAGTGCCGCCCGCAAGCCCGCGCTGGCCTGCAGCCGGCCCACGGTGATCTTGTTCCAGTTGACCAGCGCCACGTCGCTCAAACTCCGCAGCAAGGTCTGCTCGGCACCGTCCAGCCGCAGGTGGGCTTCAATCACGGCGGCCATCACCACCTCGCAAGCGCGGCTGTTGTTGCCGTCGTCGATCTTGATCGCTACGCCCAGGCCGGCCTGTGGCAAGGCTGCGCAGAACACGCCCTCGGCGCCCACTTTGCAAAACACCCGCTCGCCCAGCGCCTGCATCACCCGGGTATCAAAGCGGCCGCTGCCGGCCACAAAAAACGGCGCCCGCGCCACTGCCTGGCGCAGCCGCAGCGCGGCGCGGGCGTGGTCTGGCGCCAGGCCCACACCGGTGGCCAGGCGGGCAAAACCCTGCGCCAACTGGCGCAGCGGGATGCCAAAGGTGGGGATGGAGCAGCCGTCGGTGCCCGCTGGCGCACGGGCCAGATCAGCGCCGGTGGCGGCGGCCAACGCGGCTGTCACCTCCCGCATCACCGGATGGTCGGGCCGGATGTAGCCGCGCACAAACTCGGCCGGATCACGCCCGGCCTGGCGCGCCATCAAGCAGCCCAGGCAGACAAAGCCGGCGTGTTTGCCAGAGCAGTTGTTGTGCAGCGCGCCGGGTGTGGCGCCGGCATGCGCCAAGGCTTTGAGCGCACCGTCAAAGCTGGGCCAGTGGGCGCCACATTCCAGCGCTGCGTCGGTCAAGCCGGCCTTGGCCAGCATGGCAGCGGCCGTGGCGGTGTGGCGCGGCTCACCGCCGTGCGACGCACAGGCCAGCGCCAGTTCTTCATCGGTCAGGCCCAGCGCATCGGCCGCGCCGCTGGCCACCAGCGGCAGCGCCTGCAACACCTTGCAGGCCGAGCGCGGAAAGATGGGCAGGTCGATATCGCCCAGCGCCAGCACCAGCGTGCCATCGCCATCGACGATGGCCAGGCTGCCACGGTGGATGGATTCCACATGGCTGCCACGCAGCGCATGCACAAGGTCGGGGTGGGTGGTGGGCATGGGGTGTCGTGGCACGCGGCGGGGTGGTGGTGAACGGGCAGGACGGCGCACTGTAGCGCCGGGCCGGCTGCCCCCACCCAGCCACCACCACCCGACAATGCCGTGATGCCCCTGACCGCCGTTGCCCTGGTGCTGGTCGCCGCCCTGTTGCATGCCAGCTGGAACTTGGTGGCCAAAAAGACCGGCGGTGGTGCCCACTTTGTGCTGCTGTCGGCCCTGTTGATCGTGCTGCTGTGGGCGCCGCTGGGCCTCACCCTGCTGTGGCAGCACGCGCCCGGCTGGGGCCTGTTGCAATGGGGTCTGCTGCTGGCCAGCGGCCTGGTGCACCTGCTGTACTTCAACGTGCTGCTGGCGGGTTACCGGGCTTCTGATTTGACGGTGGTCTACCCGGTGGCACGCGGCAGCGGGCCCTTGGTGTCAGCGCTGGCGGCGGTGCTGCTGCTGGGTGAGGCCCTGACCTGGCGCAGCGCCGCCGGTGTGCTGGGCATCACCGGCGGCGTGTTCTTGATTGCTGGCGGGCCGGGCCTGTGGGCCAAGGCGCACCAGCCGGCGCAGCGGGCCCGCGTGTTGGCGGGGGTGCGCTGGGGGTTGCTGACGGGCTTGCTGATCGCCTGTTACACCGTGCTGGACGGTTATGCGGTCAAGGTGGTGTTGCTGTCGCCCATCCTGGTGGACTACGTGGGCAACCTGCTGCGCATCCCGTTCATGCTGCCCGGGGCGCTGGCCGACCGGGCTGGTTTTGTGCGGGACTGCAAGCTGCAGTGGCGTGCGGCGCTGCTGCTGGCGGCCATCAGCCCGCTGGGTTATGTGCTGGTGTTGTATGCGGTGCAGATGGCGCCGTTGTCCCATGTTGCGCCGGCGCGCGAGGTGTCGATGTTGTTTGCGGCGCTGCTGGGTGGGCGTCTGTTGGGCGAGGCGGACCGGGGCTGGCGGCTGGCAGGGGCGGTGTGCATTGCGGCGGGGGCGGTGGTGTTGGCGGTGTGAGGTTCTTGGTTTTGGTTTTTCCGATTGGCATTGGCCCGCCGTCGTTTGCTGCACGGCGCCGGGTCCCGCCCCGGCGGGCGTCCAAACTTCTGTCTTGCCAGAAGTTTGGATCAAGAGGCGCTTGAAAACCCATGTCGTCCGGCCGTGTAGCCCGACATGGGTTTTGCATTCAGCGCTTTTCTTTGCTTCCTTTCTTTTCGGCGAAAAGAAAGGAAGGCGCCCGCCGGGGCGAATACCCGGCGCCGTGCGGCAAGCGACGGCGGGCCAATGCCAATCGGCAAACCAAAACCAAGCCCAGCGACCAGCCACCGGTTATCAACTCTCTTCGAAGTAGTCCGAGTCGATTCGTTTGACAACATACGACGCTGCCGCCGCTACACCCACGTCAAAATCGATCATCAGACCAGCCAGTTGTTTGCCTTCGATCAAAACAACCTTGGTGTCGATCCGGGATGCGTAGTCAGTGGCCTCGGCGGTGTAGCTGGAGGTGGTGATGAACACACCCTTTCGGGCACGTTGGCCCTGCAGGGCGCCGACAAACTTTTGAATCTCCGGCCGACCCACCGTGCCTTGCCAGCGTTTGGCTTGGATGAAGATCGTATCGAGACCGAGACGGTCTTCTTTGATGATGCCGTCAATACCGCCATCCCCGGTCTGGCCGATGCGCTCACCCGCGTCGCGTCGCGATCCGCCGTAGCCCATCTTCACCAGCAGTTCCACAACCAGTTGCTCAAAGAAGGTCGGCGAACAACTCAGGATGCGCGCCAACAATTCCTGCGCGAGTTGTTCGCGCAAACCTTGATGTGCAAGCTCAATTGCCTCTTCGGGAGTGGTCTTTGAGACCACGACATCCGCGGTGACGACAACAGCGTCGTTGTCTGACTTCGAGCTTTCTCGAAATTCCATGAATTCAGGAAACTGCTCCAGAAACTTGCCGTCGATGCGGGTCGGATTTGCTGCCAGTGTCTTGAGCCCACGGTCGGTGATCTTGAAGACACCACGCTTTGGCGATTCCAACAAAGCTGCTTTCTTCAGATATGTGCGTGCCCAGCCGATCCGGTTCTTGAAGATGCCTTGCTGGCCAGAGGGCAAAAGCGCAGCGCGTTCAATTGGCGTGAGCTTGAATTGCACTGCAAGGCTTTCTTCAGAATCCCGCAGCGTGTGCTCCTTGCCATCTGCCAAGTGGCGAAGAAAGGGCAGCATGCAGGTTTGGTAGTCAGGAATGGCCATCGGCGAAGGATAGCTGCTGTACCTCCAGCGCAGCGTCGTTGGCGCTGGGTTCAAGGCCGCCCTGCAGGGCTTCCAATGCCATCCCACAATCCGGCCCAGCACCCGCCCGATCCGCCAGCCCGCCCGGAGACCACCGTGACCACAACCCCGCTGCCAACAGCCTTGCCGCCCACAGCCGCCGCAGCCATCGTTGATGCGTTCCTGCGCCTCATCATGATTCCCGACCCCACCAGCGCCAGCCGCTACACCGCGCCTGGGCTGCAGATCCGTTTCACCGGCGGGCGCGCCATGCAGGACCCGGCGCAATGCACCGCGTTCAACCAGTCGCGCTACAAATGGGTGAAGAAGCGCATTGAGCGCACCGAGACGGTGGCCCACAGCAGCGCTGCCGCACCAGGCGACACGGTGGTCTACAGCCTGGGCACGCTGCACGGTGAATGGCCGGATGGCACGGCGTTTGAGGGCAACCGCTATGTTGACCGCTACGTGGTGCGTGACGGCCTGATCACCACCATGGACGTGTGGAACGACAGCGCCGAATGGCTGCTGGTGCGCGCTGGTTTGGCCCTGCGCTGATGCCCGCCACCTACACCGGCCCGCTGCCCGGCCACGGCCGCTTTGACTACAGCCCCATCACCCAGCGCAAGCCCTACCGCTGGCCGGGTGGCGCCGGCCTGGCGGTGTACCTGGGCTTCAACCTGGAGCACTTTGCATTTGGTGAGGGCCTGGGTGCGGCCATCGCCCCGGCCAGCCCGCAGCCCGATGTGCTGAACCACAGTTGGCGTGAATACGGCAACCGGGTGGGCGCCTGGCGCTGCCTGGACCTGTTCAACAGCCTGGGCCTGCCGGCCGCAGCCTTGATCAACACCGCGCTGTATGACCATTGCCCCACGCTGGTGGCCGCCTGCGTTGCACGCGGGGATGAACTGGTAGGCCACGGCCACAGCAATGCCGAGCGCCAAGGTGGGCTGGACGAGACCAGTGAGCGCAGCCTGCTGTTGCAATGCCGCCAGCGCATGCAGACTGAAAGCGGCCAGGTGCCGGCCGGTTGGCTGTCGCCCTGGATATCGGAGAGCCCCCACACCCCCGACCTGCTGGCCGAGTGCGGCTACCGCTACACCCTGAACTGGTGCCATGACGACCAGCCCCAGCCCATGCGCACCCGCAGCGGCCAGGTGTTGTGGTCGGTGCCCTATCCGCAAGAGCTCAATGACATCCCCATGGTCATTGGCCGCCAGCTGGACGGCAAAGACTTTGCGCAAATGATCGTGGACCAGCTGGACGAGATGCTGGACCAGACCGCCGCGCCAAACGCACCGCCGCTGGTGATGGGCATTGCGCTGCATCCGTACATCGTGGGCCAGCCCTACCGGCTGCGCCACCTGCGGCGGGCGCTGCAGCAGGTGGCGGCAGCGCGTGACCGGGGCCAGGTGTGGGTCAGCACCCCCGGCGCCATTTGCAGCCATGCGATGTTGGCTGGGGTTTGAACCCCGGCCGGGCTGCTGATCAATCCGGCGTGGCGCTGGACAGTGCTTCTGCTTCAGCCCTGGCGGATTCAGCTCTGGCGGATGTACCCCTGGCGGCCGCAGCCCGCCGTGCCCCGCGCCCCTCAAACTGCGCCACCCAGATGGTGGCCGCGCAAATCACGGTGCCGCCGATCAGGGTGGACTGGCTGGGCACATCGGCAAACAGCAAATAGCCCATCAGCGCTGACCACACCAGGTCCAAGAACTTGGCCGACTGGGTGGCCGAGATATCGGCCGCCATGAACGAGCGTGTCAGGCAGTAGTGCCCGCCACTGCCCAGCACACCACACAGCGCAAACGCCGCCCATTGCCACGGGCTGATCCACTGCCAGTGCCACAGCGCCAGCGGCAGGCTGAAAAGGGATACCGAGATCGATTGCCAGACCACGATCACGCCGGGTGACTCATGCCGGGTCAGGGCTTTGGTGAGCAAAAACGAAGCCGCAAACACCGGTGCCGAGGCCAGCATCAACAAGTGAAACGCGCCGCCGCTGCTGGACAACTTGGGGCCCACCACGATCAACACCCCACCAAAGCCGATGCCGCAAGCCAGCCAGCGGGCCCAGCGCATCGGCTCTTTGAAAAACACATAAGCGCCGATCATGATGAAGATGGGGCCGGTGAAGCCGATGGCCGTCATGTCGGCCAGCGGGATGCGTGGCAGCGCGTTGAACCACATGAACAGGCCCAGCGTGTGGACCGCACCGCGGGTGAACTGCGGCCCCACCTGGCGTGGCCAGTAGCTGGCAAAACCCTTGTGCAACATCACCGGCAGCAGCACCAGCAGACCAAAAAAGTAGCGCAGAAACTGGGCCTGGAACGGGTCAAGATGCAGCGTGAGTGAGCGCATCAACGCGTTCAACATCGAGAACAGCAGGCCAGCGGCGCTGGTCCACAACAAGCCCCGGGTGGTGGGGCTCCAGTGCGCAGCACGCTGGCCGAGCGTGGACCAGGACAGCGGCAGGTTCATCGTGGCAGGATGCTCGCCGCTGCGCGCTGTTGGCGTCAGTCATGCCGGGGACAGCCGCCGTGCTGGCCCGCAGCACCCACCTGTCCATGCACCCACGCAGGAGCAAACCACGATGGTGATGAAGACCTTTGGCAGCCGTGCCGACGGCTTGCGGCTGGAGCGCATGCGCGCTTCGCCGCTGTGGGCTGGTAGCGGCTTTCGCAACCTGCACCCGATCACACCCGGCCTGCGCGACCCGGCGGTGGCCATGCCGTCGGTGATGGATTTTTTGTGTGGTGGTGAGCGCCGTGTGCCCAGCGGCCCGCTGCCCGCCGTCAACCCGCTGGAGCTGTGGCGCCAGCCACCCGAGACCGGGCTGCGCGCCACCTGGCTGGGCCACTCCACCGTGCTGGTCGAGATCGACGGCCTGCGGGTGCTGACCGACCCGGTGTGGGGCCCACGTGCATCACCATCCCGTATCGCCGGCCCCAAGCGGTTTCAGCCGGTGCCGGTGGCCCTGAAGGCGCTGCCGCCTGTGGATGTGGTGGTGATCTCGCATGACCACTACGACCACCTGGACTACCCCACCATCCGCGCCCTGGCCTTGCTGGAGGTGCCGTTTGTCACAGCGCTGGGTGTGGGCGCCCACCTGCAGGGCTGGGGTGTGCCGGCCGAGCGCATCACCGAGCTGGACTGGTGGGAATCCTGCGCACTGTCCGGCGCCAACGGCGGCGGACTGACAGTCACCGCCGCGCCGTCCCAGCACTTTTCCGGCCGGGGTTTGAAAGACCGCAACGCCACGCTGTGGTCGTCCATGGTGCTGCGCACCGACAAACACGCGGTGTTTTTCTCGGGCGACACCGGCTTGACCACCGAATACGCGCTGATCTGCGAGCGCCTGGGTCCGTTTGATTTGGTGATGCTGGAGGTGGGCGCTTTTCACCCGGCCTGGGGCGATATCCACCTAGGCGCGGCGCATGCGCTGGAGGCCCATGCCTTGCTGGGCGGCGGTGCGTTTCTGCCGGTGCATTGGGGCACCTTCAGTCTGGCCATGCATGCCTGGGACGAACCGGCTGAAACCTTGCTCAAACTGGCCCCGGCCACCGGCGCGCAACTGGTGATGCCGCGCCTGGGTGAGCCGGTGCAGCCGGCGCAGGTGGACGGTGTTGATCCGTGGTGGCGCGGCGTGCCTGGCGCTGCACCCGCACCTGTGGCTGCACCCACGCCCATGACCCTGCCCAAATCCATGCCCTGGCCGGTGGATTGACCCGCCAATTGCCCCGCACCCGGCCGGGCGCGGGGCGGCCGCTGACAATCCGCCTCCATGCCCCAAACCGTGATTGGTGTTGATTTCTCCAGCCGCCCCAGCCGGCGCAAACCCATCGTGCTGGCGCGTGGTGCTTTGCACGGCCCGGTGCTGCAACTGGCTGGCCTGCAGCGTTTTGACAGCCTGGACGGTTTTGCCACCTGGCTGCAGCAACCCGGGCCCTGGGTGGGCGGTTTTGATCTGCCGTTTGGCCTGCCACGCGCGCTGGTCAGCCAACTGGGCTGGCCGACCGACTGGCCGGCCAGCATCACGCATTACGCCGCGCTGCAGCGCGCCGAGGTCCGTAACACCTTTGCCGCGTTTTGTGATGCCAGGCCGGTGGGTGGCAAGTTTGCCCACCGGGCTTGTGACGTGCCGGCGGGGTCCAGCCCGTCGATGAAATGGGTCAACCCGCCGGTGGCTTACATGCTGCACGCCGGGCTGCCGCTGCTGCGGGCGGCGGGGCTGCACTTCCCGGCCCACATGCCGGGCCAGGGCGATACCAGCCGCACCGCGCTGGAGGCCTACCCCGGTCTGCTGGCGCGTGAGCTGGTGCAGCGCCGGTCGTACAAAAGTGACGACAAGGCCAAGCAGACGCCCGACCGGCTGATCGCCCGCAAGGACATCGTGGACGCGCTGGAGCAAGGCCGCACCCGGCTGGGCTTGCGC
Organism: Betaproteobacteria bacterium; assembly: GCA_043759535.1. Classification (GTDB taxonomy): domain Bacteria; phylum Pseudomonadota; class Gammaproteobacteria; order Burkholderiales; family Burkholderiaceae_C; genus Pseudaquabacterium. The sequence continues at coordinate 15,888 of JAYVLI010000190.1, read as the reverse complement.
CTCAAACTCAGCGCCGCCCAGCGGGATGCGTTGGCCGACGACGCCAGCGGCGACGCGCTGGACGCGGTGTTGTGCCTGCTGCAGGCCGGCTGGGCAGCGGGCCAGCCGGGCTGGGGCTTGCCGGCTGATGTGGACCCGCTGGAGGGCTGGATCGTCAGCGCTTGAGGGCTGGCGCTGCATCCGTGCCAGCAACCCTACCGGCACCACGCCAAAATCACCCCCATGGCCGCAGACACCTTCACCGCTTACACCGAGTTGGGCCTGGCCCCCGGCGCCACCGAGCGTGAGGCCAAGGCCGCCTGGCGCCGCCTGGTGTCGCAGTGGCACCCGGACCGCAACCCCGGCCCCGGCGCGGTGGGCCGCATGCAGCGCCTCAACCAGGCGCTGGATGCGCTGCGGCGGGCGGGTTTTCCGGGGCAGCACGGGCCGGCGCAGCCGGCAAGCGCACCTGCGCCCGAGCCGACCAAGCCCGCCGGCCCTGGCACTGCGCCGCAGGATGCCGCAGACCCAGAAGCCGACCCGGCGGCAGGCGGGGCAGGCGACTCAACCGACTCAACCGACTCAACCGGCCCGACCCCCCGCACGCTGCGCCGCCAGGTCCGCCTGACCCTGGAAGAAGCCGCGCTGGGCTGCACCCGGGTGTTGACCGGCAAGGCCAGCCCGTCCGGCATGGCTTGTGCGGCCTGTACCGGTGCCGGCTGGTTGCAGCCGGGGGGTGATTGCGCCACCTGCCACGGCGCTGGCGCGCTGCGCCAACCGGGCTGGTTTGGCCTGTTTGGCAATGCCAGTGCCTGTGCTGCCTGCGGTGGCAGCGGTGTGGCGCGCCTGGCCTGTGGGCCCTGTGCCAGCAGTGGCCGGCAGGCCCAACCCGGCTACCGGGTCAGCGTGCGCCTGCCGGCCGGCGTGCGTGACGGTGACACCCTGACCGTGGCCGCCCACCGCATGCCCCGTGGCCAAAACCCGGTGGAGCTGCTGATCCGGGTGCGGCTGCAGCCGCATCCATTTTTCACCTTGGGCGACGACGGCACGGTGTACTGCAGCCTGCCTGTGAACGGCTGGGCCTGGATGGCCAACCGCAGCGTGCCGCTGGCCACGCTGGCCGGCCCGCACAGCTTGCGGTTGGACCGCAACCTGCGCCAACACCGGCTGGCGGGCCAGGGTTTCCCGGTGCGCCGGGGCGGCGTGCGTGGTGACCTGCTGGTCACCGTGCTGCCGCAGTTTCCGGCGGTGCTGAGCACCGACCAACACATCCTGCTGGACCAGTTGGTGGCCACCGGGGTGGGGTGATGGTGGATTGGGCCTGACCTGGCGGCAATACACGGACAGCCGCACTTTGGTATCCTGAAGCTTAGGGGGGCGAAGTAATTTTGCTGGCCTCCAATCCGTCAGTTTGCCCCCGCCCGGGGCCAAGCCATGCCGCCAAGCCGCCCCGCCCAAGCCAGCCGCGCTGAACCTGCCAATGCCGAATCGGCCGCTGTCCAGGTGATGGCCGTGCTGCCCGGCGTGATGGACGCCATGCGCCAGGCCATGCGGGCCCAGCTGGACGGGCCGCTCACGGTGCCGCAGTTCCGTGGTCTCAATTTCATTGACCACCACCCGGGCAGCTCCATCAGCGCGCTGGCCGGGTTTTTGGGCGTCACGCTGGCCACGGCGTCGGCCATGGTGGACAGGCTGGTGCGTGCCGGCCATCTGCAATCCCAAGGCAGCCAGACCGACCGGCGCCGCGCCGAGTTGCACTTGTGCGCCAGTGGCAAAGCGCTGCTGGAGCGCATGCGCCGACAGACCTGCAGCAGCCTGGCGCTGGCGCTGCAGGCCCGCAGCCCGCAAGAGCTGGAGGCGCTGGTGGCCGGCCTGCAGGTGCTGGCCGACGCGTTTGCGCTGGTGGAGGTGGGATGAACCGATCGGCCCGCCACCCACTCCATCCCCCAGCCCAGCCTGCCCGCCCCCATCCTCAGACCCGTCCGTTTTGCCTGGAGACCGCATTGACCCGGCCCCATTTGTTGCTTGACCTCTTGCCCGCTGCGGCGGCCCGCCCCATTTTGCGCAGGGCGTCCGCGTTGGTGGGTGTTGCCGGCCTGCTTGCGGGACTGGGCGGCTGCAGCCCCAGCGCCAAACCCGGTGCGGATGCTGCGGCGGCCGGTGCGTCCGGCGCCACCGGTGGCGCCACCGCCGCTGCCACAACCGCCACCACGGCGGCATCGGCCCCAGCCGCTCCACCCGTCAGCGTCACGCTGCTGCGGGTTGCCGCACGCGACTTCACCACCACGCTGGAGGCCAGTGGCACCGTCACTGCCCAAAGCAGTGTGGACGTGAAGCCGCAGGTCAGCGCCCAGGTGCTGGCGGTGCAGGTCAAAGAGGGCCAGTTTGTGCAGAAGGGCCAAGCCCTGTTCACGCTGGACGCCCGCATTGACCAGGCCAACCTGAAAAAAGCCGAAGCCCAGTTGCTGAAAGACCAGGCCACCCTGGCCGACGCCCAACGCCAACTGGCGCGCAGCCAGGAGCTGCTGGCGCAAAAATTCATCTCGCAAGGCGCGGTGGACACGTCCCTGGCCAATGCCGAGGCCCAGCAGGCCGTGGTGGCGGCCGACCGCGCGGCCATCGATGCCGTCAAGGCCCAGCTCAGCTATGCCCGCATCAGCGCGCCGAGCGCCGGGCGGGTGGGGCCGGTGGCGGTGTTTGTGGGCAGCAGCGTGTCGCCCACCGGCCCGGCGCTGCTCACCATCACCCAAATTGACCCGGTGGCGGTGGCCTTCAACCTGCCGCAGCGCAATGTGGGCGATGCGCTGAAGGCGCTGGCCTCAGGCCAAGGTGTGGTGACAGCACTGTTGCCGGACAGTCCGGCGGCCGGTGCTGCCGGCACCGGTGCAGCCGCAGGCGTGCCACTGGCCAGCGCACCGCTTGCCAGCCCGCCTGCGGCCAGTGCAGCAGGCAGTTCCGCCAACCCCACCCGCACTGCCGGGCGCCAGGGCAAGCTCACATTTGTGGACAGCACGGTGGACGCCACGTCCGGCACGGTCAAGGTCAAGGCGGTGTTTGCCAACAAGGACCAGGCGCTGTGGCCGGGCGCTTACGTCACGGTGAAGATGGCCTTGCAGACGCTGCCCGGCGCCATCGTGGTGCCGCAAGCGGCCATCGTGCAGGGCGCACGTGGCACGGCGGTGTTTGTGGCCGGGCCGGGTGATGTGGCGGCCATCCGGCCGGTCAAGGTGTTGGCCTCTGCCGGCACCGAGGCGGTGGTGTCCGGCCTCAACGCCGGTGAACGCATCGTGCTGGACGGCCGGCAAAACGTGCGGCCGGGCAGCCTGCTGGTGGAGCGGGCGGCAGGCAGCGGCGGGCGCGGTGCTGCGTCCGGCAATGCGGCACCCGGCAATGCCGCACCCGGCAGCGGGTCATCGGGCGGCGCCGCACCCGGCAGCGCCGCCAGCGCAGCGAGCGCACCATGAACCTGTCCGAGCTGTTCATCCGCCGTCCGGTCATGACGGTGTTGCTCAACCTGGCCATCATTGCCGCCGGCATCATCAGCCTGGACAGCATCCCGGTGGCCGCGCTGCCCAGCTACAACACGCCGGTCATCAACGTGCAGGCCAGCCTGCCCGGGGCCAGCCCCGAGACCATGGCTACAGCCGTGGCGCTGCAGCTCGAGAAGCAGTTTCAAACGATTCCGGGCCTGTCCATCATCAGCAGCACCAACACGCTGGGCAGCACCACCGTCACGCTGGAGTTTGACGAGGGCCGCAACATCGACCTGGCGGCGGTGGACGTGCAAGCCGCGCTGTTGCGTGCCCAGCGCAGCCTGCCCATCGAGATGACGGCGCCGCCCAGCTACCGCAAGGTCAACCCGGCCGACGCGCCCATCCTGTTCTTGGCGCTCACCTCACCGTCCATGAACCTGGCGGACTTGCAGGACTTTGCCGAGCACCTGATCTCGCCCACCTTGTCCACCCTCAACGGTGTGGCCCAGGTCAATATCTTTGGCGCCAAGCGTTTTGCGGTGCGGGTGCGGGTCGACCCGGCCGCGCTGGCCGCCCGCAACCTGAGCCTTGACGAGTTGCGCACCGCGCTGGCAGCGGCCAATGCCAACACCCCGGTGGGCACGCTGGAGGGGCCACGCCAGATCCTCACACTGCAGGCCAACAAGCAGTTGGCTTCTGCCGCTGAATACGCCGAGTTGATCGTCAGCGTGAAAGGTGGCAATCCGGTGCGGCTGCGCGAGGTGGCGCAGGTGGAAGACAGCTTTGAGACACTGAAAAGCTCGGCCAATTTCAACGGTGAAACCTCCATCACCCTGGCCATCCAGCGCCAGCCTGATGCCAACACCGTGGCCGTGGTGGACGCCGTCAAAGCCAAGCTGCCGGGCTTCAAGGCGCAACTGCCGCAGTCGGTGCGCATCAATGTGGTGAATGATCGCTCGGTGTCCATCCGCGACGCGCTGCACGATGTGACGCTGACGATGGTGGGCACCATCGTGCTGGTGGTGTTGGTGATCTTTTTGTTCCTGCGGCGCTTCATGGCCACGGTCATCCCCACGCTCAGCTTGCCGGTCTCGCTGCTGGGCGCACTGGCCATGTTGTGGGCCTTTGGCTACACGCTGGACAACATCTCGTTGCTGGGCCTCACGCTGGCCGTGGGCCTGGTGGTGGACGACGCCATCGTGATGCTGGAAAACATCATGCGGCATGTGGAAGACGGCGTGCCGCCGTTCCAGGCCGCACTGCGTGGCTCGCGCGAGGTGGGCTTCACCATCCTGTCCATCAGCATCTCGCTGGTGGCGGTGTTCATCCCGATCTTTTTCATGCCGGGTGTCATCGGTTTGTTGTTCCATGAGTTTGCGGTGATCGTCGGTTTGGCGGTGGTGGCCTCAGCCTTTGTGTCGCTCACTTTGGTGCCGATGTTGGCCAGCCGGTTCTTGTCGGACGAAGCCCATAAAAAGCCGCCCGGCTTGCTGGTGCGCGCATTTGAGCGGGCCTTTGACGCCACGCTGCGCGGTTACAGCCGCACGCTGGACGGCGCACTGCGCTGGCGCAAACTGGTGCTGCTGGTGGCGCTGCTCACCTTTGTGGCCACCGGCTGGTTGTTCACCAGCATCCCCAAAGGCTTTTTTCCAGAAGAAGACATCGGCCAGATCAACGTCAGCACCGAGGGCGCCGAGGACGTGTCGTTTGAGGCCATGGTGCGCCTGCAAGACCAGGCCGCCGCACTCATCCGGGCCGACGCGGCGGTGGCCACCGTCAGCTCGTTCAACGGTGGCCAGGGCTCGCAAAACACTGGCCGCATGTTCATCAATTTGAAACCCCGTGGCGAGCGCCCACCGATGAAACAGGTGGTGGAAGGCCTGCGCAAAAAACTGCGCAGCGTGGCCGGTATCAGCGTGTTTTTGCGGCCCACCCAAAACCTGCAGTTGGGCGGCCGGCCCAGCAAGGCCCAGTACCAGTACATCCTGCAAAGTGTGCAGGCCGGTGAGCTCAATGACTGGTCCACCAAGTTGCAAGAAAAACTGCGTGCCGACCCGCTGTTCCGCGATGTCACCAGCGACAGCCAACTGCGCGGCCTGCAAGCCACGCTGGACATTGACCGGGCGCGCGCCAACGCGCTGGGGGTGTCGATTGACGCCATCCGCTCGGGCCTGTTCAGCGCGTTTGGCGAGCGCCAGGTCAGCACCCTGTTCACGGCGGTAGACAGCTACCAGGTCATCATGGAAGTGGCCCCCGCTGCCAAGGCCGACGAGGGCGCGCTGGGCGGTGTGTATGTGCGCGCCAGCACCGGCGCGCTGGTGCCGTTGTCGTCGTTCACCACCGTCAAGCGCACGGTGGGGCCCACGTCCATCAACCATGTGGGCCAGTTGCAGGCGGTCACCGTGTCGTTCAACCTGGCGCCAGGTGCGGCGCTGGGCGACGCCACCAACCGCATTGACAAGGCCAGGCAAGACATCCGCCTGCCTGATTCCATCATCACCGCCTACGGCGGCGACGCGGCGGTGTTCAAGAACTCGCAAGGCAGCCAGGTGGTGTTGATCGTGGGCGCGCTGCTGGTCATCTACGTGCTGCTGGGGGTGCTGTACGAGAGCTTCATCCACCCCATCACCATCCTGGCCGGCCTGCCATCAGCGGCCGTGGGCGCGTTGCTGACGCTGAAACTGTTTGACATGGACCTGACGCTGATTGCCACCATCGGCATCTTGCTGCTCATCGGCATCGTCAAGAAAAACGCCATCATGATGATTGACTTTGCGCTGGAGCAGCAGCGCCACCACGGCATGGCGCCGCAAGCCGCCATCCGCGCTGCCTGCGTGCTGCGCTTCCGGCCCATCATGATGACCACGCTGGCCGCGCTGATGGGGGCACTGCCTATCGCGCTGGGCCTGGGCGCCGGGGCTGAGTTGCGCCAGCCGCTGGGTGTGGCGGTGGTGGGCGGGCTGGTGTTCTCGCAAATGATCACGCTCTACATCACCCCGGTGATCTACCTGGCACTCGACCGCTTCAGCGGCAAGGGGCCGGTGCTGACGCCCGAAGAGCCGGTGACCGCGACCACCGCGCCCACCGCCATCCACTGACCCGGCGCTTGGGCGCCAACCCACCATGACCGCAGACCCGCTGATCATCACCGTGGCGCCCAACGGCGCTTACAAACAGGTGCAGGACTATCCCGCTGTGCCTGTCACCGCGCAGGCCCTGGCGCTGGAGGCCAAGCGCTGCCTGGACGCCGGTGCGGCCATGCTGCATTTGCACATCCGCGATGCGCAGGGCCGCCACAGCCTGGATGTGGATGGCTACCGCGACGCGTCGCAGGCGGTGCGTGCGGCGGTGGGGCAGGCGATGGTGCTGCAAGTCACCAGCGAGGCCGCCAAGGTCTACCAGGCGCCGGCCCAGATGGCGATGGTGCGGGCGCTGCGGCCTGAAGCCGTGTCCATCGGCCTGCGTGAGCTGGACACGCCAGAGGTCGGCAGCGCCGGCCTGGCCGACTTTTTTGGCTGGCTGGCGCGTGAGCGGGTGATGACCCAAGTCATCGTCTACGACAGCGCCGACCTGCAACGCTGGCAGGCGCTGCGTGCCGACGGCACGGTGCCCGACGCGCCGTGGTCGCTGCTGTTTGTGCTGGGGCGCTACACGGCGGGCCAGGTGTCGTGCCCGCTGGATCTGCTGCCGTTTCTCAACACCCAAGCCGGCCACCCCGAGGCCTGGGCGATGTGCGCTTTTGGCGCCGCCGAACACGCCTGCGCCACCGCCGCCGCCGCGCTGGGCGGCCATGTACGGGTGGGCTTTGAGAACAACACGCTGCTCAAAGACGGCCGCCCCGCGCCCGGCAATGCGGCGCTGGTGGCGCAGGCCGCCGACGCCGCCCGCCTGCTGGGCCGGCCGATTGCCAGCGCGCAGCATGTGCGGCAGCGCTTTGGCGGCTGATGCCAGGTGCGCCGGCCAAGGCGCTGCGCGCCACACCACCACACCACCACACCACCACACCACACCACCACAACACACGCCAGGACAACACCATGCACCGACTGCCTTTTTTGACGCTGGCCGCGGCCACCGCCAGCCTGCTGCTGTGCCAAGGGCTGGCGCAGGCCCAGCCCGCCTACCCCAACCACCCGATCCGCTTCATCGTGCCCTATCCACCCGGCGGCCCGACCGACCTGATGGCCAGACTGCTGCAGCCCGAACTGCAAACCCGCCTGGGCCAGCCGGTGGTGGTGGAAAACAAAAGTGGCGCCGGTGGCAACCTGGGCAGCGCCGAGGTGGCCAAACAAGCCCCGGCCGACGGCCACACCCTGCTGCTGGCGGCCAGCGGGCCGATGGCGGTGAACGGCAGCCTCTACAAAAGCATGGCCTTCAACGCACTGACCGACCTCGCGCCGGTGATCCAGATTTCAGCCTTTCCATTGCTGTTTGAGGTGCATCCGTCCACCGGCATCACAACGGTGAAGGAGTTCATCGCCCAAGCCAAGGCCAGGCCGGGTGCGTTGAGTTTTGCCTCCGCCGGCAACGGCACACCGCAACACCTGGCGGGTGAGATGTTTGGCAAGGCGGCGGGCGTCAAGCTGTCGCATGTGCCCTACCGTGGCGCCGGCCCGGCGCTCAATGATCTGGTGGGCGGCCAGGTGAAGGTGATGTTTGACGTGCTGGGCAGTTCACTGCAATTTGTCAAAGCCGACAAACTGACCGCGCTGGCCGTCACGTCTGCCAAACGCAGCCCGGCGCTGCCCAACGTGCCCACATTGGCCGAGGCCGGCCTGCCCGGCATGGAGGTGACCGGCTGGCACGGCATTGCGGTGCGAGCCGGCACACCCTTGCCCATCATCGACCAGCTCAACAGCACGCTGAACGCGATTTTCAAAGACCCGGTGTTCCGCAAGAAGTGGGAGGAGCTGGGCACCCCGGTGGTGGCCGGCACGGCGGCGCAGTTTGGCCAGTTGATCCGGGCCGAATCGGTGCGGCTCGGCCGGGTGGTGCGTGAGTCGGGGGCGACGGCAGACTGAGTGCCGGGCCGGTGGCTTGCTGCCGCTGCCCACCACACCGCTGCCGACCACGCCATGCCCCAGCCTGCTGCCGCCGTGCCTGGCCGCGCTGCTGGGCTGGACACCCTGAGCGCGGCCACCACCCTGCGGGTGGTGTTGCACCACACCGCCATCACCTACGGCGCCGAGGGTGGCTGGTTTTACCGTGAGATCAAGCCGGACGGCGGCTTGGCGTCGTTGGTGCTCACCTTCTTTTGCAGCGTCAACCAGGCTTGGTTCATGGGCCTGTTTTTTTGCTGGCGGGCGACCACACCCCACCTGCGCTGGTGCGCAAAGGCGGTTTGGTTTTTTGCAAGGCAGGCTGCTGCGGCTGGGCCTGCCGTGGTTGGTTTTTGTGCTGTTGCTCGGGCCGCTAACCGCTGCGCTGCAGCCGTGGTGGCAGGGCAAACCACTGCTGCCGGTGCTGCTGGCCTTGTTGGAGCGCCGGGTCTTCATCCCCGGGCCGCTGTGGTTTGTGCAGGTGTTGTTGCTGTGCTCGGTGCTGGCGGTGCTGGCCTGGCCGCTGTGGCGCTGGGCTGCTGCCAGGCCCATGCCGTGCAACCGCAGCCTGGCCTGGGCTGCGCTGGGCACCGGGCTGGCGGGGCTGCTGTTGCGGCTGCCGGGCGTGTCGCGTGTGGTGTGAGGTGTGAGGTGACGTGAGGTGGCAGGCCTCAGCCCCGCGCCACCGCACCGCCGGGCGCGGCCTGGTAGCGGCTGTTCAAGCGGCTGAAGGTGGCCTCGCGCTCAGCTGCGATGAAGTCCCGCAGGCCCTGGGCCTGGAACGGCCGCAGCGCGGCGTCATGGTGCAGCACGATCTCTGCGGCCAGTGCCCAGTCGATGGCGTCGTCACCGGTGGCAGGGCGCTGCAAGCACAGCAACCCATCGGCCGGCACCAGCGCCAGCAGGGCTTCGGCAGCGCTGCTGGTCGGCACGGCGGACAAGCACACCTGCTGCGGCCAGCGGCCATGCAGCGGGGTGTCCAGCACTTGCGGCGGCCACAGCAGCAGCAGGTGCTGCGGTGGGTAGGTTTCAACCACCGGGCCGGCCGCTGTGGTGACAAATTCGGTGCTGGCGGGCAACACCACACGCCGCGCACCGGTCCAGGCGCCGGGCTGCCAGTGGGCCAGCAGGCGGGGGTCCGCGTGGCGACGCAGTTGCAGCGCACTGGCATCGGGCTGCCAGCCGGGTTGTGGGTCGGCCGGGTCAGGTGCTTGCTGCACGGCGGCTTGGCGCACGGCCCGCAGGTCCAGCGTGGGCACGTCCACCGCGTCGGTGGTGTCCCAGCGTGGGCGTTTGCGGGGTGGGTTGGTGCTGGTGTTGATGCTGACATCGGCACTGGGCTGGCTGGTCGTGCTGGCCCGCATGCGGCGCACAAAATCGTCCAGCGCGTGGGTGGGGTCGTCGGCAGCAGGAGGTGGGCACATGGCGGTCATTTTGCGGCGCTTTGGGGCCACACACCAGCGCCGGCCAGGCCGCAGTTGCGGTGCTGCTGGGGTCGGCCATTGGAGTGCCGCACCTAGGAAAAACCCCCGGATTGGGTTTCGCGCTCTAGGCCGGGCATCGCACACTGCGGCGCATGCAACACCCTGCAGCGGCATTTTTGCGGTGGCGTGGTGATTGCCCCCTCTGCGTTGGCTAGCCGCCAAACAAAGCGTCCATTTCAACCATCGCCTCATCACCACTGAAAGCTTTTCACCATGACCACAACCACCTTGCGTGCCGTCACCCAGCAGACCGTTGCCAACTGTGCCCAGGCCGCCGCGCGGGCACTGGGCGCCTACCAGGCCGGCGGCCACCGCCTGATCCGCAGCATGCAAAGCGGTGTGGACATGGCCGCCCGCCAAGGTGCTGAGCGCCTGGCACCGCGGCTGGCTGCCGCCGTGCGCCGCGCCAGTGGCCGGGTGGGCACCTTGGCCGCCCAAGGCCTGGACGCGCTGAGCAGCGGCACCGGCCGCGCCATCAGCGCCAGCCACAGCGGTGTGCGCAGCCAGGTCAACCGCATTGCCGACCTGGCCGCCCGCGCCGAGGGTGCTGACAACCGCCTGCTGTCCGGTGGTGTGCAGTCCGCCGCCCGCATCAGCCTGCCGGGCGCACAAGCCGTGCTGGCGCTGTCGCAAGTGGTGGCGGCCGGTGTGGCCAAGCTGCCTGGCGCCACATTGGCAAGCTCGGCCACCGCAGGCCGGGTGCGCAAGACAGCCAGTGCCGTGCCGGCGCGGCGCCGTGCCAAGCCGATGGTCGATGTTGTGGTGGATGCTGCGGCCGACATCGCTGCCGACGTGCGGACCTCAGCCACCGCCGCAGCCAAGCCGGTCAAAGCCCTGGCCAAGCGCACCGACAAGCGGGTGCGCGGCGTGGCCGCCCCGGTGCTGGCCGCTGTGAAAGCGGATGCTGCTGCCGTCAGCGCTGCACTGACCGCCCAGACCACGCCCAAGGCACGCCGCAAGGCCGCTGCCAAGCCGGCCAAGGCCTTGGCCGCTGCCGTTGCTGCCGTCAGCAAGCCCGCCAAGGCAGCGCGCACCCGCCGGGCCGCCAAGGTGGCGGTGGCTGCTGTCACCGTCCCCACGGCCGCCTGATCGGCCTTCAGCCCAAGCCCCGAGCCCATGCCCATGCGCCAGCTCAGTGGGCGGGAGGCCGGCGTGCTGGGCGCCGACACCCCCCGCGCCAACGCCAACATCAGCCTGCTGCACATCTTTGACCAGGCGACAGTGGCGGGTGGGGTGGTGCGTTTCAAAAGCATCCTGGCCCACATCGAGCGCCGGCTGCACCGCGTGCCGCTGTTGCGCCAGCGCCTGCAGCGGGTGCCGCTGGGGCTGGACCGGCCTTACTGGGTGGACGACGCGCAGTTTGATCTGGAATACCACGTGCGCCACATTGCCCTGCCCAAGCCGGGCGATTGGCGCCAGTGCTGCATCCAGGTGGCGCGCATCCATGCCCGTGCGCTGGACTTTGACCGCCCTCCCTGGGAGGCCTACGTCATTGAGGGCCTGGACAGTTTTTTGCACCTGGCGCCCGGCAGCTTTGCGCTGCTGCTCAAGACGCACCACGCAGCGGTGGACCTGCAGCAGCTCAGCCAGATCAGCGCGCTGCTGCTGGACGACGACGCCAACCCACCGCCCGACGCGCCGCCCGCGCCCTGGTTTGCTGACAGCGCGCCAGGCCGGGTGGCCTTGCTGGGCCGTGGCCTGACACAGGCGGTCAGCCAAACTCTGGCCCAGCCCGCTGCCACACCCCTGCGCCTGGCCAGGCCGCTGCTGGCCGCGCTGCGCCAGGCCGCACCGGCAGCCATCAACACGGCCATCAACACGGCCAGCAACATGGCCAGCGACTGGCTGCTGCGGCCGGCGCCGCAGGTGGTCACGCGCTTCAACTCGGTGGTGTCACCCCACCGGGTGTTTGAGACCCGCCGCTTCACCGAGGCTGAATTTGCCGCCATCTGCGCCTTGGTGCCGGGCGCCACGCTGGATGACGCGGTGGCTGCCGTGTGTGGCGGCGCGCTGCGGCGCTATCTGGCCGCGCAGGGTGAGCTGCCAACACACCAAAGCCTGGTGGCGGCGCAGTTGCTGCTGGCGGATGACGCTGCCCACGCAGCCGCCCACACACCCGCCCACACAGCCTCCCACACACCCGCCCCCGCCTGGCGCCGCGTGGCCCTGGGCACCCACATGGCCGATCCGCTGCAGCGCCTGCAGGCTTTGCATGCGCAGGCCAGCACGCTGCTTGCGCCGGCGCAGCCGCCGCCCTGGCGCAGCAGGCTGGCTGGCCGCGCCAGTGCGTTGTTAGGCCCACCAGCACCGGCCGCCCATTGCAGCCTGACCGCGCTGCCCGCACCCGGCGTGCCGCTGTACCTGTGCGGCGCCCGCATGAGCTACTTCTCGGCCTTGTTGCCCATCACCGACGGCCTGGGCTTGGCGTTTGCGGTGACGCGCTACGACGGCCGGGTGCTCATCTCGGCCACCGCCTGCCGCGAACTGCTGCCCGACCCCGAGACCTTTGCGCTGTGCCTGCGCGACAGTTTTCAGGACTGTCTTGCCGCAGCACAGGCCGCAGCGCAAGCTGCCGCGCTCACAGCGGCACCGCGCCGTGGGTCAGCGCGCGGTAGGCCGTCCCGAGCCAGCCCGCCGGCCGGAAAGGCTGCCAGCCGTTCTCGGCCTGGGCCAGCCGGTCGGCCAGCACGGCCAGCACCATCGGGTTGAAGCCCAGGCCGGTGTGGCTGCCGCTGACGCGGATGTTTTCGCGGCCGTGCGGGCCGCCTGGCGCCGCGTCCACCGTGGCCTCTTGCGGCGGCACCACGCCGTCGCTGATGGAGTACAGGCAGCTCATGGGCACGGGTGGCAGCACATGCTCACGCAGCGCTTTGACACGCGGCTGCATCACATGCACATCCGGCCCCAAGGGATGGGCCACCAGCCGGTACATGGCCTGCACCAGCTTCGGGCTTTGGCTGCCGACAGCGTCCACGTGTACCGGGCTGCCCAGCGTGATGAGCTGGCGCACACAGCCCAGCGCCTGGTGCGCGCCATACAGCGCAAACACACCGCCCAAACTCCAACCCACCAGGCTGACCTTGCGGCCGGTCTGGTGGTGCAGGTGGCGGATTTTTTGCACCAGCGCGTCGGCATGGCGACGTTGGAAACCGATGTTGCGGCCCAGGCCCCAGGTCTGCACGTTGTAGCCCTGGCCGGTCAAAAACAACTTGAGTGCCACCAGCGTGGCGTCGTCGGCCATGAAGCCGGGCAGCAGCAGCACCGGGTGGTCGTCGCCTTTGGGCGCACGCTTGAGCAGTGGCCAGGTGAAGGGCAGCAGCGCGATCTCGGCCAAGGCGCGCAGCTCCAGCAGGGTGTGCAGGCCGTGTGGTGTGCCTTGGTGGGGGTGTCGGGTGGCCATGCGGTGGGGTGGTGGTGACGGGGCGGGATCGGGCGCCATTGCTCGGCTGTGATGTGCCGGGCTGGGCCGCCTGGCTGTGTTGCCTGGCTGATTGTCAATGCGGGCTGCGGCCGCATTGGAGGGTGATCGGTCTACTGGCGGCACGGGCAAACCCGCTGGCCCAGCACAATGCCCGGATGCCCGCAGCGTCCACCCAACCCCGCCAGCGCCCACCCGCATTGCCGCTGGCCGAGACCTGGTTTGCCGGCCGAGGCTGGGCGCCGTTCTCGTTCCAGCGCCAGGTCTGGGCGGCCATGGCCGAGGGCCGCAGCGGCCTGCTGCATGCCACCACCGGCGCTGGCAAAACCTATGCGGTGGCGCTGGGCGCGCTGGGCCGGGCGGCTGGCCTGGGTGTGGCGTTGCGTGCCGCTGAGACTGCGTTGCCAGCAGCGCCGGCCAGTGATGGCGCCGTCAAACCCCGCAGGCGCAGCGGCAGCGCCACCACCGCCCCGCCGCTGGGTGTGCTGTGGCTCACGCCCATGCGCGCCCTGGCCGCTGACACCCAAACCGCCCTGGCCGCACCGCTGGCCAGCCTGGCACCGGCCTGGACCCTGGGCCTGCGCACCGGCGACACCCCTGCCGCCGAGCGTGCCCGCCAAGACCGCCGCCTGCCCACGGTGCTGGTGACCACGCCCGAATCGGCCACCTTGCTGCTGACCCGGGCTGAGGCGCAAGCGCTGCTGGCTGGCATCCACACCGTGGTGGTGGATGAGTGGCACGAGATGGTGGGCAACAAGCGCGGTGTGCAGGTGCAACTGCTGCTGGCCCGCCTGGCCGCCTGGGGCCGCGCTGCCGGCCGGCCCGGGCTGCTGGTGTGGGGCTTGTCGGCCACGCTGGGCAATCTGGACGGCGCCATGGCCATGCTGCTCGGCCCACAGCCGCCGGGTGATGCGCCGCCACTGCTGGTGCGTGGCCACATCGACAAAACCCTGCTGATCGACACCCTGCTGCCGGCCAAGCCGGGGCGCTTCTCGTGGGCCGGCCACCTGGGCGCGCAGATGCAGCAGCCGGTGGTGGACGAGATCACCCGCACGGCGGCAGAAGGCGGTGTGACGCTGGTTTTCACCAACGTGCGCAGCCAGGCAGAAAGCTGGTACCAACTCTTGCTGGCCGCGCGACCGGAATGGGCCGGCCGCATTGCGCTGCACCACGGCTCACTCGACAAATCGGTGCGGGCCTGGGTGGAGGCGGGCTTGAAAGCCGGCAGCCTGTTGGCAGTGGTGGCCACCTCGTCGCTGGATTTGGGAGTGGATTTTTTGCCCGTCTCGCGGGTGCTGCAGATCGGCTCGGCCAAGGGCGTGGCGCGGCTGCTGCAGCGCGCCGGCCGCTCTGGCCACCAGCCGGGCCGGGCCAGCCGCATCACGCTGGTGCCCACCAACACGCTGGAGCTGGCCGAGGCACTGGCCGCCCGCCGCGCCGTGGCCGCCGGCCAGGTGGAGCCGCGCCACGCACCCGACGCGCCGCTGGACGTGCTGGTGCAGCACCTGGTCAGCGTGGCGCTGGGCGGTGGTTTTGTGGCCGATGCGCTGTTGAATGAGCTCAGGTTGGCCTGGAGTTATCAAGCCCTGAGCCGGGATGATTTCCAGTGGGCGCTGGACTTTGTGGTGCGCGGTGGTGCGTCCCTGGGTGCCTATCCTGACTTCCACCGCGTGGTGCTGACCGACGGCCGATACACCGTGCCTGACCGTGGCATTGCGCTGCGCCACCGGCTGCAGGTGGGCACCATCGTGGGTGAGTCGGCCATGCTGGTGAAGTGGTGGTCCAAGGCCGCCAGCGGTGGCGCATCGCTGGGCCAGGTGGAAGAAAGCTTCATCGCCCGCCTGAAAACCGGCGATTGTTTTGTGTTTGGCGGCCGGATGCTGGAATACGTGCGCACCCAGGACATGGTGGCGTTTGTGCGCAAGGCCAGCGGCAAACGTGGTGTGGTGCCCAGTTGGTCAGGCGGCAAGATGCCCTTGTCCAGTGAGCTGGCCGCTGCCACGCTGGCGGTGCTGGTAGACGCCGGCCAGCGCCTGGCCACAAGCGCCACGCAGCCCGCCGCCGCCGTGCCGGACAGCCCGCCAGCCGGGCTGGAGCCCGAACTGCACGCCGCCTGGCCCATGCTGCAAGCCCAGGCCCGTTTGTCACAACTGCCGGCGGCCGGAGCGCTGCTGGTGGAGCAGTGGCACTCGCGTGAGGGCCACCATGTGTTCATCTACCCATTCGCCGGCCGCCATGTGCATCTGGGCCTGGCCAGCCTGCTGGCTTGGCGCTTGAGCGCGCAGCAGCCCAACACCTTTTCCATCAGCGTCAACGACTACGGGTTTGAGCTGCTGGCAGCACTCGATCTGGACCTGCGCAGCCTGTTGGACCAAACCGTGTTGGCCAGCGGCCCTGGCCTGCTGGCCGATGTGCTGGCCAGCCTGAACAGCGGTGAGCTGGCGCGCCGCCGCTTCCGCGAGATTGCCCGGGTGGCCGGGCTGGTGTTCACCGGT